>JARKPC010000281.1 GCA_029975435.1 Propionivibrio sp. | reverse complement strand
TTTGTGTCTTTTGCGGTGCTTCGTCCGGGCTCGGCGCCGCTTATGCCTCGGCCGCGGCAGGGTTTGGCGGGTTGTTGGCGCAGGAGAATATCGAACTGGTCTGGGGTGGTGGCAATGTCGGTCTGATGGGTGTTCTGGCCGACGGCGTTCTGGCCGGGGGCGGGCGGACTTATGGAGTGATTCCGACATTCATGGCCGAGCGCGAACTGGCGCATCCCCAGGCGACCGAGATGCTTGTCGTGGACAGCATGCATGCCCGCAAGGCGGCCATGGCCGACCGCGCCGAAGGATTCGTGGCCCTGCCGGGTGGGTTCGGGACGCTCGACGAGCTGTTCGAGATCATCACCTGGGCGCAATTGCACATCCACGCCAAGCCGGTGGGTCTGCTCAATGTGCGCGGCTTCTTCGACCCGCTGCTGGCGATGGTGCGGCACATGTCGGCCGAGGGATTCATCAAGCCTCACCACCTCGAGCTTGTCCACGTGTCGGAGGATCCCAGACTCCTGCTCGAGTCGATGCGAGCTCACGCTGCGCCGCAGGGCGACTGGCTCAGGCAGAAACTGGCGCCCGAATCGAGGTGAGGTCAGGGCACAGCGAGGAGTTTGCGGCGACCAATTCTCTGCGAGACAATCCGCCACATGTCCCATCCTGCAGGAATTGAGCGTGCCTGATCTGGCCTGTCTGAGTTGCGGCGCGTGCTGCGCTGCGTTCCGTGTCGATTTTCACCCGGACGATCTGGCGTCTTCGGATAAGCCGGGTGTCCCGGAGTCGATGACCATCCGGCTGCTGCCGAACCTGATGCGCATGCGCGGGACGGACGAGGCGCCGCCGCGCTGTGTCGCCCTGGAAGGGGAAGTCGGCAGGAGCGTGCGCTGCACGATCTACCAGGACCGTCCCGGCCCATGCCGCGATTTCGCGCCCTACGCGCCGCTGGGCATTGGCGACGACGCCTGCGATCGTGCGCGGCGGCGTTATGGCTTGCCGCCGCTTGAACTTTGAGGAGTCGAGTATGTCAATAACCGTTGAGGTTCGTGGCGAGTACATCCAGCTGGATCAGTTGCTCAAGACAACCGGCCTGTGCCATTCGGGAGGTCAGGCTCATTCCGAGATCGATGCCGGCCGGGTCCTGGTCGACGGACAGGTTGAGACCCGCAAGCGCGCGAAGCTGCGGCCAGGGCAGCAGGTCGTCTATGCAGGTGAAACGGTGTCCGTTGTTTCTTCGTGAGTTTCATGCACATTTGGCAGTACCTCCTGAATTAATATCAAGTTGCCCTGATCATTCGAGGTGGTGAGCCGGCGGTACAATGGCCGTCCCAGTCCCCCTGGTCATTCCACTCTTTGATTTATCTGAAAGGACGTTCTTATGCTGGAATCGTATCGTGCACATGTCGCTGAACGCGCCGCCCTGGGCATCCCACCGCTGCCGCTGAGTGCCAAGCAGACCCAGGAGTTGATCGGGCTGTTGAAGAATCCTCCAAAAGGGGAGGAGCAGGCACTGGTCGAACTGATTACCTACCGCGTTCCCGCCGGCGTTGACGATGCCGCCAAAGTCAAGGCCGAGTTCCTGGCCAAAGTGGCCAAGGGCGACGAATCCTGTCCGCTGATTTCCCGCGCCAAGGCAACGGAACTGCTGGGGACCATGCTCGGTGGCTACAACGTCAAGCCGCTGATCGATGTGCTGGGGGACGCCGAAGTCGGCACGGTGGCTGCTGAAGCGCTGAAAAAGACCCTGCTTATTTTTGACTTCTTCAATGACGTGAAGGCGCTGGCCGACAAGGGCAATGCCAACGCCAAGGCCGTGATCCAGTCCTGGGCCGACGCCGAGTGGTTTACCTCGCGTCCCGAAGTTCCGGCCAGCCAGAAAGTCACCGTTTTCAAAGTCACCGGCGAAACCAATACCGACGATCTGTCTCCGGCGCCCGACGCCACGACGCGTCCGGACATCCCGATGCACGCCCTGGCCATGCTCAAGAACCCGCGTCCCGGCATCGAGCCTGAACAGCCCGGCGTGCGCGGCCCGATCAAGCAACTCGAGGCGCTGGCCAAGAAAGGCAACCTGATCGCCTACGTCGGCGACGTGGTCGGTACCGGTTCCTCGCGCAAGTCCGCGGCCAACTCCGTGCTGTGGTGGACCGGCGAAGACATTCCGTTTGTGCCGAACAAGCGTTGCGGCGGCGTCGCCCTCGGTTCCAAGATCGCTCCGATCTTCTACAACACCCTCGAGGATTCCGGCGCGCTGCCGATCGAGATCGACGTCACCAAGATGGAAATGGGCGACGAGGTCGAACTGAAGATCGATGCCGCGACGACCAAGGTCGTCGCATTGAAGAACGGCCAGGTCATTGCCGAATCGCAACTGAAGACCCCGGTCATCCTGGACGAAGTCCGTGCCGGCGGGCGCATTCCGCTGATCGTCGGCCGTGGCCTCACCGCCCGCGCCCGCGAGTCGCTGGGCTTGCCGCCCTCGACGCTGTTCAAGATGCCGCAAGAGCCGGCCGATACGGGCAAGGGCTATACCCTGGCGCAGAAGATGGTCGGCCGCGCCTGCGGCCTGCCCGAAGGCAAGGGCGTCCGTCCCAATGCCTACTGCGAACCGAAAATGACCACCGTGGGGTCGCAGGACACCACCGGCCCGATGACCCGCGACGAACTCAAGGATCTGGCCTGCCTCGGCTTCTCCGCAGACCTCGTCATGCAGTCGTTCTGCCACACCGCGGCCTATCCGAAGCTGGTCGACGTCAAGACCCACCGCACCCTGCCGGGCTTCATCACCACCCGTTCGGGCATCTCGCTGCGTCCGGGCGACGGCGTCATCCACAGCTGGCTCAACCGCATGTGCCTGCCGGATACGGTCGGCACGGGCGGCGACTCGCATACGCGCTTCCCGATCGGCATCTCCTTCCCGGCCGGTTCCGGTCTGGTGGCCTTCGCCGCCGCGACGGGCGTCATGCCGCTGGATATGCCGGAATCGGTGCTGGTGCGCTTCAAGGGCAAGATGAACGACGGCATCACGCTGCGCGACCTGGTCAACGCCATTCCCTACTACGCCATCAAGCAAGGCTTGATGACCGTGGAGAAGAAGGGCAAGAAGAACGTGTTCAACGGCCGCATCCTCGAAATCGAAGGCCTGCCGGATCTCAAGGTCGAACAGGCCTTCGAACTGTCCGACGCCTCGGCCGAGCGTTCCGCAGCCGCCTGTACGGTGCAGCTGAACAAGGAACCGATCGCCGAGTACCTGCGTTCGAACATCACGCTGCTCAAGTGGATGATCGCCAACGGCTACCAGGACGCCAAAGCCCTGGCCCGCCGGGTCAAGGCCATGGAAGACTGGATCGCCAATCCGCAACTGCTGAAGGCCGATGCCGACGCCGAGTACGCCGCCGTGATCGAGATCGATCTGGCCGAGATCAAGGAACCGATCGTCGCCTGCCCGAACGATCCGGACGACGTCAAACTGCTGTCCGAAGTCGCCGGCGCCAAGATTGACGAAGTGTTCATCGGCTCGTGCATGACCAACATCGGCCACTTCCGTGCCGCCGGCAAGATCCTCGACGGCAAGAGCGACATTCCGACCCGGCTGTGGATCGCCCCGCCGACCAAGATGGACGCCATGATCCTCACCGAGGAAGGCTACTACGGCGTACTCGGCAAGAGCGGCGCGCGCATGGAGATGCCGGGCTGTTCGCTGTGCATGGGCAACCAGGCGCAGATCCGGCAAGGCAGCACCGCGATGTCGACCTCGACCCGTAACTTCCCGAACCGTCTGGGTATCGACACCAACGTCTACCTCGGCTCCGCCGAACTGGCCGCGATGTGCTCGCTGATCGGGCGGATCCCGACCGTGGCCGAGTACATGGAGCAGATCAAGGCGGTCAACGCCAAGTCTGCTGACGTCTATCGCTACATGAACTTCGACCAGATCGCCGAGTTCCAGGAAGCGGCGGAGAGCGTGACGATTTAAGAAACGCGGAGTTCAGCAGCTGAAACGGCCCGGTATAACCGGGCCGTTTTTTTTGGTGCGCCCGGCATGGGCGCACTCTTGCGGGTGTTGGGCCTGCCGCTAGTCGAGTGCCGCGAAAGAGGCTAGGCGGGATGTGCCGCTCTGCTAGTTGTCGTCCGCATCGTGTTGACGTTTCTTCGGAAGCAACGAGGCAACCGAAAAACGAAAGCTGGTATTGCCTTATAGATCGCAAAAAATTAATAAACAGAATAATTAATACGAATTTTATTTCAATTGTGTTTGCGCTAACGTACCGGTGCCCGACGGTCTGGTAGTGAGCTTGGGTGCTGATAGTCAAGGGTCGTGATGTCCATCTGTCGATATGCGGGCAGGCTGATTCCGCGAGTTGACTGGCGGTCGACTCGGTTCATCCAGGCGAATTCGGAATGGCCGAGGAAGTGCGAAACACGAGAGTCCGGTGTTTCGATTTCATTGGTTTGGATCATTAATCAAAGAGCGCTGCACAGGCGCCGTGCTTAAGCGAATTTCAGTCGCTTAACGTCATGTGGATAGATTGCGTGTGATCGAGGAGGCGTCAGTGATCAGGCTTGCCGATATGTTGTTCACCCTGCTGAAAATCTGTGCTGCGATTCTTCTCGTCGCAATGTTGGTCATGGTTTTCGGAAACGTCGTTCTGCGTTACTTCTTCAACCAAGGCATCACGGTTTCGGAAGAGCTCTCGTCCTGGTGCCTGACCTGGATGACTTATACCGCCGGGCTGATAGCGCTGCGCGAACACGGACATCTCGGTTTTGACGGGTTTCTCAAGATGTTTCCTGCCGCGGGGCAACGTGTCCTGCTGTCGATTGCCCATCTGGTGATGATCGCAATCATGGTTCTCTTTCTGCACGGAAGCTGGCTGCAGGCGGGAATCAATCTCGGCAACATGGCGCCGGCTTCGGGGCTCTCGCTGGCGGCGCTTTACGGGGTTGGCGTCCTTTTCAGTTCGATCGCCATTCTGATCCTAATCGGGGATCTTTACGGCATCGTCACCGGGCGGGTTACCCAAACGATCAGCTCCGAAGCGGATAAAGCGCTGGCCGAAGCGGCGGCGCACAAGATTGAAGATCCCACGCGGCACTAAGCGGTGCGTCTGAGAGGGAGTCGCGTGCGACGGATTACGGACGCGTCGGGCATGCCGGCAAGGCCATCCGGGGACAGCGCAAGGCAAATTCCCTGAACCAACCACGAAAACTATAAAGAGGAGCGTATGTCTGGAATTATCGAGCAGTTCATCATTGTGATGACGACATCCACCGGGTTCTCGCAGGTTACCGGCGGCATGGTGGTGATGTGGGCCGTCTGTGCGGTTCTTTTCTACATGGCCATTGTGAAGCAGTATGAGCCTTTGTTGCTGCTGCCGATCGCGTTCGGAGCATTGCTGGCCAACATCCCGACCATGGGCGTACTGAACGAGCCCTACATAGACAACCTGGTCAATGTTCCGGGAGGGCTGTTCTACTACATTTCCCAAGGCATTCACCTCGAGTTGTTTCCGCCGATCATCTTTCTGGGGGTGGGGGCGTTGACTGATTTCGGCCCTCTCATAGCGAATCCTCGGACCCTGCTCCTGGGAGCGGCCGCTCAGGCGGGAATTTTTGCGACAATGTTTGTGGCTGTCATAAGTGGCGTGTTTACCCCTGGTGAAGCAGCATCCATCGGTATCATTGGCGGGGCGGATGGCCCAACATCGATTTTTACAGCCAACAAGCTGGCACCGCATTTGATCGGGCCGATTGCGGTTGCAGCCTACACCTACATGTCTCTCGTGCCGCTGATTCAGCCGCCGATCATGAAGCTTTTCACGAACGATGCTGAGCGGCGGATTCGCATGAAGACGTTACGTTCCGTGGGTAAGTTTGAGCGCATCGCGTTTTCGATTGCCGTGATGGTCGTCGTGATCCTGGTTGTGCCGGCGGCGTCGGCGCTGATCGCCATGCTGATGCTTGGCAACATCATGCGCGAATCGGGGGTGGTGGAGCGTTTGACCAAGGTTTGCCAGAACGAGATCATCAATATCGTGACCATCTTTCTGGGAGCCTCGGTGGGGCTGACGATGGACGCGGGGAGCTTCCTGCAGAGCAAGACGCTGCTGATTATCGCAATCGGCGTCCTGGCCTTCGCTGTGTCGACTGCCTCTGGTGTTCTCCTGGCCAAGCTGATGAACAAGCTTTCTCCCTCCAATCCCATCAACCCCCTGATCGGGTCCGCGGGGGTCTCCGCTGTGCCAATGGCTGCGCGGGTGTCTCAGGTCGTTGGTGCGGAGTACGACAAGAAGAATTTCCTGCTGATGCACGCGATGGGACCGAACGTTGCCGGAGTAATAGGAACGGCAGTGTGTGCCGGATACTTCATTTCGCGGCTAGGGTAATTGGCCGAGAGTCCCGCGTGTTTTCAGGATTGGCGCAAGCTTCCTGTCGTTGTTGCAGTGACACGCGGGCTCAGAAGGTGTCAGCGGCGTCGCCCGCCCGGGGTGTTTCCTTCGAAAAGCGTTGCGCGGATTTCGTAATGGCAACGACGCAGGGATGGGTAAGGCGTCGTTCCACCGAAATGGCATAGTAAGTCGCTCGAACCTGATTGGTTCGGCCCAGCACCTTGAAGGCCCCTGAACCCGTGTAGTCCTTTTCGACCACTGAGGGGATCGGAAAAGCGCCCATCCGGGCGCTTCCGAAGGTTGTCATCAGCGCACAGTCGTCGAACTCTCCGACAATCCTGGGATGGATATGTTTTCTTTCGAGCCAGAGATCGATGCTGGTACGGATGGCGGAATCCTCTCCTGGAAGCAGGAGAGGCAATACCCCGAGACATGCCGGGAATGGGGGAAGCGCATCGTATACGAGGCTTTTTTCAACCAGGAAGGTTATCCCGGATTCAAGCAGGCGGTGATTGTAGGCACGTACACTGATCGACGGGGGAATCGGTTTGTCCGAAATCACGAGGTCGAGGTGGTGAATGGATAATTCGGTCAACAGCCTGTCAAGCCGCCATTCCCGGCACGAAAAGCTCACTCCCTCCACGGCTTCGTTTGCCGGTTTCAGCAATTGGAAAGCCAGCGTCTTGGGCACGGCGTCCGAAACGCCCACGCGAAACTCTATCGAGCGTTCCTTGGGTGGGTTCTTGATCATGGCTTCGAGCTCGGCGCTCAAGGCAAACAGTTCTTCAGCATACTTCAGGGCCATGCTGCCGGTTTCGGTAAGGACCAGGGAGCGCTTCCTGCGGGAGAACAGTTCTTTCCCGAGACTCTCCTCAAGCAGATGGATTTGCCCGCTCAAGGTCTGCGGAGTGACATTAATGGCCTCCGCCGCGCGGCTAACGCTACCTAGTTTTGCGACTTTCCAGAAATAGAATAAGTGCTTGAGGTTCATTGGTGCGTCGTGACTCTTCGGGAAAAGTTGATGAAGCGGGACTTCGTCCCGAATTTATCACGCCAATGATCTCCGACCAATTCCTTGAACGAACGTATTTCCCTGCATTTTCTTCATGGGAGCGAATGAACCGATGGAGGAGATCGCCATCCTGATTGCCGATCAACCGAAATCCGAGCTGTGACGCCGTGAGTGCGGGGAACTCCGGCGAACGCCGTTTTATAAAGCGTCACGGTTATGTATGTACTCGATCATCAGCTGCGGCGACTGCACTCCGTTGTACTCATTGACTGCCAGCCGGTAGGCGGCGCGGATGGTGGTGCCGGGGGATGCGCTGAAATTGAACTGGATGGCGTCGATGCGGAGTTCTCCGCGGCGCAGGCGCAGTTTGAGGTGTTTTTCCTTGAGGATGCGCTGGTTCTCGACGACGAATTCGTCTTCAAACAATGGCGCCGGGAAACCCTGGCCCCAGACCTCGTCTTCCAGCAGGCGGGCGGTCTGGATGGAGAAATAGCTGGCTTCGAGGCTGCCGTCGGTTTCCAGCGTCCGAGTGAGGTCGGCGGGTGAGAGCAGTTCATCGGCGATCTGGGCGAACAGTTCGCGGAAGCGGGCGAAGTCCACTTCCATGATTGTCGCGCCGGCGGCCATGGCATGGCCGCCGAAGCGCTTGAGCAGGCCGGGTGCGCGCTTCGATATGAGGTCGAGCGCGTCGCGCAGGTGCAGGCCGGGGATCGAGCGGCCGGAGCCCTTGATTTCTCCATCGGCGGTTTCCGTGTCGCCGCGCGCGAAGGCGAACACGGGGCGGTGGCGCTTGTCCTTGATGCGCGAAGCGAGGATGCCGATCACGCCCTGGTGCCACTCGGGGTCGAACAGGGCGATGGCCGGGCCTTCCGCATCGTCGATCGACTCGAGATGGACGAGCGCCTGTTCCTGCATGCCGGACTCGATGTCCTTGCGCTCGCGGTTGAGGGTATCGAGCTGCTGCGCGATGTTGATGGCGCGCGCGTCGTCGTCGGTGATCAGCGCCTCGATGCCGAGCGACATGTCGGCCAGACGCCCCGCAGCGTTGAGACGCGGGCCGATCATGAAACCGAGGTCCATGCTGCCGGCCTTGGCCGGATCGCGCCCGGCCGCGCGGAACAGGGCGCGGATGCCGGGGTTCATCCGCCCTTCGCGCATGCGCTTCAGCCCCTGGTTGACGAGGATGCGGTTGTTGCGGTCGAGCCTGACCACGTCCGCTACTGTGCCGAGGGCGACGAGGTCGAGCAGCGCGCCGAGGTTGGGTTCCTTGATGCCGGTTTCCTGCGCGAACCAGCCACGCTCGCGCAGTTCGGCGCGCAGCGCGAGCATGACGTAGAACATGACGCCGACACCGGCGATGCACTTGCTCGGGAAGTCGCAGCCGGGCTGGTTGGGGTTGACGATGCAGTCGGCGGTGGGTAGTTCGTCGGCCGGCAGGTGGTGGTCGGTGATCAGTGTGGCGATGCCGAGCTCGTTGGCGCGGGCGACGCCGGCGATGCTGGCGATGCCGTTATCGACGGTGACCAGAAGGTCGGGATTCAGCGTGGCGGCGAGGTCGACGATTTCCGGCGAAAGGCCATAGCCGTAGGTGAAGCGGTTGGGCACCAGGTAGTCGATGGCGGCTCCGGAGTCGCCAGCCATGGCACGCAGCGCGCGCACGCCAACGGCACAGGCGGTGGCGCCGTCGCAGTCGTAGTCTGCAACGATGAGGATGCGCGCCTGCGCTTCGATGGCGTCGGCCAGAAGCACGGCGGCTTCGCCGGCATGGGTCAGTTGCGCGGGCGGGATCAGTGCCTTGAGGTCGTAGTCGAGTTCGCTCCTGGTCTGAATGCCTCGCGCGGCGTAAATGCGGGCAAGCAGCGGATGCACGCCCTGTTGTTCTAGCTGCCATTGCACGCGCGGCGGGACGCGGCGGGTTTTTAGGTGGGTCATGGGGAGTTGGCCAGTCTTTGTGCAATTTCGATGAGGGGTTGCGGGCGACGCCAGATCTTCCATTGATCGTTACGACCACTTTCCCAGGTCAGCGTGGCATACGCGGTCGCGGCTTCGATGCGGAGTTGCTTGATCCGGCCCGCCGCCAGTGCTTCCTGCAGTGGGGCGAACCAGCGGTGTTCGAGGCTGGCGATGGCGTGGCGGTAAGCCTCGCCGTTCTCGTACTGAACCGGGCCGGCCAGATCGTCGAGTTCTACCAGTTGGCGTGTGCCGGGCGCCGCGCGGGCGAAGAGGGTAGCGGCATCGACCGGCGCCGGGTGCGTTGGCACGCTGGCTGCACGGGCAAGGCCGATGGCCAGCGGATGCGTGCTCCATACCCCGTCGAAATCCGATTCGATGCGCGGCGGCAGACTGCCCGCACCCCACAGCCACAGGCTGTTGATCGGCAACAGGCCCTTGGCTTCGCGTTGCTGATTGACCGGATGGGCGTGCAGGAAGGTCTGTATCTCGTTGAGTAGGCCGCGCACGGCGCGATCCTGCATGATTTCCGGCAGCAGGCGTTCGATGCTGCGCCCGGTGACGGTCGACAGTGGTGGCGGAATGAAACCGGCCAACACGGATTCGCCGGACAGTTCCAGGTACCAGCGTTCCGGGGCGGCGACATGGGCGCGGCCTATGTCGCCGAAGTGCCGATTCATTTCCCCGGCGAGGACTTCCGCCTCGTCCGCGGTGATGCCCAGCGTTGCGCCGCCGGCGAGAATCAGGCGTTCCTGGTGGAAGCGCAGATGCACCGGGTCGGCGGCGATCCAGCTCGTGGCTTGCGTTGCGGCCGGCATGTCGCGCTCGCCGAGTCGTCTGAACGCGCCATAAGGGACGTTTTCGGTGTGGCCGAACAAATCCGCCAGCGTGGCTTCGGGCGATTGCGGCGGACGCCGCGCAGGGCGGCTGCGCACCAGCAGCGTGGTCAGCGCCGGGCAGTCGAGGCCGTCAAGAACGTCGCGGTCTTCGGGTTCGGGCCAGAGCAGTTCGGGAACGAGCAGGGTGAGGTGGGTGATCGGCATGCAGCCTTGCTATGCAGGAAACGGCGGGGAATACCGGGAAAAAGTCTACCACAGCGGAATGTCTGCCCAAGTTTTCCCCGAAATGCGGCTGCGTTGGCGGGAAATCGCCATGTAGGCTAATCTGAAACGTCCTACCCCGCAGGGCCCAACCATGCAGCGCAGAGAGTTTGTGTCGTACCTGGTGGCCGCCGCTTGTGATTGCGGCCTGGCGATGGCCGCTCCAGCCCCCGTGCGCGGGAAGGCGTCCGGCGCCACGGGCGGCGTGCCGGCTTGGGCGCCGGCGCCCGGCGAGATTCGCAACGTCTCCTATGCGCCGCGCATGCATCCGCTTGGGGCGGGGGCGACGCTGGCGGAGATCGACCCGAAATATCAGGCGTGGAATCCGGAGGCGCCCCGGCAGGGGCCCTACAAGGCGACTGAATACTATTGGGGTTCCGTCAACGGGTATTCGGGTATCTGCTGGAATACCGACACGCGCCAACTGGTGAACTACGGAGCAGGCCACGCCTCGATCAACGTCTGTGCGCCGTTCTGCTTCGATCTCAACGACTTGCGCTGGAAGTGGCTGGATACGCCGCTACCGTTCGATGGATACGGGCGAGTCAGGACGGCCGGCGGAATCTCCGAACCGCCTCCTCAGAGCGCGATCGATCGTCTCTACCCCAACGGGGAGATCGACTATTCCTGGGGAGAACTCAACGGGGATTCTCCCGGATGGGAGGCACAATACGGACGAGGTCCATGGCTGCGTCCCGGCAAGATCCAGCCGATTCCCGGACACACGCGCAACGTGCTCGGCCACGTCCCGGCGTCGATCATGGGCAACGGCAAAGGCGGCCTGTTCAAGTTCGGTTCGGCGAGCGGGGTTTTGGGCGGAACGCATTCCATCGGTTCGCACATTTTCGATCACGACACGGCCACCTGGCGGCGCACGGCCAACCAGCCGCCCAACTTCAGAGGTTCCACCACGGCACAAAGCACGATCGTCGACGCACAGACAGGCACCGTCATTCATTACGGTGGCGGCCAACAGTTCAAGGTGTTCGATTTTTCCACCGACGCCTGGCGACCGATGCAGGTGGCGTCCAACGCCGTGGAAGGCAGTACGGATGCCGGCAACGTGCTGGCGCTTCCCCCCGGGCGCCTGCTCGTGGCAGCGTTCGCTCGCGATCAGGCGGGTCGTGCGGCGTACTACAACGGCAAGACCTTCGTCTTCTGCGCGGTGGATATCGATGCGGTCGTCGGCAAAGGCATATTCTCCCTTACAACGCTGTCCGTCGACGCCAGAGCGTGGCCGTTGAACAGCGCCGGGAACAATACGGGCATCGGATGGGGTTTTTGCCCCGAGAACGCATCCTTTTATTGCGTCAACGGAGAGCATCAATCGCCCGGTTACTGGCGACTGGCTCCTCCAGCCGGGGCGACCAGGCAATCGCACTACCTGTCCGGGACATGGACCCTGACGCAGCATTCCTTCGTCTCCGGCACGCTGAGTTCCCCCGGCCATCGTTCGTGGGTCTTCAACCGTTTGTCATGGGATCCGGCGAGCCGGTCTTTCCTGTGGTTCCCGGACGACGTCAACGGCCCGGTCCAGGCATTCCGGCCGGCGGAGGTGTGACTCCGGCCGTGGGAGTCGGTCAATGTTTCAATGGGTTGAGCCGATCTGGAATGGTGCGTGTACCATAGCGGCTTTCACGATCTCGGACATCGGCCTTGGCGCTTCCCTACGAATTGATGATCGGCCTGCGCTACACGCGCGCGAAACGGCGCAATCATTTCATCTCCTTCATCTCCCTGATTTCCATGCTCGGCATCGCGCTGGGCGTCACGGCGCTGATTGTCGTTCTTTCGGTGATGAACGGCTTCCAGACCGAATTGCGCGGGCGCATCCTGGCGGTTGTCTCGCACGTGCAGATCAGCGGAGCGAACGGCGAAATGTCCGGCTGGGAGGAGGTGGCGCGCGAATCGGCCAGGTTGCCGCAGGTCCTCGGTGCCGCGCCTTATGTGCAGGCGCAGGGCATGCTCTCGTTCGGTCAGTCCGTGCGCGGGGCCATGGTGCGCGGCATCCTGCCGGACGAGGAGGAAAAGGTCGCCGATTTCCGCGCGCACATCAAGGAAGGCAAGCTCGAATCCTTGCAGCCGGATGCCTTCAACATCGTGCTCGGCAGCGAACTGGCGCGGGCGCTCGGCGTGTTTCCCGGCGACAAGGTGACGGTGATCGCACCGCAGGGCGTGGTGACGCCGGCCGGCGTGGTGCCGCGCCTGAAGACCTTTACCGTCAGCGGCATTTTCGAGGTCGGCATGTTCGAGTACGACAGCGGGCTGGCGCTGATCCGTCTGGAAGACGCGCAAAAGCTCTACCGCATGGAGGACCGGGTGTCCGGTGTACGCCTCAAGCTCGACGATCTGTTCCGCGCGCCGTGGGTGGCGCGGCAGCTGGCCAACACCCTGACGGTGCCGGCATACATCAGCGACTGGACGCGCAGCCATGCCAACTTCTTCCGCGCCGTGCAGATCGAGAAGAACATGATGTTCATCATCCTGTCGCTGATCGTCGCGGTGGCGGCGTTCAACATCGTGTCCACGCTGGTCATGGCGGTGACAGACAAGCAGGCCGACATCGCCATCCTGCGCACGCTCGGCGCCAGCCCGCGCAGCATCATGGCCGTCTTCATGGTGCAGGGCGCGCTGATCGGCTTCATCGGGCTGGGGCTGGGCATCGTCGGCGGCGTGACGCTGGCGCTCAACGTCGATGTGGTGGTGCCGTTCATCGAGAGGGTGCTCGGTACCCAGTTGATGTCGAAAGAGGTCTATTACATCTCCAACCTGCCGTCGGAGTTGCAGTGGCGCGATGTGATCACCATCACCGGCGTGTCGTTCGTGCTGTCGCTAGTGGCGACGCTCTATCCGAGCTGGCGCGCGTCGCGCGTCAATCCGGCGGAGGCGCTGCGCTATGAATGAGAACAAGGAAATCGTGCTGGCGTGCCAGGGGCTGACCAAAATCTATCGAGAAGGGGCGGTGGCGGAAGTTCGCGTCCTGACGGGGGTCGATCTGGAGGTCGCCGCCGGTGAGCGCGTGTCGATCGTCGGCGCTTCCGGCTCGGGCAAGAGCACGCTGCTGCATCTGCTGGGCGGGCTGGATAGTCCGAGCGCCGGTTCTATTCGCTTGATGGGACGTAATCTGGCAGAGATTGGCGATGCCGAGCGCGGCGAGATGCGCAACCGGCATCTCGGCTTCGTCTATCAGTTCCACCATTTGCTGCCGGAATTCACGGCCTTGGAGAACGTGGCCATGCCGCTGTTCATCCGGCGGATGCCCAAAGCCGAAGCGGAGGCCCGCGCGGCGGCCGTGCTGGCCGAGGTCGGGCTGTCGCATCGGCTTGATCACACGCCGTCGGAACTCTCCGGCGGGGAGCGTCAGCGGGCAGCGATCGCCCGCGCTTTGGTCACGGAACCGGCCTGCGTGCTTGCCGACGAGCCGACCGGAAACCTCGATCGACAGACGGCCGAGGATGTTTTTGAACTGATGCTGTCGCTGAACCGATCGCACCGCACGAGTTTTGTCATCGTCACTCACGATCCAGGGTTGGCGGCGCGCGCGGACCGGATACTCACGCTGCGCGACGGAGTGTTTCAGGCGCCCTGAGGGGGCGGCCTATTTGGCCGTCTCGTTGATTTCCTGGATGATCCTGAACAGGGTCGGGACGCGCTCGGGGCAGTGCTTTTCGGCGGCTTCGGCAACGGTTCGCAGGTACTTTCCCAAGGACTCCGGGGTCTTGCAGCCGCGGACTCCATTGGCGAATGTCTGCGCCTGCGTGCCAAAGCTGTCGACGCAGAAATCGATGAGCAGGTACTTGGCTTCCGAGAGGACGATCTCGTCGTCGAGTTCGAAGCGGTCCGGGGCCTTTTCCCGCTTGCCCAGCGTGGCAAGCCGGGCAGCCTCTTCGCTGTCGAGGGCGATGAATCCGCTTTGCAGCAGGATGTTGATTTCGTCGAGGATTTCATCTTCCTGAAAAACGGTTCGCTCGAGAATCTGCTCGACGGTGTGCGGCTTCTCCAGGCTGACCAAAACGCTCCGCTTGCGGATGCTGAGCTTGTAGATGCGATGTTGGATTTCTTCCTCGCCCTTGGGGGTGATGGCGAGCCGGGTAGTCGAGTCCACGTTGTTCCTTTGGGAATTCTTTGGTCAGAACCTGAATCTCGAAGTCGATTTCTCGAGAATTCCCGCCGTCTTTCCCAGCTTCTTGACCGATTGGAGCAGCCGCCCCAGTTCTTCGTCGGACTTGGCGTCGGCGTAGTCTTTCGCGGTTTCCTCGAAGGTGCTGACCTGCGTCGACAAGACCGCGGCATTTTCCTGGATCGACGAAGTCATGTTGATCAGCTTCATCTGCATGAGCTTGAGCGAGGCCATCAGGCTGTCGTTATCGTTTTCGCTGACGGGTATTTCGATGGTCAGGTCGCCGTTGGCAATTTTCTTCATGTATTCGGCAGCGTCGTGGGGTTCTCCTCCGAGTTGCCGCAGAATCACCACGCGCATGCGCAAAACCAGAACCGCGACCAGCGTCAGAAGAACGCCTCCAACCATCAGGAAGACCGCCGCCTGGTTCCAGAAGCGCGCCTCGATGTCGTCGATGTAAAAACCGGTCCCTGGCATCCAGCCCCAGGGTTCGAACTTCATTACGCCATTCATTTTTGGAAATTGCTTGTCCGGTACATCCGGCTTGGGGGCCAGAATCCGGACGAACGCCTTGTTGTTCGGGCTTTTCGCCAGCGCGTCACGATAGGCCTGCGCCGTGGATTTTCCGTCCGGCATCTTGCCGCCGTCGTCGGGCGTGCCGACCCGGGCGGCAATGGGGTGGTAGATGAACAGGTCGTCGGTAAGCGAGCGGATGAAGAAATAGTTGCTGCCCTGCCGTTGCGCGCTGATGGCTTCCATGGCCCGCGCCTGGGCGACCTCCCGGGTCATGTTGCCGTTGAGTTCCAGTGCATGGAAATACCGGAGCTGGGAGTCGGCGAAGTCGAGCAGCTGAATGATCTGCTCCTCGCGTTCCTCCATCACACTCTGCCGCATCGTATAGAGTCCGAAGAGGCCCATCACGGTCAGGCTTGCCAGCGAGGCCGAAATGATGACCATAACCCGGTTTTTGAGTCGCATGACTTACACTCCTCGGCATACCCCTGAAAGGCAGATGGCGCTTGCAACTGAGGCGCCAAAACGGACGCAGCTTACACGCTTGGGACGTATTTCGGTAGTGTCAGGCGGCGTAGATCGGCGCAGTTGTCAGCCACCGACGGACGAATTGCTTTCAATGCATGGGTCTGCGAAGGCTTGTTTGCTAGAATCGAGAGATTCCCGAGGTTCCTCCGGCCCGGCACAGGTTTCGCAACACCATCAGACCCAGAAAGGGAGTCATCATGTCCAAGAACCTGCTCGAACAACTGAAGGAAATGACCGTCGTGGTCGCCGATACCGGCGATATCCAGGCCATTGAAACCTTCACCCCCCGCGATGCGACGACGAATCCGTCGTTGATCACCGCCGCTGCCCAGATGCCGCAGTACCAGGGGATCGTCGATGCGACGCTGAAACAGGCCCGCCTCGATTGCGGCGCGTCGGCGCCTGCTGCCAAGGTCGTCTCGCTGGCGTTCGACCGCCTGGCCGTGGCGTTCGGCCTGAAGATCCTCGAAATCGTCCCCGGCCGGGTGTCCACCGAAGTTGATGCCCGCCTGTCCTTCGACACCGAGGCGACCATCGCCAAGGGCCGCGAACTGATCGCCCAGTACGAAGCCCAGGGCGTTTCGCGCAAGCGCATCCTGATCAAGATCGCCTCGACCTGGGAAGGCATCCAGGCCGCCGCCGTGCTGGAAAAGGAAGGCATCCACTGCAACCTGACCCTGCTTTTCGGCCTGCACCAGGCCATCGCCTGCGCTGAAGCCGGCGTCACCCTGATCTCGCCGTTCGTCGGGCGCATCCTCGACTGGTACAAGAAAGACACCGGCCGCGATGCCTATCCGGCCAACGAGGATCCCGGCGTGCTGTCGGTGACGCAGATCTTCACCTACTACAAGAAGTTCGGCTACCCGACCGAGGTCATGGGCGCCAGCTTCCGCAACATGGGCGAAATTACCGAACTGGCTGGCTGCGACCTGCTGACCATTGCTCCGTCGCTGCTTGCCGAACTGAAGGCCACAGAAGGCGAACTGCCGCGCAAGCTGGATCCCGCCAAGGCCGCGACGGCCTCGGTGGAGAAGATTGCCGTCGACAAGGCGACCTTTGACCGCATGCATGCCGCCGACCGCATGGCCACGGAAAAGCTGGCCGAAGGCATCGCCGGCTTCACCAAGGCGCTGGAAACGCTGGAACAATTGCTCGCCGCACGACTGAAAGTGCTGGAAGGCTGATCGGAACATCAAGAAGGGTCCGGGAGGATCAACGGGGAAAGGCGATGACGCGTCTTTCCCCGTTCTTATTTGCCTTGTTCCGGGTAATCTGAATGCGTCTTTCCATCCTCGCCTTCACGGCCGGAATACTCCTGCTGCAGATGCAGTCCGATCTGCCGTCGATGGTGGCGGTGGCGTGCCTCGCCGTAGCGGGAATGGGCGGGGTCTGGCTGGCGGCGGGTCGCGGAACGTGGCATTCCCGCGTGGCGACGCTGCTTGCCTGCGCGGCACTGGGTTTCTCCTGGGCGGGCTGGCGGGCGGAGGTGCGCCTGGCGGACCATCTGCCCGAATCGTGGGAAGTTCGCGACATCGATCTGGTCGGCGTCGTGGCCGCGCTACCGCAGCGCTTCGAACGTGGCGAGCGTTTCCTGTTCGATGTCGAGGAAGTAGTCACTCCCGGTGCCCATGTCCCTGAACGCGTCTATCTCTCGTGGTATCACTCGTGGGACGATGTTGAGGAGGATGACCCGGGTGTCGCTTCCCGCGCGATGCATCCGGGCGAGCGTTGGCGCTTCACGGCACGCCTCAAGCGGCCCCATGGCGGAGCCAATCCGCACGGCTTCGATTACGAGGCCTGGCTGCTCGAGCGCGGCATCCGGGCGACGGGAACGATTCGCGGGCGTCAAGAGATTGCACGTATCGATGAGTTCGTCTGGCGGCCCGGCTACCTGATCGAGAGTTTGCGCGACCGGGTACGCGAACGATTCCTGAGGGAATTGCCCGATGCGCCTTACGCGGGTGTGCTGATCGCGCTGGCCATCGGGGATCAGCGCGCGATTCCCGGGGGGCAGTGGCTGGCGTTCAACCGCACCGGGGTCACGCATCTGGTCAGCATTTCCGGGTTGCACGTCACGATGGTCGCGGCGCTTTGCGGATTGCTGGTTGGCGGGCTATGGCGGTGCAGCGAACGGCTGATGCTGCGTCTGCCCGCCCAGAAGGCGGCCGTGCTCGCCGCGTGGATGGCGGCGTTGGCCTATGCGCTGCTGGCCGGATTCGAGGTTCCGGCGCAGCGCACCCTGTACATGCTCTCCGTGGTGGCCTTGTCCCTGTGGTCCGGCCGCAATCTGGGAGCTAGCCGGACGCTCCTGCTGGCCTTGCTCGCCGTGCTTTTGCTCGATCCGTGGGCAGTCCTGGCGACCGGCTTCTGGCTGTCCTTCGGCGCCGTCGCCGTGCTGTTCTTCGCGGGCAGTTCGCGTCTGGGCGAAGCGGGCAGCGAGCGCCGCTGGCATTCCGTATTGAAGCAATGGGGCGCGACGCAATGGGCCGTGACCATCGGCAGCGTGCCTTTGCTCCTGTTGTTCTTCCAGCAGTTCTCGCTGGTGTCGCCGCTGGCCAACGCCGTGGCGGTTCCGGTGGTGAGCTTCGTCATTACCCCGCTGGCGCTCGTCTACGTGCTGCTGCCCTGGCCGCCTCTGCTGCATCTCGATCACTGGCTGCTGGCGCAGTTGATGGTGCTGCTCGACTGGCTCGCTGGCTGGCCGGTATGGCAACAGCCGGCGCCGCCCTTGTGGGCCGCCTTGCTGGCCGTCCTGGGCGTCGCCTGGCTACTGTTGCCGCGCGGGTTTTCGGCGCGCTGGACAGGCCTGTTCCTGTTGTTGCCGGCGCTCTTCCTGCCGCCACCGAGGCCTGCCGCCGGCGAAGCCTGGGTCGACGTGCTCGATGTCGGGCAGGGGCTTGCCGTGCTGGTGCGCACGGCGGAGCACTCGCTGCTCTATGACACGGGGCCTCTGTACAGCGCCGAGGCGAATGCCGGGCAGCGCGTGGTGGTGCCTTTCCTGCGCGCGGTCGGCGTTGCCCGGCTTGATGCGCTCGTCGTTTCGCACCGCGACAAGGACCATTCGGGAGGAGTGTCCGCGGTGCAGGCGCATGGGCCGATCGCGCGCACTCTTTCCTCGCTTCCCGAGTTGGGTGGGGAACCGTGTGCCGCCGGGCAGGCGTGGGAATGGGACGGTGTCGGCTTCGCCATCCTGCATCCGGAGGCTGGCGACTACAGCGGCAAGGCAAAGAAGCCGAACAACCTGAGTTGTGTTCTGCGCGTCGGGAATGGTAGCGCGAGCATTCTGCTGACGGCCGATATCGAGGCGGCCGATGAACGCGCTCTGCTGGGCCGATCCCGAGACATCCTGGGTAGCGACGTATTGGTGGTTCCGCATCATGGCGGCCGCGGTTCATCGACAGCGGAATTCATCGCCGCGGTGACGCCCCGGAACGCCATTTTTTCGGCCGGCTATCGCAACAGTTTCGGCCACCCGCGACCCGATGTTCTCGAACGCTATGCCGCTGCCCGCCACTGGCGCACCGACCGTCAAGGAGCGGTGCGAGTGACGTTGGGCAGGCAGGCGGAGGTGTCGGCATGGCGCGAGGAACGGCCGCGCTATTGGCATCATCGTTGATCCGGGTATCTTGTTCCCCTCACGCGAAAACTACCGGGGCTCGAAATTACCCGACTTAAGTCGGGTGACGGGGAGAGGGGAGCTTCGTAGTATCCGGTGTAAGCCGGCGCATGGAATGCCGGTTGCCGAGCCGCCTTTGCGCTGGATGAGTCGATCCGGAGACAGTCGAGCAAGCGGCTTTTTTCATTGAGACACAACGGAGGGATTCAATGATTTCGAAAAAGCTATTGGGGGCCGCAGCCCTGAGTCTTTTTGCCACGGTAGCCTCGGCGGCCTATCCCGAGCGGGATATCACCGGAACCATCATGTGGGGCGCCGGCGGGGCGATGGATGTCGTTTCGCGGGCCATCCAGCCGCATGCGGAAGCGGTTCTCGGCAAGAAGATCGTCATGGTCAACAAACCGGGTGGAACCGGCGCGATCTCCACCAACTTCATCGTCAACGCGCCTGCCGACGGCTACAACATCCTGTTCGGCGCCGAGAATCCCCAGTTGCACAAGGTGCTCGGCCTCGCCGAGTTCGACTACGACAAATTCTTCCCGGTCAACATCTTCGCGCGCAGCGTCGGGGTCATCGTCGTCAAGGCGGACGCGCCGTGGAAGACGGTCACCGAGCTGATCGAAGATGCCAAGAAACGTCCGGGCAAGGTGAAGATGGCCATGACCGGGCCGGGAGGGTTGCCGCACACGGTGGCCTCGATGATGGGCGCCGTCACGAAGTTCAATACCGTCCCCGTGCCGTTCGATGGCGAAGGCCCGGCCGTGACGGCGGTGATGGGCGGCCACGCCGATTTCGCGCCGGTCGGCGTCGGCGCGGCGACCGAAAGCATCAAGGCCGGTCGCGTTCGCGCCCTGGCCGTGGTGAATACCGAGCCGGTGGCTTCGCTGCCTGGCGTGCCGGCGATCACCAAGGAATATCCCGATTTTGCCAAGTATCTGCCGTGGGGGCCGTTCTACGGCGTCTTCGTGCGCAAGGATACGCCGGACGACATCAAGGCCACGCTGGTCGCCGCGTTCAAGAAGGCGACCGACAATCCGCAGTTCCAGCAGCTGATGGCCGATCGCGGCAATATCATCATGAATATTTCCGGTGCGGAAGCCGAAGCATTCCTCAAGAAGTGGCAATCGACGACGAGCTGGCTGCTGCAGGATGTCGGCGCCGCGAAGATCTCGCCCGAGAAATTCGGCATTCCGAAACCCTGAGATATTCCGTCATTCCGGCGCAAGCCGGAATCCAGAAGTTCGACGAACTGGGCCCCGGCCTTCGCCGGGGCGACGAGTATCTTGAGCGTTCTTGAAGAAAAGGCTCCGTGAAAAAGGAGCCTTCTTCTACGCCACACAGGGGGCAAAAGTGATTAGTGAAAAGGAAATGCACAAGCCAAGGTTGCCTGGGGAACTGGGCTTTTGCCTGGCCCTGCTGCTGTTCAGCCTGACGGCGCTGTACCTGTCGTACCGTATCTCCGGCCTTTCGTCGTGGAGTTCGGCCGGCTCCTTGCCGATGGGGGCCAGCCTAGCCATGAGCCTGAGTTCGCTGGTAATCATCTTCCGCGAACTGTCCAAGCCGGCTCCCGAATTGCGTCTCGGCAAGACGCTGGCGCAAAGTTTCTTCGAGAAGGTCTTCCCGGCGCGGCACATGGTATTCATCTTCGTGCTGATTGCCTACATGTTCCTGCTCGAGCCGCTGGGCTTCATCACCAGTTCGTTTCTCTACCTGGTGGCCGCCAGCCTGGTTCTCGGCGAGCGGCGGTATGTGCACATGATCGTCGCCAACGTGCTGTCGCTGGCGGTCGTCTATCTCGTTTTTCGGACGGCGTTCTCGGTGGTGCTGCCTGAAGGATTCCTGGAAAGGATGTTCCGATGAACGACCTCATGATGAACATCTCGTATTTCGGGATGAGCTTCCTCGATCCCTATCTGATGTTCCTGACCGCCGCCGGCGTCTTCTTCGGCATCTATGTCGGCGCGATTCCGGGGCTGTCGGTCACCATGGCCGTCTCGATCCTGATTTCGTTCACCTTCAAATGGGGGGTCAACGAGGCCCTGGCGCTGATTGCCGGCATTTACTACGGCGGCGTCTACGGCGGCTCGCGCAGCGCGATCCTGATCAACGTGCCGGGTGCGCCGGCCGCGATCGCGTCGGGACTCGACGGCTACCCGCTGGCCAAGATGGGCGAGGCCGGACAGGCCATCGGACTGACGACGATCATGGGCGTCTTCGGCGGCCTGATCGGCGTGCTGTGCCTGGCCGTCGGTGCGCCGATGCTGTCCGACCTGGCGCTGCTTTTCGCGCCGCGCGATTACATGATGCTGGCCATCTGGGGGTTGTTGCTGGTCGGCAGCCTGTCGGGCGGAATGATGGCCAAGGGCGTGTTCGCCGGTGCCCTGGGCATCCTCTTCGGCATGGTCGGCCTCGACCCGCTGACGGCGGAGCCGCGTTTCACCTTTGGTTCGGTGCATCTCACCGCCGGCGCGCCCTATGTGGCGGCCATGATCGGGCTGTTCGGCGTCTCCGAGGTGCTGGTGCAATTGCACGAACTGCACTTCCCGACGATCAAGCAGAACGTCAGCAAGCTGTTCCCGTCGTGGAGCCTGATCAAGAAACATCTCCCGCTCGCCTCGCGCTGCTCGGTCCTTGGCGTCATCGTCGGCGCATTGCCGGGCGCGGGCGGCGACATCGCGGCGCTGATGGCCTACGACCACGCCAAACGCACGGTGAAAAATCCCGAGCGCCCTTTCGGGGAGGGTGCGTGGGAAGGTATCGTGGCGCCGGAGTCGGCGGCGGTCGGCTCGGTCGGCGGTTGCTACATCCCGATGCTGACCCTCGGCATTCCCGGCGATGCGGTGACGGCGGTGATCATCGGGGCTCTCTACATCCACGGGTTGAAGCCGGGGCCGATGATGCTCCTTGAAACCCCGCACCTGTTCTGGTTTACGGTCGGCAACCTGATCCTGGCCTGTATCTGGCTGGCGGTCTTCGGTTTCATGGGGATCAAGCTGTTCGCCAAGATCGTGGAGATTCCCAAGTCCGCCTTGTTGCCGATGATCGTGGTGCTCTCGGCGGTCGGTTCCTACGCCATCGAGAACAACCCGGTGCACATCTACTGGATGCTCGGATTCGGTGTCGTGGGCTATTTCCTGAAAATGTACGGCTATCAGGTCGGCCCCGTCATTCTTGGCATCATTCTCGGCCCCTTGCTCGATTCCAACTATCGCCGGGCGATGATTTCGGTCAGCAACGATCCGGTCGAGTTTGTCGCCGAGTTCTTTACCAGCCCGGTATCGGCAGTCCTGCTCGGCCTGCTGGTGCTGACCATCCTCAGCCAGACGCGCTACTGGGCGAGGATTGCCGGCCTGTTCAAACGGGCTGGCGCCGAAGCCGCAAGCTAGCGTAACATCAGAAAGTCCTCATCCCGGTCCCGGATTGCGATCCGGGACCCGTGTCCGGTTCGTTGATTCTCCGGATTCCGGTTGTCCGGAATGGCAAGACGTCCGCTGCATCAAGGGGAAAATGTCGGTGGATAAATCAATCAAGTACAGGAGAGCTTAAGCATGAAAGAAACCAAACTGATCCAGGTGCAGGGCAAGCCGCTGGGGAGCGGCGTACTGCCGGCCATCATCACGCCGCTGGTCGGCAAGACCCAGGCGGCGATTCTCGAAGAAGTCGCGGCCATCGTGCCCAAGAAGCCCGACCTGCTCGAATGGCGGATCGACTTCTTCGAATCGATCGGCGACGTTCCCGCCGTGATAGATACGGCGCTGGCCATCCGCCGGGTGGCCGCCGGCATCCCGGTCCTGCTCACGCGGCGCAACGCGACCGAGGGCGGGCAGCTACTGAAGATCGACGAACCGGCCGTGGTAGCCATGTACACCGCCGCCTGCCGCGCCAAGTGCGTCGAGCTGATCGACTATGAGCTCTCCAACGCCCCGGCCGACCTGAAGGCACTGCGCGAAGTGTCCAAAGCCAATGGCATCGGCATGATCATGTCGTACCACAACTTCCAGATGACGCCCGACGGCGCCACGCTCGACAGCAAGTTCGCCGCCGCCAAGGCGTTCGACGCCGACGTCGGCAAGGTGGCCGTCATGCCGACCAGCGAACGCGACGTCCTCGAACTGCTCGCCGCGACCAGCCGCGCGCGCGAAGCGCTGGACATCCCGCTGATCAGCATGTCCATGGGCGGCGTCGGTTCGCTGTCGCGCATCATGGGCTGGGTCTACGGTTCGGCCGCGACTTTCGCCGTGGGCAAGAGCAGTTCCGCTCCCGGCCAGATCGCCATCGAGGATCTGCGCACGACACTGGCCATCGTGCGGGGGGCGGTTAACGGGAAATAACCGAAATAGCTCCCGCGCCTGCAAGGGCCCTGCTGCTACGGCAGGGCCTTTGCACTTGTGAGGGCTAGCATGTCAAGAACCGCTTTCGTGATGGCAATCGGCTATGTGGCAGCAATAACGGAAGCGGCTATTGGAAAAACCAAAAAAACAGATTGTGCGACGTGGCGAAAAGCAGGCCTTGCATGATTTTGTTTTCAATCAACGCAATGTAGTTGGCCTACTTATCGAACAGTCCAATAATCTGTCGACTGGACGAAGTGGCGTCTACATCTTGTTCGGCGGCTTGGGGAGTGAAAATCTGTGGCCAATAGCCAAACGACTACGCTGATCGAGTTAGCGAGGGAAATCTCTCGAGCACTGCCTGACTTTCAGGTGGTCCTAGGTCCGGGGGCCGGAGATAAAGCCACGCACGCGTTTATGAGAGAACTCCGCCAAAAGGCGATACAGGCTTTGGGTGAGGACCACAGTGAGCGGAAGCTCTGCGGGGAGACTTCTCTTGCGGCCGATTTCTACTTGCAAAGCGAAGGCACAATCGTCGAGGTCGCCATGGGCCTCGCAAATCCTGCCACGGAGTTTGAGAAGGACATATTGAAGGCGATCATGGCGCAGGAGTGCGGCTTCGATGTTCGCCGGCTCGTGTTCATTTGTCGTGCTGGCGGTGAAAAGAAGTGCCGTCAGCCAGGTAGAGCTGCCATGAGGCTTTGGGCAGAGAGCAAACATGGCTTGAGCATTGAGGTACATGATCTACATGGTGTGCCACGTACCAGAAAGCGCAGATCAAAGAACGTTGGCACGAGCGGCGCGGCCGAACAACACGCTGCATCCGACGTCGCTGTCTCCGCGGCTTCGCCGCTCCGGCAGGGCTGGGCGTGAGCTTGGACGTTAGAACTTTCGGGTCATCCGATCAATGAAAAAGCTCATTCTTGTCGCAATTCTTGTCGCTGTAGGCTGGCAGGGCTACACAAAATATCAAGGCCAACACGTCGCCTTGGCTAGCGCACAGAGCACCGCCGGACTCGCCCGTCCGCGTAGCGCCAATGCAGAGCCCGCTTCACAGCAGTTCAGGTGCGACGGTCGGACATACTGTTCCCAAATGACATCCTGTCAGGAAGCGACTTTCTTCTTGCAGAATTGCCCGGGGGTCAAGATGGATGGAGACAACGACGGCATTCCTTGCGAGAAGCAATGGTGCAAATAGCCAAAGTCATAACCCCCGTGCGCATCGGCCAATCATTTCTGAGGTGGCGCCCAACCCCGTTCGTGTCTCTCTCCGGGCGCTGTGCGATAAAGCCGCGCAGTGCCGGATAGTTCTGCGTTGAGTGTCGCAACTTCGAGCACAGGAGCGTTTGTGAAGACAATTGGCCTGATCGGTGGCATGAGTTGGGAATCGACCATTCCCTACTATCGTCAAATCAACGAAACGATCCGGGAACGCCTGGGTGGTCTCCATTCGGCGCGGGTCGTCCTCTACAGCGTCGATTTCCACGAAATCGAGCGGTTGCAGCATGCCGGTGACTGGGATGCTGCCGGGGCAATCTTGGCAGAGGCCGCGCGTTCGCTTGAGGCGGCGGGCGCCGCCTTCCTGGTGTTGTGCACGAATACGATGCACAAGGTCGCGACGCGCATCGAAGATGCCGTCTCCATTCCACTGCTCCACATTGCCGATCCGACAGCCGAGGAAATCAAGCGGGCGGGGTATCCAACGGTCGGTCTGCTCGGGACGCGATTCACCATGGAGCAGGCCTTCTACCGTGACCGGTTGAGCACGCATCACGGCCTGAGCGTGATCGTTCCCGAACCGGAAGATCGCGAAATTGTTCACCGCGTCATTTACGAAGAGTTGTGCCTCGGGATCGTCAAACCGGAGTCGCGCGAGGCGTATCGACGTATCATGAAAAGCCTCGCCTCCCACGGGGCGCAGGCCATCATACTTGGGTGCACCGAGATCTCGCTTCTGGTTGGTCAGCAGGATTCCGAGGTTCCGCTGTTCGACACCACGGCCATTCACGCCCGCAGCGCCGCGGAAGAAGCGCTGCGTCCATGAAGTCCAAAGGCTAGAAGCCGTCAAGCCTCCGGTTGGGTCAGGAGTGCCCGCTCACGGTCCGCGCCAGGCTCACGAAGTTAACGGCAGGTTGGGGCGGCCGCGTGCGCTGCAGGGCGATGGCGAGGTTGACCTTGTGCGGAGATCCCCGGATCTTTCGGAACACGATCCCCTTCAGATTCAACTGCTGCATGGATTCCGGGACAAGGGATACGCCCTGTTCGGCGGAGACCAGCGAGAGAATCGAGGCGAACTGCGGCGCGAGTTGCCCCAGCGTCGGCTCGAAGCCGGCCGTCCGGCAGGCGGAAAGGACGGAATCGTGCAGGCTGATTCCGATCTCGCGCGGGGTGAGGATCAGCGGGTCGTTCCGCAGGCTGATCAGGTCGATGCTGCGCCCGCCCTTTGCCGCCGGATGCGCCGCCGGCAAGACCGCGACGAGCGATTCGACGGCCAGCCGGTAATAGTTGAGCTCCGGCGGGTCCGATTCGCTCGGCCGCAGTACGGCGACGTCCAGCCGGCCATCCATCAGTCCATTCACCAGCGCCACGGAATTGGCTTCTTCCAAGCGGATCTCGACATCGGGATACGCTCGCCTGAACTCGCGGATGCAGGCCGGGACGATCGGGTTCAGGGCGGAGGTGCCGGTGAAGCCGAAGCTCAGGCGGCCGGTTTCGCCCCGGGACGCCCGCTGTGCCGCGCGAATCGCATCGGCCGTTTGCAAAGGAATCCCCTTGACGCGATCGAGGAACGCGCGGCCGGCCTCGGTCAATTCCGCGCCGTGCGGAACGCGATAGAACAGGCGCGCGCCGACTTCCGCTTCCAGATCCTTGATCTGCTGGCTGAGGGGTGGCTGTCCAATGCCAAGGCGGGCGGCGGCGCGGGTGAAGTTGCCTTCTTCGGCAATCGCCAGGAAATAACGCAGGTGACGAAGCTCCATGGGTATTCGTAAAACGTATTAAAAACGACTTTAGTATATATTGGAAAGATGGGCGTCGGATCCGTATACTGGCCGCAAGTCAATTCAAGGATGTTGGAACCCATGCCGTCTGTTACCGCTGTTGTACGCCGTTCGGCGCTGGAGAATGAGCCGCCGGCCCGTGAACTCGCGCCGACCTGGATCCGGCGCGGCACCGCCGAATACCGCAACGCCGGTATTGCTCTCTTTCTCGCGGGGTTTGCGTGTTATTCGCTGATTTACTGCGTTCACCCGCTGCTTCCCGCCTTTGCCCGCTCGTTTGGCGTCAGCCCGGCGGAGAGCTCTCTTTCGCTGTCGTTGACCACCGGCATGCTGGCCTTTTCCATCCTCATGGCCAGCGCCTTTTCGCAGGCGCTCGGGCGGCGCGGGGTGATGTTCTGCTCCCTGCTGCTGGCAGCCCTGTGCAACGTCGCCACGGCGGTCACGCCAAGCTGGTCGGGGTTGCTGGCGGCGCGGGCGATCGAAGGGTTCGTCATCGGCGGCGTCCCGGCGGTGGCTATCGCGTATCTCTCCGAAGAGATCGATCCGGACAACCTCGGCAAGACGATCGGCCTTTACGTCGC
Source organism: Propionivibrio sp. (assembly GCA_029975435.1). Taxonomy (GTDB): domain Bacteria; phylum Pseudomonadota; class Gammaproteobacteria; order Burkholderiales; family Rhodocyclaceae; genus Propionivibrio. The sequence continues at coordinate 20,116 of JARKPC010000281.1, read as the reverse complement.
CGGAACCGCGTTCGGCGGCATGATGGGCCGTGTCGGAATCGGCATGCTGACCGAATTCACCTCCTGGCGCATGGCGCTCGGCATCTTCGGCGTCCTCGGACTCCTGGCGGCCAGCGGTTTCCTGGCGCTGCTTCCCCGGTCGCGGAATTTCGTCGCGCGGCCGGGATTCGATCCGCTGTTTCATCTGCGCACGTGGGGAAAACAGCTGCGCAATCCCGCGTTGCTGCGGATATACGCGTGCGGTTTTCTCATGACCAGCGTTTTCGTGACGCTGTTCAATTACGTGATCTTCCGCCTCTCGGGTCCGCCGCATTTCCTGAGCCAGACCGTGATCAGCCTGATTTTCCTGACCTACAGCTTCGGGATGGCGTCCTCGTCGGTGGCGGGGGGGCTTGCCGACGGCTTTGGCCGTCGCCCGCTGCTGATCGCCGGATTCCTGATCATGCTCGCCGGTATCGGGCTGACGCTGGCGGATTCGCTCGGCCTGATCGTCAGCGGGGTCGTACTCGTAACCACTGGATTCTTTATCGCGCATTCGGTCGCCAGCGGATCGATCGGACCGCTGGCCGGCGCGTCGAAAGGCCATGCCGCTTCGCTTTACCTGCTGTTCTATTACATGGGGTCGAGCATCGTCGGCTCGGTCGGCGGCTGGTTTTGGCAGCACGGCGGGTGGGGGGCAGTTGCCGCGCTCACTGGCGCGCTGGCGCTCTTCGGGATGATCCTGGCGGTGACGGGCAGCGCGTCGCACGACAAACCGGCGCCCGCACAAAACTGATCCGGTTATCGCCCGCCCCCGGCATAGCCCTCAGAGCAACCCCAGCTGCCGTGCCCGGGCAATCGCCTGGGTGCGGTTGCGCACGTTCAGCTTGCTGAACATCTGCGTCAGGTACCACTTGGTGGTGCTGACCGTGATGCCGAGCTTTTCCCCAACCTGCTGGTTGGTCAGGCCGAGATTGACCAGCTTGAGTATCTCGCGCTCCATGCGGCTCAGGTTCTGGTGCAAGACGGCGGACGGCAGAGTTTCCTCGTCCTGCGCAAAGGATTCGAGCAGGCGGTTGACGAAGCCCGGATCGACATGCCGGATCTCGCCGAGCATTTCGGCCACCGCGCGTCCTTCGTCGAGGAAAACCCGGCGATAGCCGCCCGATGCCGCCAGCGAAACGGCCGCGGCCAGACAGCGCGCGGCGGCGGCCTTTTCGCCGGCGGCTTTCTTGCACAGGGCCTGGAGGATGTGAATGACGATCAGGCTGCCGTGGAAATTCTCGGCGCCGGCTTTTTTTTCCAGTGCGGCCAGAATGTTCAATGCCCGCGTTGGCTGGTGCTTTGCCAGATGGATGCGGGCGGCGAGAAGTTCTTCCTCTTCGCCTCCCGAGCATATCAGGGCGCGGGTTTCTTCCAGGGTGCGCGCGGCGCCGTCTACGTTGCCCTCGCGTAGCTGCAATTCGGCCGTGACCAGCGAAATCAGTCGGTGGCGGCGCTCGCTTTCCGGATGTTGGGCGCCTTCGCTGGCTTCGGCCAGGGTGTCCCAGGCGGCCTCGCGTTCGCCGCAGACATGCTGCAACTTGGCCAGCAGGCGCAGGCCGAGCAGGGAGTAGAAGACCATGCCCAGCTGGCGCGACAGCTCGATTCCGGTCAGCAGGCGATAGCGGGCGGATTCCAGGTCGTTCTGCTCGTGATCGATGGCTCCGAGCCGGATATAGAGGAGCGCGGCCACCGGCGCAGGCGATCCCTTGCCGTCTACGTAGCGGCTGATGGCCTTCTGGCACATGGCGCGGGCTTCGCGCAGCTTGCCTTGCATGGTCATCATGTGGATCAGCGGCCCCATGGCATCGACAGTCATGAAGTGGTTGTCGAGCTGCTGCCCCAACTGGACGCCCTTGCTCAGGGTGTCGATGGCCGCCACGCGGTCGCCCACCAGCACCTGCGCCTGGCCGAGCAGGCTGTGGGCATAGACGCGGAAAAAGGACGCGCTGTCGCCGAGCCGCTCGATGGCCTGCTTGGCGAATCTGACGGCATCGTGTGGGTCGCCCCAGCTCAGGGCGATGTAGGCGTGAATGGCGGCCAGCATGCCCCGCCGCTTGCGCGGTTCGTCATCGGATTCAAGTTCCCGGGCGAGGCTGGCGTAAGGTTGCGCCTGCGCGGTCCGTCCGCCCAGGTAGAGTGTCCAGGCCTTGTAACAAGCCAGATCGCTGTGGCTGCGGACGAGGTCGTCGGGCAGTTCGTCGAGCCAGGAACGGAGCTTGGACAGTTCGCCCCGCGACAGGACGTTATCGGCAAAGTCGCGGAACAGGCGAACCGTGGATGGGAAATCCCGGGCGGCGAAGGCGTGGCGGATGGCTTCTTCCTCGAATCCGTTGGCTTCGTACCAGGCGCTGGCCGCCTGGTGCTGGCGCTGTTGTTCAGCGGGGTCGGACTGGGCGCGCAGGAATTCGGCGAACAGGGGATGGTAACGATACCAGTGCCGGTTCTCATCGAGACGCAGCAGGAACATGTTGGCCTGCTCGAGGCGGTTGAGCAGGTTGCGGCTGTCCGATCGACCGGTCACGGCATCGCACAACGCCGCGCATATCCGGTCCAGGCCCGAGGTGCCGAGCAGGAAGTCCTTGATTTCCGGGGGCTGCCGTTCGAACACTTCTTCGGCCAGATAATCGAGCACATGCCGGTGCTCGCCGCTAAACGAAGCCACGCGCTGCGCGAAGCTGGCCATCGAGTCCGAGTCTGCCGAATGCTGCAGGGACAGCGCCGCCATCTGCAAACCGGCGATCCATCCCTCCGTTTTGTGCTCGAGGGCCTGCATCAGTTCCGGGCTCAGCGCGAAGCCGATAGCCTGGTTGAGAAACAGCGCGGATTCCTCCAGCGAAAAGCGCAGGTCGTCGAGGCCGATCTCGCTCAGGCGGTGCTGCATGCGCCACCGTGCCAGCGGCAGATCCGGAACCTCCCGGCTGATCAGGATCAGGCGCAACTGATCGGGCATGTGCTCGACCAGAAAGCTGATGGCCGAGCGGATTTCCGGGGATGAGACCGCATGGAAGCCGTCAAGTACCAGCACGATGCGTTTGGACGTCTCGGCCACTTCGCTGAGCAGCGCGGTGATCAGGTCGTTGGGAGCCGGCAATTGCAGCCGGCCGATGAGAAAGATCGGCGCGCGGCCGACATCCGGGGCGGCCGACTGCAAGGTGGCTACCAGGTGATAGAAAAAACGGACCAGATGATTGTCCTCGGCATCCAGCGAGAGCCAGGCGACGCGATATTTTCCGGCGCTTTGGCGCAAGGCGTCCGCAACCAGGGTGGTCTTGCCGAAGCCCGCCGGCGCCGTGATGACGGTCAACGCCCGTTGCAGCCCATCGTGCAACCGCGCAGCGAGGCGCGGCCGCGCGACGGTTCGGGAACCGGGCGCCGGAATGCTGATCTTGGCGTTGATCAGCGCCTGTTGTGGGAGCGATGGCATGGGTAGTTGTCGTCGGATCGCCGGGCCGGCACGTTCCTGTGCCGCCGTGGCGTCGTGCCTTGGTTTCCCTGCATTCTACCGCGCGATCCTTCGGGCGGTTTTACGTCGGAGCCGGTTCCGGCAATCATCCCGACCTTGGTCGGGTGTTCGCGTGCCGGGAGTCCGGTACATTGCCTGCTGTTCAGCCCCGGTCCCTTTTCCCCTGCATTGATCATGACACCCATCGTCCCCGTCACCATCGCCGTCATCGGCGCCGGCCTGTTCGGCCGCAAACACATCGAGACGATGCGGCAGGAACCCGCCTGCCGTCTGGCGGCGATTGCCGATCCGACGCCGGAGGCCGAAGCCTATGCGCGGGAACTTGGTGTCCCGTATTTCGCGGATTACAGCGAAATGCTCGACTGCGTCCGGCCGCAGGCCGCGATCGTGGCTACGCCCAATGTGCTGCATGTCCCGGTCGGCTTGGCGTGTGTCGAGCGTGGCGTGCCTCTGCTCGTCGAGAAGCCGATTGCCGATTCCGTGCGGTCGGCCTCGCAACTTTCCGAAGCCGCCGAACGCGCGGGCGTGGCCCTGCTGGTCGGGCATCACCGGCGCCACAACCCGATCATCGAGAAGGCGCGCGAGGTCGTGCAGGGCGGGGCAATCGGCCGGGTGACGGCGATCTCGGCGCAATGGATGCTGTTGAAGGCGCGCGAATACTTCGATGCCGTGCATCGCCGCTCCCCGGGGGCCGGTCCCGTCCTGACCAATGCCGTGCACGACATCGACGACCTGCGTTTCATCTGCGGCGAGATCGTGTCCGTGCAGGCGATGACCTCGAATGCCGTCCGCCACTACCCGGTCGAAGACACGGCCGTCATCCTGTTGCGCTTTGCCGGTGGCGCTTTGGGCACGTTGACCGTGTCGGACACCGCGGTGGCGCCGTGGAGCTGGGAACTGACCTCCGGCGAGAACCCCTTCTACCCCCGCAACGATGAAAACTGCTACCTCATCTCCGGCACGGAGGGCGCGTTGTCCGTGCCGAAGTTGGAGTTATGGCGGTACGCCGAAGAGCCGGGGTGGGGGGCGCCGCTCTCCCGCGAGTGCCTGGAGGTGGGCGCGAGCGATCCGCTGGTGCGGCAGCTTCGCCATTTTTGCGCCGTCGTGCGCGGCGAAACCGAACCGAAGATTTCCGGTCGCGATGCCGTGCGCACGCTGCTGGCCGTGCAGGCCGTCTTCGAGGCGGCGCGAACGGGGCGGACGGTCGACCTCGAAAGCGCCTGAAGCCGGCGCGCCTTGATCTCAGGCCAGCATGGCCCCGTCGGCGGCTGATCCGGCGCGGTCGCGGTAGATGTCCAGAAAACCGCGCGGGAAAACCTTCTCGACGGGCTTCCATGTGCTGCGACGTCGCTCCAGCTCTTGTTCGTTGACGTGCAGTTCGAGTTTCCTCGTGGCGATGTCGATGAGGATTTCGTCGCCGTCCCGGACCAGTCCGAGCAGACCGCCTTCGTAGGCTTCCGGCGAGATGTGGCCGACGAAGAGGCCGCGGTTGGAACCGGAGAACCGTCCGTCGGTGATCAGGGCGCAGGCGTCGGACAGGCCCATGCCTTCCAGGACCTTCATCGGGCGGAACATTTCGGGCATGCCGGGGCCGCCCTTCGGCCCTTCGTAACGCAGCACGAGTACCGTGCCGGGCCGGACGCGGCCGCCTAGGATGGCCTCGACCGCGGCGTCTTCCGAGTCGAAGGTCTGCGCCGGACCGCTGAAGCACAGCAAATGTGCCGGAATCGCCGCCGGCTTGGTCACGCCGCCCAATGGGGCCAGGTTGCCGTGCACTACCGACAGTCCGGCCGCCGTGCTTACCGGTTTGTGCAGCGCATGAACGACGTCGGGCCGGGGCGTGGCGGGCGCCTGCCGCCAGACCTCGGCCTTGGTGCGGCCGGCAACCGTCAGAACGTCGCCCTGGAGCAGCGGAGCCAGTTCCTTTTCGACGGCCAGCACGCCGCCGGCTTCGAAGAAATCGATCATGTCGTGTTCCGACGCCGGGTAGAGCGCGGCGAGCAGGGGAATCACCCGGCTCAGGCGATCGAATTCGGCCAGCGGCAGCGCGCCGAGTCCGGCGTCGCGGTGAATGGCCTGCAGATGCATCACGGCATTGGTCGAGCCGCCGGTGGCCAGCAACAGGCTGATGGCATTGCGGAATGCGCCGGCGGTCATGATCTGCCGCGCCGTGACGCCTTGCCGGACGAGTTCGACGACCCGTCGTCCGCTGGCTTCGCCGATCTCCAGGCGTTGCGGAGAAACGGCTGGGATCATGGCCGAGCCCGGAAGGCTCATGCCCAGCGCCTCGGCTAGCGCGCACATGGTGTTGGCGGTGCCGTACATGGTGCAGGAGCCGGGTCCGGGTTCGGCGATGTCCTCGATACGCCGGAATTCCGCCTCGTCGATTTCGCCGCGCCGCTTCCAGCCGATGGCTTCGACCACAATGTTGCCGTCCCAGTCCTTGCCCCGGTAATTGGCGGGGTACATCGGCCCGCCATTGACGAAAATCGCCGGAATGTCGAGCCGGGCGGCGGCCATCAACTGTGCCGGCACGATCTTGTCGCAGGAGCCGAGGAGGATCATGCCGTCGAATCGGTGCGCCCGCACCATGACCTCGATCGACGCGGCGATCACGTCGCGCGCCGGGAGCGCGTAGCGCATGCCAAGATGCCCTTCGGCGATGCCGTCGCACGGTGCGATGGTGCCGAAGCTCATGGCGTTGCCGCCGGCTTCGGCGATTCCGCGTATTACGCTTTCGGCCACGGCGTTCAGGTTGACGTGACCCGGGGTGGCGTTGGTCCAGGTGTTGACCACCGCGATCTGCGGCCGGCGCAGTTGCGCATCCGTATGGCCCATCGACTTGTACAGGGCGCGCTTCAATGCGCCGGAGTCGCCGCGCAGGATCGGATTGAACTGCTGGTTCGCGTGCCTTCCGTTGCCTTCCTTGCTGTCCGACATGGCTCTGTATCTCAAATTGAAAGCGACCATGATACTGGACGATCGTGCCGCGAGCAGCGTGTATGTTTTGTTCCGGTCGATACATTTTGCGCCAGCAATTTGCTTAACAATCTTTGACTTGCCGACGGATACAGGGTAATAAAGGGATGCGATTGGCCTTCCTGTTTCAAGAATGAAAAATAATCTGCCGCAGATATCTCTGCGTACCCTCATGGCGGCAATGGTGGGGTTGCTCGTGGCGATCGCGCTGGCCTTTGCGGCTAACGAGTTTCGCGACAGCTACTCGGATCTCCGCAACGCCGAGTTGATGGCCGAGCGCAACCGTTTGGCGGGCACGTGCCTGCAGGCTGTCGACAATTTCTTCGCCGAACGTGGACGCGGCATGGTCTATCTGCTCGGCGGGGCGCCCATTACAGAACAGCATCGTGCCTTCCTTGATGAGCGCCGGAAGGATGTGGATGCCTTGATCGGCGATGCGCTTGCCCAGGCCGGGGAAAACGGGCGGGCAAAGGCTGCCGAGGTGAAGAAAATCTGGGAGGAGATCAAGGACTTCCGGCCGTTTCTCGATCATGCCCTGGATCGCCCTCAGGAAAGACGCGATCCCGCCATTCCCGGCCAGTGGCTGGCCATGAGCAATGAGCTGGTCGTCAGTCTGCTTGGCCTGACGCGCGAGATGACCGAATTTCCGGCCGTCGGGGACGCGGGATTCCAGCATCTCAATCAACTGCGTTTCTCGTCCATCCTGTTCCGTACCATGGTGGGTGCGGAGTCAAGCATCTACGGCGTGAACTCCCTGTCCGGCCGTGTCCTGAGCTCGCGGGAGGTCACCACGCTTCGCCTGATGCGCAATCAGTCGATGATCGTCTGGGAAGGCCTTGAACGTGGCTTGCATGCATCAGGCGACGCGCAGATCAAGGCGTCTGCCGAAAAAGTCAGGGCGACCTTGGTGGACGAACTGCGCGCGCGGCAGGACGAAATTCTGCAGGCCGCCGAACGCGGGCTGTTTCTGCGCGATCAGGTTCCGGAATTGCAGCGCTATGTGCAGCTGTCGATGGGCGTCATGGACGCAATGGGCGGTTTTACCGGCGACATCAATCGACTTGCCGACAGCTATACCCGAAGCCGCCTTGACCTGGCGCGCGGGCAGGAGCGGCTGGCGCTGTTCGGCATCGTGGGAATCCTCCTGCTGGGCACTCTGATATTCCTTCTGTTCCATGTTCGTGTTGCCCGGCCCTTGCAGATGATCCAGCGGCATATCGACAGCCTTATCGAAAAGCAGTCCGCAAATGCCTCCTCGGCTGGGCAGGCCGCCGCGGGCAATGAACTGGACCGGATGAACTTTGCGCTGAAGCTGCTCGATGAGGCGATTCAGGCGCGCATGAGCAGCGACCAGTCGCTGCTCGAACAGGAACGCATCAGCGCGTCGATCCTGGCGGCGGTTCCACAGTCCATCATTGTCACCGACAAGCGCGGCGTCATCACCATGTTCAGCCCCGGCGCGGAAGCCATGCTTGGGTACTCGGCCGGGGAAATGATCGGCAAGCAGACTCCCTTGGCCTTCCATGACCTGGAAGAAGTGCACCTGCGCGCCCGGGAGCTGTCCGAAGAATTGGGATTCGCGGTCGAGGCGGGATTCCGGGCGTTCATCGCCAAGGCACAAGCTACCGGGCAGCCCGACGAGCACGAGTGGACCTACGTGCGCAAGGATGGCTCGCGCCTGACCGTGCTTTTGTCGGTCACCGTGTTCAACGATGCGCGGGGCGATATCCGGTGTTGCGGTGTGGCGACCGATGTTACCCAGCGTTCGCAGGTCGCCGCGGAGATGTCGCGCCTCGCCAACTTCGATCCGCTGACGCAGTTGCCCAACCGACGGCTGTTCCATGACCGGATTCGCATGGCCATCACCCAGGCTCGCCGCGAAAACACCTTCCTGGCCTTGATGATGATCGACCTCGATCGCTTCAAGCCGGTGAATGACCACTACGGGCACTCAGTCGGAGATCTGTTGTTGGGCGCGGTGGCGGCGCGGATGCAGAAATGCCTGCGCGAATCGGACACTCTGGCGCGTGTGGGCGGAGACGAGTTCGTGGTCATCCTGCCGATGATCGGCGGGGTGCAGGATGCCACGGGGGTGGCGCAGAAGATTCGTCAGTCGCTTTGCGCGCCTTTCGATCTGACGGACGACATTACCGTAGCCATCGACTGCAGCATCGGAATCGCGATGTATCCCGATCATGGCGGCGATGAGGACGTACTGCTGAAGAATGCCGACAACGCCATGTACGTTGCCAAGGACTTGGGCCGCGCCCAAGTCCATGTGTCGGGTGGAGAAAATGATAAAGGCATGGTCCGGGTGGCGTCGGGCCGAAGTGATTCACCGGTGCTCAATCTCGTTTGGCGACGGTCCTATCAATGCGGCGACCCCACCATTGACCGTGAGCACAAGGACCTTTTCATGCACGGCAATACGCTCATTCGCGCCGTGGCCAACGGACGCATTCCCCTGAATAAACTGCCGGAAATGATCGACGAGTTGATCGATTCGGTAATGGCGCATTTCCGCAACGAGGAATTCATCCTCTCGCGTTACGGTTACTCGGAACTCGAAAGCCATGGCCGCAAGCATCTGCGACTGATCGAACGCGCGCTCGAGCTGCGCAGCATGGCCGTTTCCGGCGAGCTGGCGCTGGCCGATGTGGTGTCGTTCATTGCGCGGGATGTCGTTGCGGAGCACATGCTGGTCGATGATCACGATTATTTCCCGCTGCTGCGCAAGACGTTGAACCACAACCCGGCCGAACTGCAATGACAGGAAAAGATGCCGCAACGGCCGAGGCGACGCTGGCTCGACTCGAATGGCAAGAAGGAGACCGCGCGCATGTGTCCGCTTGGCGTTCGCAAGCGGGTGTTCTCCCGCCGCGCCGCGTCGTTCCGGCCGATGACACGCTGACCGCCGATACCGCTTACCGTCTTGCCTGCGAGGGAACGGGGCTGCTCTGGCGCGGCGATTTCCAGAATGCCCGGCAACTGCTGCAGGCCGTAGCACGGCGGCTGGACCGCAAGTCGCGCAAGGGAGGCAAAACCTCGCCGGACTATCCGGAGGCATTCCACCGCAAGCGCATGGCCGAGGCACAGCGCGCGCGCATCCTCGGCATGCTGCTGATCCCGTTCGAAGCAGGACACGTCATCCCGCTGCGGCGCGCGCCCGACGTCCGGCAGGCGTGCGAGGAGGCCTACGGGCCGGCCATCGAGCCTTACGTTGCCTCGCTGCGCGAACTGCTTGGTCTGGTCGGCGCGCATGAATGGCGCAAGAAAGGGGTTTCCATCCCGGCATTGGGAGGCCGCATCCATCCGCATTACGGCGTGTTCTCTCCGGTGCGCGGGGAATATGTGGCGCTGGTCGCCGACACGCCTTTACCCGGCGTTTTGGCCGGAAACAGCCTGGCTTTCGATATCGGGACCGGCACGGGAGTCCTGGCAGCCGTGCTGGCGCGGCGCGGGCTGGCCCGCGTGGTGGCCACCGATCAGGATGAGCGGGCGCTGGCCTGTGCCCGCGAGAATATCGATCGGCTTGAACTGGGAGGGCAGGTTGAACTGGTCAGGACCGATCTCTTTCCCCCCGGACGCGCTCCTCTCATCGTGTGCAACCCGCCATGGGTGCCCGGCAAGCCGAGCTCGGCGCTCGAATACGCCGTTTACGACCCCGACAGCCGCATGCTGCGTGGCTTCCTCGCCGGGCTGGGCGCGCATCTCGAAGCGGATGGCGAAGGCTGGCTGATCCTGTCCGATCTGGCCGAGCACTTGAAGTTGCGCTCGCGGGAGGCATTGCTGGAGTGGATCGACGCGGCTGGCCTGAAGGTGCTCGGCCGCCACGATGTGCGCCCGACGCACGCCAAGGCCGCCGATCCGGACGACCCGCTGCATGCCGCGCGGGCGGCGGAGGTAACCTCGCTTTGGCGCTTGGGGCGAACCTGAACGCGATGGCGGCGAGAGTGCGGGCATGTTGGCGGAGAACCGGACGCGCGCTGTTCTCCCCGTTCCTGGCGGCGCTTGCCATTGCCGCACACGCAGATAATCCAGAAGGCATTGCAGTCGGCGTGTTCGCCTTTCAGGGCGAGCGGGCGGCGATCTCCGACTGGTCGCCGGTGATCGAGCACCTGAACCGCGAACTGCCCGGCCACCGCTTTCACCTTCGCAATTTCGACGCCGATGGCTTGCGCGAGGCCATCGCCGCGCAAAGCGTCGACCTGGTGATCACCAACCCTGGCTATTACGTGACGCTCGAAACCCTGTTCGGCCTGAGCCGGATCGCCACGCTGCAATCGTCCCATGCCGCGCGCAGCGGTCAGGCGCTCGGCTCGGTCGTCCTGGCGCGCGCGGACCGCGTCGAACTCGCGAAACTGCGCGATCTGGCCGGTCGGCGCGTCGCCGCGGTGGCGCCGGATGCGTTTGGGGGCTATCTCATCGCCGCCCGCGAGATGCTGCGCGAGGGTGTCGATCCCGAGTCGGCGGTGCGGGAAACGCGCTTTCTCGGCCTGCCGATGACGCACATCATCGAGGCCGTGCGCAGCGGCGAGGTCGACGCCGGCATCGTGCGCGCCTGCCTGCCTGAACAGATGGCCCGCGACGGCCTGATCCGGATGGACGAGTTCCGCGTTCTCTCGCCGAGGCGCGTGGAGGGGTTCGACTGCGCGCTATCCTCGTCGCTCTACCCGGACTGGCCGATCGCCGTGACCCGCCATCTCGATCCGGCACTGGCTAAATCGGTCGCGCGCGTGTTGTTGTCGATGCCCGAAGGACCGGGCCGTGCGAGCTGGTCGGTGCCGCTCGATTACCAGCCGGTGCTCGACCTGTACCGTGATCTCCGGGTCGGGCCGTACGCCTACCTGCGCGACATTACCCCGGAAGGGCTGGCCCGCCGTTTCTGGCCATGGCTGCTCGGTCTGCTGGCGCTCTTGGCCGCATGGATTGTGCATACCGTACGTGTCGAACATCTGGTGCATCAGCGTACGCGGGAGCTGAACGATTCCCTGGCGGCGCGCGAAGTCGCGGAGTGCCGGGCGCGCGACAATCAGGAAAAAATGGAGCATCTGTCGCGCCTGTCAATCCTCGGCGAGCTTTCGGGGCGTCTGGCGCACGAAATCAACCAACCGCTCACGAGCATCGCCACCTACGCGAATAGCCTGCTGCGCCGCGAAGCGGCCGGGACACTTACGCCGGACGCGCTACGCGAGGCATGCGGCGAGATCGCCAACGAAGCCGAGCGCGCGAGCGGCGTGGTGCGGCGCATCCGACACTTCGCGCGCAAGCGGGCCGCCGTGCGTGAGCCTGTCGACCTGTTCAGCCTGGCTGAGGAGGCGAGCCGATTGATGGCGGGCATGCTGGTCAGTTGTCCCAGGATCGTCATCGAGTGGGAGGGCGGGTCAGACCGCGATGTTCTGTGTGACGGCCTGCAGATACAGCAGGTGTTGCTCAACCTGATCAAGAACGCCATCGACGCTGCACGCGGGTTGCCGGATGAACGACAGGGAGTTCGTGTCCGCCTTGCGCAAGTCGACAATCGTTTCGTCGTCCAGGTCGTCGATCGCGGTGCGGGACTCGACCCCGCGCAGGAGGAGCGTCTGTTCGAGCCGTTCTTCACCACAAAGCCTGACGGCCTGGGGCTCGGTCTGCCGATCTGCAAGAGCATCATCGAGGCGCACGGTGGACGCCTGTGGGCCGAGGCGAACGAAGACGGAATCGGGATGTGTTTTTTCTTCCAGTTACCTTGCCATGAATCATCTGCCTGAAAATTGCGTCGTCCATGTGGTGGACGACGATGCCGCGCTGCGCCGGGCACTGCGCTTCCTGCTCGACTCGGTTGGCTGGAATGTCCGCCTCTACGCATCGGCCGAGGAGTTTCTTGAAGCTCTGGCGCCACTCGAAACACCCTCCTGTCTGTTGCTCGACATCCGCATGCCGGCGATGAGCGGGCTGGAACTCCAGCAAGTCCTGAGTGAACGCGGGATTGCATTGCCGATTCTCTTCCTGACCGGCCATGCCGACGTGTCGATGGTTGTACAGGCGATGAAATCCGGCGCGGCGGATTTCATCGAAAAACCGTTCCGCGACCAAGTTCTGCTCGACGCCGTGGCCGCTGCCATCCGGCGCAGCGCCGAGATGCTGGCCGAGGCCGGTCGGCGCGAGGTCGTGCGCCGGCGGCTACAGACCCTGTCTCCGCGCGAGGGGCAGGTGGCGCGCCGCGTGGCGCTCGGCGAACCCAACAAAGTGATCGCCGCGGCGCTGTCGATCAGCGAAAAGACAGTGCATATCCATCGCCAGCACGTCATGGAGAAGATGGGTATCTCCTCCGCCGCCGAATTGGCGCGGCTGATGCTGCTCGCCGATGCCGCTGCGCTCGACTGACCGGGTTTCAGGTCTTTCGGATCGTCGCCGGCAAGCCGTTGCGCACGGACGCGCCGGAAATCGCGTCGACCCACGGAGCGCGGTCGCGGCGGGTGGGGTCGAGCAAGCCGATGTCATTGAGATTGACGCCGGCTGCCAGGCGCGCGTTGTCAGGCTGCTGCGCCGCGCCGACACGGTGGGCGCGGGCGCCCAGTTCGCGGTGGCCGAAGCCGTGCTCGAAGGCCGCCACGCCCGGCGCGACGCCCGCGTGCACCATGACGCGCGCGCTGATCCTGCCGGCCGGCGTCGCAATTTCCGCCGAATCGCCGGTCCGCAGGCGCAGCCGCTCCGCGTCCTGCGGATGGATCAGCACCGGGTTCTCAGGGTGCAGACGGAGCAGGCGCGTGGCGCCGATCGAATGCGGGCTCATCAGCGCCGACTTGTAGCTGACCAGCAGGAGCGGCCATTTGTCGGCAGGGAAGACGTCGCGCATCGGCGTGCCGTCGGCAAAGGACGGCTCGCGCCAGGTGGCGCAGCCGCGGTTGGACTTGCCGGAGAGGCTGTTCTTCGAACTGCCGACGTTCTCGTTCCACAGGTGGCACATCTCCTTCATCGGGTTGCGCATCCACTCGGTATTGTCCTCGTCGAACGCATCCTTGCCGGGTTGGTAGCGCCCTCCGCGGCTGTACAGGAAAGCGACCTTGGCGACTTCCTCGGGCTTCAATGTCGTTTCGAGCAGGGGGCGGATTCGCTCCACGCCCGACAGCAGCAAGTCTTCCGGCGTTGCGTCGCCGACCGGTTCCTTGCCTTGCCAGGCGACGTTGGCGCCGGCGCGCAGATACCAGTCCGAGGGACGGGCGAGCGGATAGGTCGTCCCGCCGGCGTCGGCAATGGCGTTGTCGCCGAAGCCGGGGAGCTTCATTTCCCGCGCCAAGGCGATGAAGAAGCTCTCCATGCCAATGGCTTCGCCGTCCGGCGTTTTCGCCGCGCGCGGTTCGACGACGGGCCAGCGCGCGCTCATCGCCTTGGTCGGCACGCCGTTCCAGGCGGACACCCAGCCCCAACTCTCATACAGCAGCGAGTCGGGGACGATGTAGTCGGCAAAGGCGTTGCTCTCGTTGATGAACGGGTCGATCGAGATGATCAGCGGCAGTTTTCTCGGATCGGCGAGGTCTGCCGCGACGCGCTGGCGCAGGCCGGGGATGCCGTACAGCGGGTTGGCTGACCAGAGGATCAGCGCCTTCATCGCGTACGGGTAGCCGTTCAGGCCGCCGGGAATGATTTCGGTGACGAGTCCCGGTGCGTTGGGAAACCACGGCGCGGCTGCCGGATAGGGATTGCCGGCCGCTTTGCGCGAGCCGAATTCGGCGCTCTTCTCGTAAGGGACGTTGCGGCCGAGCGGCGTTCCCGCGGGTTTGATCATGCCCGGAAAAGTGTCGAGGTTGTAGCGCGGTCCTTCGCCGTCGTCCTTGAATCCGCCGCCATTGGCGACGAAGCCGCCTTTCCAGTTGAGATTGCCGAGCAGCGCGTTGATGCTCATCAGCGCGTAGGCGTTGTAGAAGCCGCTGCCGCTCATCATGCCGCCGTGGGCGATGACCGAGGCGCGCTTGCCGTGCGAGGCGAGTTCCTGTGCCAGACCGGCGAGTGTTTCGGCGGGAATGCCGCAGGCCGTGGCGTAGTCGGCCAGCGACAGCCGTTCGGCTTCCTCGCGCAGCAACTGCAACGCCGACTTGACGCGTACCGGCTGGCCGTTCACCTCGACGGCACGGTCGACGAAGAGCTCGGCGGGCCGCTCCGCCCGGTCGTGCGGGACCGGGCGCCCGGTAGGGTCGATGCAGACGAAGGCGTCCGCGTCGTTGTAGCGCTGGTCTTCGGGGACCGCGACGCCGATGTCCGAGGCGCGCAGCATGCGCCCCTCGCGCGGATGTCCGGACTCGACGACGACGAGGTGCGTGGCGTTCGACAAGGCCGGTTCGCCGGCGGCTCGCGCGACCTTAACGTTCGGGTTGGCGAGGAAAGTCCGGTCGATGCGGTCGTTCTCGAATAGCCAGCGGATGATTGCCATCGCCATCGCGCCATCGGTTCCCGGATGGATCGGCACCCATCGCCCTCGTTCGCCGCTGGCGCGGCTGTCGGCGTGCGTGAGCACCGGGTCGACGACGACGTAGGAGAGCTTGCCTTGCGCGCGACCCTTGGCCACCAGCGCGCCGGTGCGCTTGAACGGGTTGCCCGCGTGGCCGGGGGCGGTGCCGACGAACAGAATGAATTCCGCATTCGCGAAGTCGGGCTTGGCGTGCGGCATGGTCTTCAGGTTGCCGAACAGGGCGCCCGATCCGGATCGGTACGAACCGCCGCAGTAAGAGCCGTGGCCGACGAAATTGAGCGTCCCGTACGATTTCTGCACGAAGCGCCGGGCGAAGCCCTCGCGACCGTCGTTGACGCTCGACAAGACAGCGACCTGGTTGACGCGCGGGCCGAGTCCCGGCTTTGCCGGATCGATCGGCGTTTTGAGGTCGCGCAGCGCGGCGAGCCCGTCGACTGGCCCCTCGCCAAACAGGTTGCCGCCGTGGACGACTTCCCGCACCAGTTGCTCGAAGCTGATCGGCTCCCATTGCCCTGAATTGCGGGGCCCGACGCGCTTTAGCGGTTGCAGGACGCGGTACGGCGAATCGAGCTGCTGCGCGACCGCGTTGCCGCGTCCGCAGGCCGTGGAGCGTCCGTCGAGGCCGCGTTCGCCGAACGCCGAGATAGCCGCGAAGCTCTCGCGTACGCTGGCCTTCATCGGCAGGTGCGGATCGGTCGATAGCGGGCTGTACGGATTGCCGGAAACGCGGAGCACCCTGCCGGAGGCGCGGTCGAGCCGGACGCGCACGCCGCACATCGTCGTGCAGCCGAGGCACACCGTGTAGCTGACCTGCTGGGCGGGGTTGATATCGATTCGCCCGTGCGCGTCGACGCGGTATTCCGGTTCGGGCGCGTTACCGGCCGTGCGATGCTTCGGCGTATCGCGGCCGAGCAGTTTACCGACGACTCGGCCGGCGGTTTCCGAATAGCCGGCGGCGAAGGCGGCGAGTCCGCCCGCGGCCAGCAGTTGACGACGTTTGCCAAATTCCATGCGTATCTCCTCAAGCTTCCGCGCGTTCATCCCACGGGATCAGGCCCGTGAGGACGATGTACAGGAACAGTGCAAGTCCGAGCGAGCCGGCGATGCCGAGCAGTCCGTCCGGTCCAATGCCGATCGAATAGTCGAACCAGGTGTTGCCCATCCGTGGGATGCCCTGGCCGCCGATGAACACGATCCAGCGCAGCAGCCACGCTCCGTGCAGTGCCAGCAGCGCTGTCGGCCACAGCGAGCGCGGGAAGCGGACTGCCAGCCACAGGGTGAACACGGCCGTTCCGAGGAACCACAGCCCGGTCGGTCCCCAGGGGCGGGACGAGGCCAGCGCCGACCACGCCTGGGCGGCCACCGGCGAATGTCCGGACAGCGCACCGCCGAACCAGGCAGCGAGCAGAACGAAGGTGGCCGCGAGGGCCAGCGCCAGGCCGCGATTGAGCGCCGGAGCCACGTCGCGGCGGCCCGAAAGCGCGGCGACGAGCAGGGTCATGCCGATTCCGCCGACGAACGCCGTGCTCAGGAACACGAGCGGTACCAGCGGGCTGTTCCAGAGGACGCGTGCGCTGACGACCATCGTCTCCATGCCGGTGTAGAGGAGCAAAAGGCACGCGCCGAGCGATGCTGAAAGCGCTGCGAGTCCGATCGCGCGGGGGCTGTCGTGGCCGCCGTAGGCCACGAGCCGGTAGGCTGCTTCGAGCCGGCCGCCCTGCCGCGCCAAACGCTCCAGCGTCGGGCGCAGGCACAGCCAGGCGTAGAGCAGCAGGCTGCCGACGTAAAGCGGGATGAAGAAGGAGCCCCAGGCCATCCACGACCCGAAGTTGGGGTGCAGATAGAAGTTGATGAAGCGTCCGGGCTGGTGCAGGTCGGCCATCAGCGCGACCGGCGCGGTAAGTCCGCTGATCAGTGCCGCGAGCAGCGCGAGCCGCGACGGCATGCGCCAGCGCGGCAGCCGCCAGACGAGCCCAGGCAGGGACAGGAAAAACGCGGCGCACGAGACGCCGATCAGAAAGAAATATTGCACCGCCCAGGGCAGCCAGTCCGGCCCGCGGGCGAATCCGAGCACTTCGACGGTCGTCGTCATTTCATCCTCCGTGGTGGTCGGGGCGCCACATCATGTCGGCGGCGGATATGCCGTCGACGCGGCCTGCGAGCGCCGGGTCGAGGCCGATGTAGAACACGTTGGGGCGCGTGTTCGCCTCAGGCTTGAGAACGCGCACCCCGTCGCCGGCGGACTTGATCCGCTTGGCAATCTCGCTGTCCGGATTGTTGAGGTCGCCGAAGATGCGGGCGCCTCCAACGCAGGTTTCCACGCAGGCCGGAAGCAGGCCGGCTTCGACGCGATGGCTGCAGAACGTGCATTTGTCTGCCTTGCCGGTGTCGTGATTGACGAAGCGGGCGTCGTAGGGGCATGCCTGCACACAATAGGCGCAACCGACGCAGCGGTCGCCATCGACGAGTACGGCGCCGTTGTCCTGCTTGAATGTGGCGCCGACCGGGCAGACCTCGACGCAGGGCGGCTTTTCGCAGTGGTTGCACAGGCGCGGGACGACAGACAGGCCGGTGGAACCCTCCGTCGTTGTCACGGCGTAGGTGGCGACGACGGTGCGGAACGCGCCTTCCGGGGTGGCGTTTTCCATCGCGCAGGCCATCGTGCAGGCCTGGCAGGCGATGCAGCGGCGGGTGTCGATGAGCATTCCCCATTGGGTTGCCTGTGCGTCGGCCGCTTGCGCCGGCGTGGCGATGCCCGCAGTAAGCGCCGGAATGGCCGAAAGGAAGGCGCGTCGGCTTGGATCAGGTGGGCAGGTCATGAACGACTCCGGAAAGATGCGACGTTGCAGAGCTTAGTGAGGTTCGCCTGCCGGGGACATTGGAAAAAACCGCGGGTCGGATAGGGAAAAACCCCTATTGCCGACGGATAACCCTAATGGCGGGGACTTCGTTCAGTACAAGTGCGTTCCATGGCAGATGAGGACAACGTACGACAGGGTCATTCAGTGTCGCGCCTGGTGTTGTTTGATCGTGGCGACCCGCCGCTCGCGCCAGCGCGACAGGAAAATCAGGGCGACGCTGGCGCCGGTCAGCGCGAACGGCATGTGCGATTGCGTATCCCAGCATCAGGTGTGGGCGCGCTGCAGGTACAATCGCCGGCATGAAATCACTCAAAGAACTCTATCGTCCGGGCATCGGCCCGTCGAGCAGCCACACCATGGGGCCGCGGCGGGCAGCCGAGGCGTTTCGCGCTGACCTGCCGGCGGCGACCTCGCGTGTCCGCATCTCGCTCCATGGCAGCCTGGCTGCCACCGGGCGCGGACACCTGACCGATGTGGCCGTCGGCGAACCGTTCGCACCGCGGCCTGTGGAACTGCTCTGGCTACCCGAAAAACTTCTGCCGCGGCATACCAATGGGATGCTCTTCGAGGCGCTCGACGAAGACGGGAAGGTATTGCTTTCGCGCTGCGTTTATTCCGTGGGCGGTGGCGCCCTGCTGGACGAAGCAGGCAATACGGACGGCGGCGGCGACATCTATCCGTTTGCCTGCATGAAGGATGTCCTGGAGCATTGCGAACGCGAGCGCCTGGGCTTCTGGGAGGTGGTGCAACGCTGCGAACAAGAGGGCGTCGACGAGTTCCTCGGCGGCATCTGGTCGGCGATGACGAAAGCCATCAGGGCGGGGCTCGACGCCGAAGGGCGGTTGCCTGGTTCGCTGAAGGTGCCGCGCAAGGCGTCGGCCTACCACGCGCGGGCGCAGAGCGCGGCCGGCTATTTCGGAGAGACGGCGCTGTTGTTCGCGTACGCGTTGGCGGTGTCGGAGGAGAACGCTTCCGGCGGCGAAGTCGTGACTGCTCCGACCTGCGGCGCGTGCGGGGTGCTGCCGGCGGTGCTTTATTTTCTTCAGCAGCAATCGAGCCTGCCGGACGAGAAGGTCGTCCGAGCGCTGGCTACGGCGGGATTGGTCGGCAATATCGTCAAACGCAACGCCTCGATCTCCGGCGCGGAAGTCGGCTGCCAGGGCGAAGTCGGCACCGCCTGCGCGATGGCCGCGGCGGCCGCGGCGCAACTTCTCGGCGGTTCGGTGCGGCAGATCGAATACGCGGCGGAAATGGGCTTGGAGCACCATCTTGGCCTGACTTGCGACCCGATTGGCGGCTACGTACAGATTCCGTGCATCGAGCGCAACGCCATCGCGGCGGTGCGCGCCGTCGATTGCGCTACCTATGCCTTGCTTTCCGACGGCCAGCATCTCGTCTCGTTCGACGAAGTGGTGCATACCATGTGGGAAACCGGTCGTGATATGAAAGCGGGCTACCGCGAAACCGCCGAGAGCGGGTTGGCGAAGGTCCACCGCATGACTCGCCTGGGCAAGCCGCCGTCACCGTTTGCCGGAATGGGGAGTTGATTCGCTGTCAGGCCCCGCCGCGGGGCTGCGATTCGAGCGCTGCGTCTTCAGGCCGACCGGTACGCTGAAGGTAGGCGTTCACGGCGTCTTCGATGGTAAAGTACATCCGCTCCCGGCCCAGTTTGTCAGCGAGGGGAGTGCGCCGGACCATGTCCAGCGCTTCCGGATTGAGCGCGGCCAACCACAGGCTGACGCCCTGGTCGCGCAGCTTTTCCTCGGCGTCGATCAGCATCTTCAGTGCAGTGAATTCAAAGCCGGGGATTCCGCCGCAATCGAACAGCAGGACGTCTGGCTTTTCCTTGTCGATCAGGGCGCGCAGTTTCTCGCCGAAGACGGGGGCGTTTCCGAAGTACATGCGGCCCTCGGTACGAACGATCAGCAGGCCTGGAAACGTCTCGTCTTCAGGATGTTCCGCCGTTCGCGGCCGGAAGACGTTGGTTCCCGGCTTGCGCCCGAGGATGTGCAACGGTGGATTGTTGGCCAGGTACAGCAGGCTGGCCATCGAGAGCAGGACAGCGACCAGGATGCCGTTCAGGGTGCCGAGAACGACGACGCCGACGCACGAGGCGACCGCCCAGCGGAACTCGATCGTGCGGACGCGCCGTATGGCGGCCATTTCCGCCGGGCTGATGAGTCCGATGGAGTAGGCGATTACCACTGCCGCGAGCGTGGCGTTGGGCATCGCCGCCATGACCGGGGAGAAGAACAGCATGGTGGCTACCGTCATCGCGGCGTTAACCAGTGCGGCCATTTGAGTTCGGGCTCCGGCTTTGAGGTTGACCGCTGTCTGTGA
>JARKPC010000277.1 GCA_029975435.1 Propionivibrio sp. | reverse complement strand
CCGCGTCGCCGGCCTGATGGCCGTATGTGTCGTTGATGACCTTGAAGTGGTCGATGTCGCGGCCGAGCTCGTCGAGCGCCGCGCGCAGCGTGCGTGTGACCTGGGCGACGTAGGCCGGGCTGCGCTGGCGGCCCTCGACCTTGATCGCCGCGACGCCGATCCGGACGATGTCCGGCAGTAGTTCGAGCACGTTGAGACTGGTCGGTTCTTCGAGCGCGTAATACGTCGAACCGTTGACCTCGAAGCGGCCCTTGCACAGCGTCGGGTAGCCGGCCGGTTCGTTGTCGTTGTAGCGGTCGATCAGGATGCCGTTGAGACGCGTGTTCATCTCGCCCGGTTTCTTGTCCCACTTGACGAACTTGGCCGGCGAACAGGCGCCGACGGTGTTCGGCGATTCGCCGGTGGCGTAGGACGAGAGCCAGCAGCGCCCTTCGTTCATCACGCACAGGCTGCCGAAGCCGAATACCTCGATCTCGATCGGGGTGTTCCTGATGACCATCTCGACCTGCGCCAAGGTCAGCACGCGCGGCAGCACGGCACGCTGCACCCCGAATTCGCGATGGGCGAAATTGACCGCTTCGTAACTGGTTGCCGATCCCTGCACCGAGAGGTGCAGACGCAGGTTCGGGTGGCGCTTGCTGGCGTAATCGAGCAGGCCGATATCGGCCAGGATCACGGCATCGACGCCGAGATCGGCAGCGCCATCGACGGCGGCGTGCCAGTCGGCTTCGCGTCCCGGTTGCGGGAAGGTGTTGATGGCCATCAACACGTGCCTGCCGCGCGCATGCGCATAGTTGATGCCTTCGACCATGGCCTTGCGGTCGAAATTCAGGCCGGCGAAATTGCGCGCGTTGGTGTCGTTCTTGTAGCCGAAATAGACGGTGTCGGCGCCGTTATCGACGGCTGCCTTGAGCGCTGGCAGGCTGCCGGCCGGGCAGACGAGTTCGGGAGTTTTCTGCTGCAACATGGTGAGTCTCGAAAAACGAAGCCGGAAGTATACCGGCCGGAGTACCAAACTGCATGATTTTTATCAATTTTCCGGTGTCATTCGGAAGCATTGCGCGGCTTTCGCGGTGCATTGGCAAACAGCCGGTCGTAGAGCCAGTTCGGCAGCAGGCGCAAGCCTTTGGCAACGATCCCCATCTGCCAGGGAATGACGGTGTAGCTGGTGCCGCGTTCAATGGCGCGGGCGAAGCGGCGGGCGGCTTCGGCGGCCGGGAGCATGAAGGGCATGGGGTACGGATTGATCGCGGTCATTGGAGTTTCGATGTATCCCGGCGCAATGGTCACGACCTTGATGCCGCTGCTGCGCATCTCCAGGCGCAGGCTTTCGAGATAGCTGATCGCCGCCGCCTTGGAGGCACTGTAGGCTTCGGCGCCGGGCAGGCCGCGGATACCGGCAACCGAGGCTATACCGACCAGCCGTCCGGGATTGCCTTCTGCCGCCCGTTGCCGCATGGCCGGGATAAAGGGCGAAAAGGTGGCGGCCAGGCCGAAGACGTTGATGTCGAGGATGCGCCGGATAACGTCGAGGTCTTCGCGGCATTCGGTCAGTGTGCCGGAGGAAACACCGGCGTTGGCGACGACAATGTCCGGGGCGCCGCGGCGAACGATGAAATCTTCGGCAGCGGCCTGCAGGGCCGCGGCATCGGTGACATCAAGCGGATAACACGAAACGCTCGCCGCGCCGGCGCTGGATAGCTCCCGGGCGAGGGCCTGCAACTGCTCTCCGCGGCGTGCCGCCAAACCGAGGGCGGCGCCCTGGCCGGCGTAGTAACGGGCCAGCGCGCTGCCGATTCCGGACGACGCGCCGGTAATGAATACGCGGGGGGCTGGCAACGCGGCTACTTTTGCGGAATCGGCTTGGCCGGCGCTTTTCCTGTCGGCTTGTCGCTCTTCGGATTCCGTTCCGCGCGCCGCTTTTCGATGACCTTGTCCGTCAGCGCCAGAAGTTCCTGCAGACTCTTGCCGCCGACCAGGTAACGGCCGTCGACGGCTATGGCTGGAACCCCCTGGATGCGGAAATTGCGCGCCATCTGATCGGCGCGCTTGGTTTTGCTATTGACGTTGAAGGATCTCCAGGCGTCGCCGAACTTCAAGGCATCGACCCCCTGCGACGTGACCCACTCGGTGATGCTTTTCTCGTTGATCAGTTTTAACCCCTTCACGTGAATGGCGTTGAACAGGGGCGTATCGAGGCGCGCCAGGTCTCCCGTCGTCTCGAGCGAATAGAACAGCTTGGCCATCAGTTCGTAGAAGGGGTTGAAGCTGACCGGCACGCGCTTGAACACGACATCCGCCGGCAGTTTAGCCGCCCATTGGTGAATCGCCGGATTAAGGTCGTTGCAATGCGGACAGGCATAGGAGAAGAACTCGACGATCTCGATCCTGGACGGATCGTCCGTCGGTTGTACCGGCTCAATGACGGCATAGTCGCGTCCGGCGACCAACTGGGCCTGTGCGGGAGCGCTGATTGCGAACAGCCCGACGGTCAGGGCGGCAAGCCATCCCCACAGTTTATTCCTCATGCATCTCTCCTCGATTCAATCCTTCTTCACGACATTGGCCTCGATACCCTGGCGGGCCAGTTCGGCTCGCATGGCATTGACCTCCTCGATTTTCCTGAACGGGCCCAGTCGCACGCGGTACCAGACCTTGTCCTGCAGCATCACCTGCTGGATGGAGGCTTCGGCGCCCATCATGGCCAACTTGGCCTTCTGGTTGTCGGCGTCGCCGGCGTTCTGGAAGGAACCCGTCTGCAGATAGACCGGTTCCTTGAGCGCGGTTTCCTTCCCATCCTTGCCTTTGGTTCCTTCCGCCTGTTTTGGTTCTCCTGATTTTCCGTCGGCCGGCTTGGGGTCGGGGATCGCCTCGCTGTTTCCCGGCAGGATCTTGTAGAAATCGAAGCGCGGCTTATCGCCGGGCTGCGGAACCGGGTCGCCGGGCTTGCCCGGGAGTGCCAGCGGCGCCTGCGGCGCGCCCGTCTGCTGCGGTGGTTGCGGAGCTGTCGGGGCGGGGGGCTGTGCCTTGTTGGAGAAAGGTGCCGGCGTCTTGTGGATGTACCAGACGACGCCGGCCGCGGCGAGGACGCCGATAACCAGGCCGAGAAACAGACCGATCAGTGTTCCGCCACCCGATTTGCGGCGGGATGCGTTGCTGCGTTTGCGCGGTTTCATGTCACGACTCATGGGGAGTTCCGGTTTCTCGGACTTACATGGATTGCGGGCAGCTGACGCCGATGATGGCCATGCCGTTGCGGATGACCTGGCGGACGGCGGCAGCCAGCGCGATGCGGGCATCCTTCAGGGCAACATCGTCGACCAGCATGCGTTCGGCATTGTAGTAGCTGTGGAACTCGGCGGCCAGATCCTTGAGATAGAAAGCAATCATGTGCGGCGCCAGTTCGCGCGAGGCTGATTCGACGACTTCCGGAAACTCGCCGAGCTTGGCGGCGACAGCCAGTTCATGCGGGCTGTCGAGGCGCCCGAAATCCGCCTTGCGCAGGACCTCGTCGTCGCCGTCCCACTGGGCGAGCACCGAGCACACTCGGGCATGGGCATACTGGATGTAATAGACCGGGTTCTCGTTGGTCTGGCTCTTGGCCAGGTCCAGGTCGAAATCGAGATGCTGGTCCGACTTGCGCAGCACGTAGAAGAAACGGCAGGCATCGTTGCCGACTTCGTCGCGCAACGTGCGCAAGGTCACGAACTCGCCGGAACGCGTGGACATCGACGCCTTCTGGCCGTTGCGGTAGAGCACGGCAAACTGCACGAGGGCGACATCCAGAACGTCGGGGTCGAGTTCAAGCGCCTTGAGTGCGCCCTTCACCCGTGGAATGTAGCCATGGTGGTCGGCACCCCAGATATTGATGATCCGGTCGAAGCCCCGTTCAAACTTGTTCAGGTGATACGCGATGTCGGAAGCGAAATAGGTGTACAGGCCGTTGTCGCGCTGCACCACGCGGTCCTTCTCGTCGCCGAAATCGGTAGACTTGAACCACAGCGCGCCATTCTGCTCGTAAAGATGTCCTGCCGCGTTCAGCCGCTCGACGCAACGCTCGACGAGGCCGGTGTCGAACAGCGATTTTTCGGAGAACCACACGTCGAAATGCACGCCGAAATCCTCGAGGTCGCTCCGGCAGTCCTCGAGCTGTTCGGTAAGCACGTGGTTGTGCACGTAGTTCCACTCTTCTGCGAGCAGGCGTTTGGCGTTGGCGATCAGCGCGTCAAGATGCGCTTCGCGCTGCGCCTTGGCATCTTCGTCTGCCCTGTCCGGTGCCGGCAGTCCCGGCGTGCCTTCGAGAACCTCGGAGGTCGCGCGGGCGTACTTGTCGCCGTGAGCGATCTTCATTTCCATGGCCATGTTGCGCACGTAGTCGCCCTGATAGCCGTTGGGCGGGAAGGTGATCCGATGATCGTGCAATTCCAGGTAACGCAGCCAGGCCGACGTGGCCAGGATGTCCATCTGGCGGCCGGCATCGTTGACGTAGTATTCGCGGGTCACGTCCCAGCCGGCGAAGGCCATCAGGTTGCACAGGCTGGCGCCGTAAGCCGCCCCGCGCCCGTGGCCGACGTGCAGCGGGCCAGTCGGGTTGGCCGAAACGAATTCGATCTGCAGTTTCCTGTTGCCGCCTATCGACGACCGGCCGAAATTTTCACCCTGTTCAAGAACGTTGCGCACGACTTCCAGCTTGGCCGAACGGTGCAGGTGGAAGTTGATGAATCCGGCGCCGGCAATCTCCATCTTGGCGACGAAAGGCGAGGGCGGAATCTCGGAGAGCAGCAATTGCGCCAACTCGCGGGGATTGCGCTTCATTGCGCGCGCCAGTTGCATGGCGAGGTTGCAGGCGAAATCGCCGTGGGCGGCCTGCTTCGGGCGTTCCAGGACGATCGCCGTTTCCGCCAGGTCGGGCGCGAGGCTGTTCAGCGCGGTGCGCATCAGGTCGGCGAGATGGATTTTGATGTCGAGAGTCATTGCGTTGCGAATCCGGATGATGAGCCAAGAGGCTGATTATACGATGCCGGGCGGTTTCCGCGTTTGCGCCGAGATTACGCGAAGAATCTCGCCCACAGGGCCGAAACGGGCATGACCAGCAGAAGCGCGGGGAGCATATTGACGATCGGGAAGATCTTGATGCCGCAGATGCGCAGCCCGGTCGCCAGCATCACGATGCCGCCGCAGGCCGAAAAGTCGGCCAGCATGGCCGGCGTGGTCAGGGGCATCAGCAGGTGTGCGCCGAGATAGAGAGTGCTCTGGATGGCGATCTGCGGGGCGGCGATGAGGGCCACCGAGAAACCAAGTTCGGTAGCGAAGATCATCGCCGTGAACAGATCGAGCACGGACTTGGCCAGCAGGATGTTCGGCTCGCCCGTCATGCCTTCGTGGGTGGCGCCGAATATGCCCATGCCGCTGGCGCAGAACAGCACCGATATCGTCACGAACTTGACGATGAAGCCATCGGCGCGAGGGTTGCCACGATCTTCCGGGCAAGTGCGCTCAAAGCGCTTTTGCACCCATTTGATGGACAGTTCCAGGCCGCGTTCGAGATACAGCAGTTCTCCAATCAGCGCGCCGGCGATAAGCGCCAGGGAAACCGCCGGCAGCGCCTGGACCTTGTTGACCAGAACGGCGCCGATGCCCAGCGAGATCATGCCGCAGGTCAATGGCAGCGCCTCCTTGACACGGCGCGGGACCATTCGCCCGAGAAGTGCCCCCGAGATGGCGCCAACCATCAGGGCGGCACTGTTGACCAGCGGACCCAGCATGCTAAACCTCCTGTTCGGACAATCATTTGGCCAAAGGGACGGAAGGCTATGCCAGTCTCCGCCGGATGTCTATATTGAAAAGGTTACCGCTTTGGCCATCAAAGGGGCTCCGCTTCATGAACGATTACTTGGTTCTGGTCGCCGGGTTTGCCTGTGCTGCCATCGGCGCCGAACTGTTCGTGCGCGGTGCCGTGGGCCTGGCATTCCTGCTGCGCATCGGTCCCGGAATCGTCGGGGCGACGGTCGCGGCATTTGCCACCTCCAGCCCGGAACTTTCGGTTGCCGTCAGCGCGGCGCTGGCGGGGGTGCCGCAAATTGCTTTCGGCGACGTGCTCGGGGCGAATATCGTCAATGCGTCGCTGGTTCTGGGCGCGGCGCTGCTCATCTCGCCGATGCGATGCCCGCGCGGCAGTATCCGGCGCGATTTTCCGGCGGCGCTGCTGACCCCGCTGCTGACAGGCGTACTGGCGGCCGATGGCGAAGTCTCGCGGAGCGATGGCGTGGTACTGCTGGCCGTCTTCCTTGTCTGGTTATTCCTGACGGTGCAGGAGGCACGCCGACAGCGCGCCGAGACGCCCCCCTCGTCCGGGGAGCAGCACGGATGGCGGCTGATTGCGGCCCTGGCCGCCGGACTGCTGATCCTTTTCGCGGCGGGCGAGCTCATCGTGTCCAGCGCCAAGGGAATTGCCCGGGCCTTCGGCATCGGCGAGTTCGTGATCGGGGCCATCGTCGTGGCCGTGGGAACGACGATCCCGGAATTGGCCACGACCATCGCCTCAAAGCTGCGCGGTTACGACGAGGTTGGCCTGGGAACCGTGCTGGGCAGCAACATCTTCAACGGCTGTTTCATTGTGGCCGTTGCTGCCATCATCTGTCCGATTGCCGTGGATCGGAACGAGATGTACGTGGCCCTGGGGTTTGGGCTGGCCATCCTGCTCCGTGCCTATCCTGACCGGGGCGGGGTTATCGGACGCGGACGGGCCGTGTGGTTGCTGCTTCTCTATGCCGCCTACCTGACTATCCTGCTGCGCCTGCAGTGAAAAGAAAGGGTGACGCGCCGGTCACCCAAGAAGGGAATTCTTCCCCGCGCAGTGCTATCGGAAGAGGTTGGGCAGCCAGGTCGTCAGGGCCGGCACGAAGGTGATCGCCATCAGCACAGCCACCAGCGGCCAGAGGTACGGCATGGTCGCCTTGCATACCCGGTCGAACGGCAGATTGGCTACCCGCGCGGTGATGAACAGCACGATCCCGACGGGCGGGGTGATTGTCCCAATCATCAAATTGAGTACGACGACCAGGCCAAATTGCGTGGGATCAATGCCGAGAGCCATGGCCGGTGGCACCAGGATGGGGATCAGGATCAGCATGGCCGAGATCGCCTCCATGAAACAGCCGACGATCAACAGGATGACGTTCACCATCAGCAGGTAGACGACCTTCGAACTCAGCGTCCCGGTCAGCCAGGCTCCGAATTCCTGCGGCAGGCGCGACATCGACAGGGCGTAGCCGAGCAGCGCCGCGCTCATCACCAGAGCCATCAGGACTCCGGTCGTTTCGACCGTTTCCAGGACGATGCGCGGCAGATCGGCGAATTTGATGTCGCGGTAGAGGACCCCTACGACGAGCGCGTAGAAGGCGGCCACCGCCGCGGCTTCGGTTGGTGTGAAAAACCCGGTCATCATTCCGCCGAAAAGGATGACCGGGCACATCAGCGCAGGGATGGCGCCGGTGAAGGCTTCCCAGATTTCGCGCCCGTCGGGCGCAGGCATGCTAGGCATGTTCTTGCGTACCGACATGGCGCGGACCATGAGCATCAGCGCACCGGCCATCAACAGTCCCGGAATGACACCGCCGATGAACAGGTTGCCGATCGACGTCTCCGCGGCCACGCCGTAGATGATCATCGGCAGAGAAGGCGGGATGATCGGGCCGATGGTTGCTGAGGCGGCGGTGATCGCCGCCGCGGTTTCGCCGTCGTATCCGGCATCGCGCATGGCCTTGATCTCGATGGCGCCGATGCCTCCGGCGTCGGCCACAGCCGAACCGCTCATGCCGGCGAAGATCACGCTGGCCAGGATGTTGGCGTGGCATAGCCCGCCACGCCACCAGCCAACGCAGACCGTGGCGAAGCGCAGGATGCGCAGGGTGACTCCTGACGAATTCATCAGGCTGCCCATCAGGATATACATCGGCGCCGCCAGCAGCGGGAAGCTGTCGGCGGCCTTGGCGAATTTCTGCGGAATCACGATCAGATCGATGCCGGCCACGTAGGCGAAGGCCGCTCCGGCCAGCGCCATCAGCACGTAGATCGGCGCGCCGGAAAACAGCGCGACGAACCACACGGCCAGGATGATCAGCATCACGCTGCTCACTGGACTACCCTCCTGTCGCTGCGCGACATCCTCCCCCCGGGAGGACAAGCGCTCTCTTCGGGCGGCCGGGCGAGGGCGCTCATAACCGAACCTCCTTGCCCGTGGAGCGGCCGCGGATCACCGCCACGAGGTCGCAGCCGACCACCACGATGGAGGCCAGCGCCGAGACCGGAATGATCAGATAGACCACCCAGAAGTCAAAGAACAGCGTGACCGTCTCGATGTCGAGGTTGTTCTGCACCAGACGCCATCCCTTGACGGTGAAGATCAGTGCGAAAACGATCACCAGCAGGTCGGCAAAAACGCCCAGCGCCAGCTTCAGCTTCGGCCCGGCACGGTCAAGCACGAGCGAGATGTGAATGTGCGACTTGTGCTGGTTGGCGATGACCCAGCCGAGAAAAGCCACCCAGATGAAGGTGTAGCGGGCGAGCTCCTCGCTCCATACCAGCGGTTCGAAGAACTTGCGCGCCACCACTTGGGCCAGAACCAGCAGGCACATGCCGACGAACAGCACGACGCCGGTTCCGTGCAGCACCTTGAGTGCCGCACGGGAAATGCGATCGATCGGCATGCGTCCCCCGACGACTTACTTCATGTTGGCGATGGAGTCGAAGGTGCCCTTGCCCCACTTGGCTTCGAACTTGGCGGGAACGACGGCCATCGTGGCCTTGCGGAAGGATTCCACATCGGGCTGGATGATCGTCACGCCGGCGGCCTTGAATTCATCGAGCAGCGCCACTTCCTGTTTCTGGATTTCCGCGTCGGCCCAGGCCATGTGCGTCTTCAGCGCATCCTCGACGATCTTGCGGTCGGCCGCGGGAATCTTCTGCCAGAAGGCGTCGTTCACTACCACCAGGCGCGGCGTCATGATGTGGCCGGTGAGGATGATGTATTTCTGCACTTCGTGGAACTTGCCCGATTTGATCGTCGGCAGCGGATTCTCCTGTCCGTCGACCGTGCCCGTCTTCAGCGCCAGGTACAGCTCATTGAAATTCATCGGCGTCGGCTTGGCGCCCCAACTCTCGGCCATGGCCTTGAACACATCGTTTTCAGGAACACGCACTTTCAGGCCCTTGGCATCATCGACGGTCTTGACCTCACGGTTCGACGTCGTCAGGTGGCGGGTTCCGTAGTAGACGGCACCCAGGATGCGCATCCCGCGCGCCTTGATCAGCTGTTCGTTGTACTTCTCCAGCAGCGGACCGTTAAGCGCATTGATCAGGTGGGCCGGGTTCTTCCAGATGAACGGAGCCTCCGTGACGGAGATCGACGGAATCCATGCGCCGAAGTTGGCGGCGCCTTCTGTGACCAACTGCTGCGTGCCGTTGGAGACCGCCTCGATCATGTCACGCGAGCCGCCCATCTGCCCGTTGGGGAAGCCCTGAATGTCGATGCGTCCGCCGGTCTTGGCCTTCACCTCGGCGGCGACGCGTTCAATCATCATCACTTGCGGATGGCCTCCGGCAACGACGTCGCCCCAGCGCATCACGATCGGCTGCTGCGCAGATGCGGCCCCGATCAGACTCAGGCCGGCCAGAATTCCCAGACAACGCGATTTCGTCAACATGGTGAGTCCCTCCTGTGTTTTGTTGAAATAGACCGGACAGATAGCTGTCTCGAGTTAGCAATATACTGGATGGATCGATAAATGCAACCGCCGCCGAGGCGGGCGGGCGATGTGGACGAGCCGAGGGGTCACGGGGCGGCGAAGGGGCCGGCAAAGCGGCATGGCCCGCCGCGTTGCCGCCATGACCTGGTCCTGGCCCATGAAAACAAACGGTTTTTTCCTTGACCGTGGGGGCGTTTTGAACTAACCTCGGCCGGTTTTCGCTTCTTACCATACAACCCCCAACTTGAGGAGACTGCTCCTATGCAAAAAACGACCTTGGGCCACCTCGTTGCCGCTGCGCTCGCCGCGACGCTTATTTCCGCGCCGGCTTTGGCCGCCGATACCATCAAGCTCGGCGTGGCCGGCCCGCATACGGGCGATCTCGCGCCTTACGGCCTGCCGAGCAAGGACGCTGCCGAGATGGTGGTTGCCGAAATCAATGCCAAGGGCGGCATCAACGGCAAGAAGGTCGAACTGATGGTCGGCGACGACCAGTGCAAGCCCGAGTTGGCTACCAACGTTGCCACCAAGCTGGTCTCGGAAGGCGTCAATATCGTCATCGGCCACGTCTGCTCCGGCGCCACCAAGGCCGCCCTCGGCATCTACAAGGGCGCCAAGATCATCGCCATCAGCCCGTCGGCAACCAATCCCCCGCTGACCAAGGCCGGCGAGTATCCGAACTTCTATCGCACCATCGCTCCGGACGATGACCAGGCCATGCTCGCGGCGGCTTTCGCCACCGACAAGCTGAACGCGAAGAAAGTCGCGGTCCTGCATGACAAGGGCGACTACGGCAAGGGCTTTGCGGACTTCGCCAAGGAAGCGATCGAGAAGGGTGGCAAGGCCAAGGTCGTCATGTATGAAGGCATCCAGCCGGGCGCCATGGACTATTCGGCGGTCATCCAGAAACTGAACAAGGAAAAGGCCGACGTGCTCATCTTCGGCGGCTATCATCCGGAAGCCTCCAAGCTCCTGTCGCAGATGAACAAGAAGAAGATCAAGGTGGCTTTCATCGGCCCGGACGGGATCAAGGGTGATGGCTTCCTGAAGATCGCCGGCAAGGATGCCGAAGGCGTCTATGCCACCGGCCCGATGGACGTTTCCAAGTATCCGCTGAACGGCAAGGTGCGTGACGCGTACAAGGCCAAGTATGGCAAGGAACCGGGCACCTTCTTCGACCAGGCCTATGCGGCGACCGTTGCTGCCCTGAATGCCGTCAAGGTCGCCGGAGGCACCGACTACGACGCGCTGGGCAAGGCACTGAAGAGCAGCGAAGTCGAAACCACCGTCGGCAAGATCAAATTCAACGCGAAGGGTGATGCCGAAGGCGTGGGCTTCGCGGTCTATCAGGTCAAGAACGGCGCCTTCGCCGAGGTCAAGTAAGACTCACCAGTAGCAACAAGGCAACCGGCCGGGAGGGGGTCACCGACCCCCTCCCGGTTTTTTGGAGCGGCGGGTCTCAGCTGCTTCTCATCGAAAGCTTCAAGTCTTTTTCATTCCCAACGACGACGGGCCACTCATGGATTTCGAGTATCTGTTCGAGCTGTTGTGCGGCGGCGTGGTCAAGGGCAGCATCTACGCCCTGATCGCGCTCGGCTACACGATGGTCTACGGCATCATCCAGCTGATCAATTTTGCCCACGGCGAGATCTACATGGTCGGGGCGTTTGTGGCCCTGATCATTACGGGCATCCTGACCCTGAGCGGCTACAGTGACAGCGGTCTCTCGGTGCTGGTGCTCGCGGCGGTGATCGCGGTGATATATGCCGCTGCCTATGGTTACACGCTGGAGAAGATCGCCTATCGCCCGTTGCGCAACGCGCCGCGCCTCTCTCCGCTGATCAGCGCCATCGGCGCGTCGATTTTCCTGATGAATTACGTGCAACTGGTGCAGACGCCCGACTTTCTGCCGTTCCCCGAACTGGTTCCCGAATTCGAATTCATGGAACCGTTGTCGCGTTTCGTCAGTTCGGTCGACATGGTCATTCTGGTCGTGACCGCCCTGACCATGGTGGCACTGACCGTGCTGATCAAGTACACCAAGATCGGCAAGGCCATGCGCGCCACGCAGCAGGACATGGTGATGGCGCGACTGGTCGGCATCAACGTCGATCGCGTCATCTCGGCGACCTTCATCATCGGCTCGGTGCTCGCCGCGATCGCCGGCGTCCTCATCGCTTCCCGTACCGGCCAGATCAATAGCGCCATCGGCTTCATGGCCGGCATCAAGGCGTTTACCGCGGCGGTGCTCGGCGGCATCGGCAACATCCCCGGCGCGGTGCTCGGCGCGATGGTGCTCGGCATCGCCGAGACCTTCGGCGCCGGTTACATCTCCAGCGCGTACGAAGACGTCTTTGCCTTCGGCCTGCTGGTCCTGATCCTCATCCTGCGCCCGGCCGGCCTGCTCGGCAAGGCGGTCAAGCAGAAGGTGTAACGCCATGACGCACGTGAAACGTTCGCTGGGCATCGCCCTGTGGTTCATGTTCCTCACCCTGCCGCTGATGGTCGTGCGGGTCAACACAGTGAGTCGCGAGATTGAATGGCGATGGCATAACATGGCGCTGGTCGGAATCTGTGCCTTCGCCATTGCCTGGTTCTGGCAGTTCTCGATCGAGCGCCGCATGTCCAAGCTGGCGCAGGTATCGAACGACAAGCATCCGGAGCTGAAGAAGCCGACCTGGACGCAGCGCCTCGCCGCCGATCCGGTGTTGAGCCGCCGCGTGCTGATCGCGGTCGGCGCGCTGGCCATGGTCTTCCCCTGGCTGGTGTCGACCGGGCAGAATTTCTACCACGTCAATGTCATGGTCAGCGCGCTGATCTTCGTGGTGCTCGGCCTGGGCCTCAATATCACCGTCGGCCTCGCCGGCCTGCTCGACCTGGGCTACATCGCCTTCTTCGCTGTCGGCGCCTACACCTATGCCCTGCTGGCCAAGACCTTCGGCATGGGCTTCTGGACCTGCCTGCCGCTCGGCGGGTTGATGGGGGCGCTGTTCGGCGTCGTCCTGGGCTTCCCGATCCTGCGCCTGCGCGGCGACTACCTGGCCATCGTTACGCTGGGCTTCGCGTCGATCACCAAGATCGTTCTGGAGAACTGGGACACAGTGTTCGGCGGTGCCGCGGGCATCGCCAACATACCGCGCCCCGACTTCTTCGGGGTCGAACTCACCGGCCGGGAAAAGGCCGTTTATACCTACTACATCGTCCTCGGCCTCGTCGCGCTGGCGGTGCTCGTCACCACGCGGCTGAAGAACTCGCGCATCGGACGCGCCTGGATGGCGCTGCGCGAGGACGAGATCGCCTGCGTGGCGATGGGCGTCGACATGGCGCGCACCAAGCTCTCGGCCTACGCGCTCGGCGCCTTCTGGGCGGGACTCGTCGGCGTGGTGTTCGCGGCGCACAACAACTTCATCAACCCGGACAGCTTCACCTTCATGGACTCGGCGATGATCCTGGCGATGGTCGTGCTCGGCGGCATGGGCTCAATCCTCGGCGTCATCATCGCGGCGCTGGCCCTGAAGCTGATGCCCGAATACCTCCGCGCCTTCGCCGAGTACCGCATGCTGGTCTTCGGCGCGGTGATGGTGCTGATGATGATCTTCCGCCCGCAGGGGCTGATCAACGATATGCGGCGCAAGTACGAATACGACACCGCCGAGAGGGAGGACGACGATGGCGGCAAATGACGAACGCAAGAAGCTGCTGGAAGTCAGCGGCCTGACGATGGATTTCGGCGGCCTGCGCGCCGTCGACAACGTCGGGCTGGACATCTACGAAGGCGAGATCGTCGCCCTGATCGGGCCGAACGGCGCGGGCAAGACAACCTTCTTCAACTGCGTTACCGGTATTTACGAACCCACCCGCGGCGACGTGAAGATGCTCCCGCCCGGCCGTCCGGCGCGACGCATCAACGGCATGAAGCCGAACCGCATCACCGAACTCGGCATGGCGCGCACCTTCCAGAACATCCGCCTGTTCCCGGCGATGACCGTGCTGGAGAACGTGATGATCGGGCGCCACTGCCGCACCAGCACCAGCATCGTCGACGCCATCTTCGGCGGGCGCAAGGCGGCGGCCGAGGAACGCGAGTCGATCGACAAGAGCTACCAGCTGCTCAAGAAGGTCGGCCTCGCGGAGGTTGCCGACGAATTCTCGCGCAATCTCTCCTACGGCGCGCAGCGTCGGCTGGAGATTGCCCGCGCGCTGGCCACCGACCCCTTCCTGCTGTTGCTCGACGAGCCGGCGGCGGGCATGAACCCGCAGGAAACGCACGAACTCGACGCGCTGATCACGCGCATCCGCGCCGAGGAAAAGGTGGCGATCCTGCTCATCGAACACGACATGAAGCTGGTGATGAACATCTCCGATCGCATCTACGTGATGGAATACGGCAAGGAGATTGCCCAGGGAACGCCGCAGCAGATCAAGGAGAATCCGAAGGTGATCGAGGCCTATCTCGGTGAGGAAGCCCATGCTTGAAGTCCGCAACATCCAGACCTACTACGGCAACATCCAGGCGCTGAAAAGCGTCTCGCTGACAATCAACGAAGGCGAGATCGTCACCCTGATCGGCGCCAACGGTGCGGGCAAGAGCACCACGCTGATGTCGATCTGCGGCGTGACGCCGCCCCGTCATGGGCAGATCCTGTTCCGCGGCGAACCGATTCAGCACCTGAGCGCCGAACAGATCGTCAGCCAGGGCATCATCCAGGTTCCGGAAGGACGCCACATCTTTCCCCAAATGAGCGTGATCGAAAACCTGGAAATGGGCGCCTACCTGCGCAATGACCGCGCCGGGATCAAGGCCGACATCGACGATGTCTTCGGGCGCTTCCCGATTCTGGAAAAGCGCCGTAACCAGGCCGGCGGCACCCTCTCCGGCGGCGAACAGCAGATGCTGGCCATCTCCCGTGCGCTGCTGGCGCGACCGTCGCTGCTGTTGCTCGACGAACCGTCGCTCGGGCTGGCGCCGCTGATCATCAAGCAGATCTTCGAGATCATCAAGCAGATCAACGCCGAGAGCAACACCACTGTATTCCTGGTCGAGCAGAACGCCAATCAGGCGCTCAAGATCGCGCATCGCGGCTACGTCATGGAGAACGGCGCGATCACCATGGAGGATCGTGCGGAGAATCTGCTGAGTAATGAAGAGGTAAAGAAAGCCTATCTCGGAATGTAGGGCCAGTTACCCCGAATACGACGGCTGCTCGCGCAATCGGGCAGCCGTTTTTTTTTTGCCAATGCCCGATCTTGAGTTCGCAGTCCGATTAACCTAGACTGGACAAGTGGCATGACCAATTCTTCAGTGGCTAGACAACCAAGGAGCGCGGCAATGAATCTCGGCAAGTATTCGTTCGGCATCGGCGACCGGTTTTCACATCAGGGCGAAGCGCAGCTTTCGGCGATCCTCAAGGCCCGCGAGAAACTCGGTGTCGCCATCACCCCCGTATGGAACAAGTCCAACCGCGAACACAACATCGTGCACTCCGAGCCTGCCGATACCCGCCGTGCGGCGGATGCGGCCGTCAAGGCGCTGGGATATGCCGGCCCGTATTTCGTCGATGCCGATCACATCAATCTGACCAACGTCGACCGCTTCATCGACCATTCGGACTTCTTCACGCTGGACGTCGCCGACTACATCGGCAAACCCGCGTCGGCCGCCGATATCGACACGTTTGTCGCGGGTCACCGCCGCTTCGTCGGCTCGCTGAACATCCCCGGCATCGCGCATCCGTTCGAAATCACCGAGGAATACCTCAAGAAATTCGCCGCCAAGTTCCTGTTCGCCACTCAGGAAGCGGCAAAGATCTACCAGCACATCGCCGCAAAGAAGGGCGTCGGCAACTTCGTTACCGAGGTGTCGATGGACGAGGTGGACGAACCGCAGAAGCCGCTGGATATGCTCTTCATCCTGAAGTCGCTGGCCGACCTCAAGGTGCCGGCACAGACCATCGCCCCGAAGTTCACCGGCCGCTTCAACAAGGGCGTCGACTACGAGGGCAACGTCGAACAGTTCGGCAAGGAATTCGAGGAGGACATGCTGGTCATCGATTATGCGGTCAAGAACTTCGGCCTGCCCGCCGAACTCAAGCTCAGCGTGCACTCCGGCAGCGACAAGTTCTCGATCTACCCGGTGATGGGCCGCCTGCTCAAGCAGTACGACAAGGGGATTCACGTCAAGACCGCCGGAACCTCCTGGCTGGAAGAAGTGATCGGCCTGTCCCTGTCCGGAGACGATGGCCTGGCGCTGGCCAAATCGATCTACGCCCGGGCCTTCCAGCGCAAGGATGAATTGTGCGGGCCTTACGCGGCCGTCATCGACATCAAGAGCGACCGGCTTCCCGCGCCGGAGTCGATTGCCGGGTGGAGCAGCGAGGACTATGCGTCGACGCTGCGTCATATTCCGGGCAACCCGAAATACAACCCGAGCTTCCGCCAACTCATCCACGTTGGCTACAAGGTTGCCTCCGAGTACGGCACGGAATACACCGATGCACTCAAACGCAACAAAGCGGTCATCGGGCAGTGCGTGGCGGAGAACATCTACGACCGGCATATCCTGCGCCTGTTCGTCGGATGACCAACAGCCAGGCGGGACTCGCGGGAGGATCCGCAAAAACACAATGAGCAAGGAGAAAGCGGCGAATCGGGATAAACTCACGGTTTTGCACTTTTCGCCGACTGGTCCATGCGTTTCCTCCGCCTCGCCAAGATTTTCAGCGTCGCCTATCGCCACGGCATCGACGAATTGATCGTCGCGCACGAGCCGACCGGCCGGCTGGCGCCGC
Organism: Propionivibrio sp.; assembly: GCA_029975435.1. Lineage (GTDB taxonomy): Bacteria > Pseudomonadota > Gammaproteobacteria > Burkholderiales > Rhodocyclaceae > Propionivibrio. Next base: position 338 of record JARKPC010000277.1, on the reverse strand, counting down.
TGTTCCGCTTTCTGCATCTGGGGCGCCGGAAAGAGCAGTCGGGAGCCGTGCGCTTCCGCCTTTTCCTGGAAGAACTGGGCCCGATCTTCGTCAAGTTCGGGCAGGTGTTGTCCACTCGCCGCGACCTGTTGCCGCTGGACATCGCCGATGAGCTGGCGAAGCTCCAGGATCGCGTGCCGCCGTTTCCGACTGAACAGGTTCATGGGCAGATCGAAGCCGCCTACGGGCGGCCGGCGAGCGAGGTGTTCGCCGAGTTCGACGAGACGCCGGTGGCCAGCGCCTCGGTGGCGCAGGTGCATTTTGCCCGGCTGCGTCCCTAGAACGGCGGGCACGAGGTG
>JARKPC010000263.1 GCA_029975435.1 Propionivibrio sp. | reverse complement strand
GCCGAGTTCGACGAGACGCCGGTGGCCAGCGCCTCGGTGGCGCAGGTGCATTTTGCCCGGCTGCGTCCCGAGAACGGCGGGCACGAGGTGGCGGTCAAGATCCTGCGTCCGGACATGGAAGGGGTGATCGCCCACGATCTGGCACTGCTCGATACCCTGGCCGGCGTGCTCGAGAAGGTGTGGACGGACGGCAAGCGCCTGAAGCCGCGCGAGGTCGTCGCCGAGTTCGCCAAGTATCTCTACGACGAACTGGACCTGATGCGCGAGGCCGCCAATGCCTCGCAGTTGCGGCGCAACTTCAAGGACTCGAAGCTGCTGCTGGTGCCCGAGGTGTATTGGGACATGTGCACCACCACGGTCATGGTGATGGATCGCATGCACGGCATCCCGATCAGCCAGAACGATGCGTTGGTGGCCGCCGGCATTGATCTCTCCGAACTGTCGCGCGCCGGGGTGGAGATCTTCTTCACGCAGGTCTTCCGCGACGGCTTCTTCCACGCCGACATGCATCCCGGCAACATCTTCGTGGCTATCGACGGGGAGAACAAGGGCAAGTACATCGCGCTCGATTTCGGCATCGTCGGCACGCTCACCGACGTCGACAAGAATTATCTGGCGCAGAACTTCCTGTCGTTCTTCCGGCGCGACTACAAGGGCGTGGCGACGGCGCATGTAGAGGCCGGCTGGGCGCCGCCGGACACCCGCGTCGACGAGTTCGAGGCGGCGATCCGCGCCGTTTGCGAGCCGATCTTCGACCGGCCGCTGCACGAGATTTCCTTCGGCAAGGTGCTGCTCCGCCTGTTCCAGACCTCGCGCCGCTTCAACATCGAGATCCAGCCGCAACTGGTCATGCTGCAGAAGACGCTGCTGAATATCGAAGGGCTGGGCCGCCAGCTCGACCCGAACCTTGACCTGTGGACGACCGCCAAGCCCTTCCTTGAACGCTGGATGAGCGAGCAGCTCGGCTGGCGGGCAATGCTGCGTGGACTGAAGCAGGAATCCCCCCACTGGGCGCGCACCCTGCCGCAACTACCGCGCCTGATGCACCTGGCCTTGCAGCGCGAGAAGAAAGCCGAACTCGCCCCGATCCTGGCCGAACTGGCGGCCACGCAACGCCGGCAAAACCGGCTGCTCGGCCTGATTGCCGTGTTGTTATTGGCGTTTCTGGCTACCCAGTATTTTTGATTCTTAACCACAACGGGCACAACGAGCACCACCTTGCTGTCTGGTTTTCGTCGTGCCCGTTGTGTTCGTTGTGGTTACCGCTTTTTGTAGATCGATGTCCGCATTACTCAATCCCCCCCAGCGTGAAGCTATTCGCTACCTCGACGGTCCTTTGCTGGTGCTTGCCGGTGCCGGTTCCGGCAAGACGCGCGTGATCACCCAGAAGATCGCCTACCTGATCAACGACTGCGGCTTCAATCCGTGCAACATCGCCGCGATCACCTTTACCAACAAGGCCGCGCGGGAGATGCAGGAGCGTGTCGGCCACCTGCTCAAGGACAAGCCGGCCGGGCTGACCATCTCCACCTTCCACTCGCTTGGCGTGCGCATCCTGCGCGAGGAAGCGAAGGTGCTCGGCTACAAGCCGCAGTTCTCGATCTTTGACTCCACCGACTGCTACGGCATCTTCTCCGATCTCGCCGGCAGTACCGACAAGGCGACGATCCGCCGCCTGCAGTCGCTGGTCTCCAACTGGAAGAACGCGCTGGTGTCGCCCGACCAGGCGATGAAGGCCGCGCAGAACGACACCGAGAAGCTGGCCGCGCAGGCTTTCGCCAGCTACGCGGCGACCTTGAAGGCCTACCAGGCGGTCGACTTCGACGACCTGATTTCCCTGCCGGTCGAGCTGTTCAGGAAACATCCGGAAGTGCTCGACAAGTGGCAGAACCGCCTGCGCTACCTGCTGATCGACGAGTACCAGGACACCAACGCCTGCCAGTACCACCTGCTCAAGCAACTGGCCGGGCCGCGCGCGGCCTTCACCGCCGTGGGCGACGACGACCAGGCCATCTACGGCTGGCGCGGCGCGGACATCGAAAACCTGCGCGGGCTGCCGCGCGACTACCCGAACCTCAAGCTGATCAAGCTCGAGCAGAACTACCGCTCGACGGTGCGCATCCTCAAGGCGGCGAACACCCTGATTGCCCACAACGAGAAACTGTTTGACAAGAAACTGTGGTCGGACCTCGGGCAGGGCGACGCGATCAGCGTGACGATCTGCAAGGACAACGAGAAGGAAGCCGAGCAGGTGGTGATGAAACTGCAGGCGCACAAGTTCGAGCACCGCACCAGGTTCTCCGACTACGCCATCCTCTATCGCGGCAACTTCCAGGCGCGGGCGCTGGAGCAGCACCTGCGCGACCAGAAAGTGCCCTACCTGCTCTCCGGCGGCCAATCGTTCTTCGACAAGGCCGAGATCAAGGACATCACTTCCTACCTGCGCCTGCTAGCCAACAACGACGACGATCCGGCGTTCATCCGCGCCGTCACCACGCCCAAGCGCGGCGTCGGCGGCACGACGCTGGAAGCACTCGGAAAATATGCCGGCGAACGGCATATCTCGCTGTTCGCCGCCGCCTTCGAGGAAGGTTTCGCGCACCGCGTGCAACCGCGCCAGCTCGCGCCGTTGCAGGAGTTCTGCCAGTTCATCAACCGCCTCGAATACCGTGCGGCGAAGGAACCGGTGGGGCAGGTGATGGAGGACATGCTCGCCGCCATCGGATACGAGTCGTGGCTCTACGGCGAGGAAGAGCGGCGCGCCGCGCAGACCCGCTGGGAGAACGTCCGGGAACTGGTCAACTGGCTGACGCAGAAGGGCGAGGAAGACAAGAAGACGCTGCTCGAACTCACCCAGATGATCGCGTTGATCAACATGCTCGACAAGCAGGACGACGGCAGCCAGCCCGATGCCGTGCAACTATCCACATTGCATGCCTCAAAGGGCCTGGAATTCAAGCACGTGTTCCTGATCGGCGTCGAGGAGGGCGTGCTGCCGCACCGCGAATCGCTCGATCCGGTGAAGCTTGAGGAAGAGCGCCGCCTGATGTACGTCGGCATCACCCGCGCCCAGCGCTCGCTGCACATCAGCTACGCCGAACGGCGCAAGCAGGGCCGGGAACTGATCCCCTGCGAACCGTCGCGCTTCATCGCCGAGATGGGCAAGGACGATCTGCGCTTCTCGGGCGGCAAGACCGACAGCGCCCCGGACAAGGCCGGCGGCGCGGCGCGGCTGGCGGCGATGCGGGCGATGCTGGCGGGCAACACGCGCGGGGGTTGAGGAAGACCCGAAGGGGGAATTCGTCATTCCGGCGCGAGGCAATGATCGCACTCACCCTGTCTTCGAGTTCACGCTTGTCGCGGAACATATGCTTGAAGGACTGCCAACCCAGTCCATGAATCATTAGATCTTTAAGGTGTCCGAAGTACATGCACGACATGGTGTCACGCTCGACGGCATCTCGAGAATACTTGTATTTGCTCTTCGATTTTTCCTTTGTTTCCTGGATTTCGGCCCACGCCTTCTCCCCCAGAACAGTACTCATTGCTTTCTCAACACTCTTTGGATGTGCCACTTCGTACTTTCTTTTGATAAGGTCCCGCATCGAAAGCTCGGTTGTCTCTATCAGCCTCCAAACGTCCTGTGCAGCGGAAGGCTTAGCAACATCCGTGTTGAGCGGCTCGTAATAACTCCAAAAAATGTCATTCCGCCGAACTACTCCCCCATTTAACTCGTCTCCAATACCCGTGTATTGAAATTCCTCTATTACCCTCGGTGCAAGCATGGGCTCGAGCATCGACTCACGAAGAACAGTGGCGACATCTGTCAGGGATAGCCGCTCTTTCTTGCAAAGATCTAGAGCTATTGCTCGCGCACGAGGCGTGAGTGATAGCGACCAATTCTCAAGTAGGCCCCGATTGTCATCTGATACGGTTTGTCCTACGGATAACAATACATCTGCTGTTATTCGAGGGGGCGATATCCGCGCCAATTCTTCTAACAACTTTGCCGATAAACCAGCTTGACCTCCTGTCCTTTCCCAAATAAAGCTTGTTACCTCAACCAACTCTGCCGCTTCTCTATTTGGGAATGCTTGGCTTGTGAGCTCTCCAATGGCCTTTTCAGTTAGATTTTTTATGTGACATGGGATTGCCCGACTCCCTATCGGTGACGTATCGTCGAGCGAAAAAGCATAGAGATGCTGAGCGCCAGCAAAGACCATCGCAATACTAAAGTTTTGTACGTCTGATTCGCCAAATAGTAATGAAAACAGGTTGTCCTGGAACCCTCGCGGGAATCGGTCACCGAGGACACGCTTTGCCTCGTCAAGAAGGAAAACAAATCGTGGCTCGACTTCGCCGCACGCCGTGCTGACACCCTGTAAATCACCGACGAAATTATCAAGGAGGTCCCCCGTCCGCCTAACGATATGGCTGTCAACACTATCACTGGGGAAGCCAACAATTTGCTGCGCACAAGACCTTCGGGCAGCGAGTACCAATAATTGAAAAAAATCTGCGGGCTCCGCGTCGTATTTTAGCCGGGTAAGGTCGACGTATACAGGCACGTCGAGCGAGCCCAAGGTTAATACATTGCCCGACATACGGAGCAATCTGTCCCTCAAACGAAGCAGAAGGGTCGTCTTCCCAGATTGACGTCCACCGAATAGCAATACCGCATTTGTTTTTCGTGTTGCCTCAAGGATTCGATTACACGCATCGTCCCTCTCCACAAAGAACTGTGAGCCAGGGCGAATAGCTAAACTAGCTGACATTTCCAACCCTCCCGTCCTCAAGCCAACGCCTCATCAACTCCATGGTCAACGACGCCCTGTTGTCTGTAATGGCAACAATCTGATAACCAACAAGGTGCCTTAAACTCAACGTCTTTGGCTTTCTGCCCGTTAGGTTTTCTAGTCGAGTATCTTCCCCTTGCGCTATTGCTAAACAAACATCAAGTTCTTCGGGGTAATCGCGGGAGAATCTTTCCACAATCTCGCCAAAATCTCGGCCAGCGATTTCCAAATACGCTTCTACCAAGACATTGATTTTCTGGACAGTCATTGTGAGCGGACGTTCAGAGTATCGAGAGCATAGAAAACTACAAAGCTGGCGAATGAAGAAGGGATGGCCTCCAGTTAAGGCATGTACTCTATGGGCCACGTCTGGCGAGAACCGCACTCCCATTCCCTTCCCCAACGTCTGAACCATCTGAATTGATTCTCCGCTTTGAAGCAGCGGAAGATATATCTCGCGGAAGAAATTGAAGACCGGATTGTCTTTTCCAGAAAATTGAGCTGCTTCTGCTATGGCCGCATTTGCACCGGTCACGATGGGGACAAAATCGGAGGACTCTTGGGCTACACCGCGAATGTAGCTGAAAAAATCGAAAAACCCTTTAAACCCCTCCTTTCCCGTTGAGTTTGGAAGCAAACGCTCGATCTCGTCGAGCATAATAATGATTTTGGGGCGGGGGTTAAGCGGCGACTTCCGGATCAAGTCAAGAGCTCGACTAAGGTCAGAGTCGAAAGCGGTTGCAACGGGGTAACCATCTGGGACATCGAGATAGTCATCGAATTCATCGCCCAATCGCCACCGCACCGCCTTAAATCCTTGGCGAGCTGCTGTTTTTTTTGCAAGCTCTCTTCCTAGCTTCCAGTACAACCATTTCGTGTCTGTGATATCCGCAGGGATTCGGAGAAGGTCAATGTAAATCGCAATGTCCCCCCCCTCATTGGCACGCCTTTCGATTTCTTTCAGGAGCGACGTTTTTCCCACTTTACGCAAACCAAATATACCTGCGGCAGTTCCATTTGCGATTGCATCCCGAATTTCAGCAAGTGAACGCTCGCGACCAAAAAAACGTCTGCCGGAGACGGGAAAGTTCTGAGCAAAAAGATCGCGTCTGTATAGCCAGCGGTCCAATACTTCCCGTAGAACGTCGCTTGCCCGCTCAGCTGTTTCGATCTGCGATTGCGTGATTGGGACTATTGCAGGAACAGTCCGTTTTCGGTCCTCTAGTCGCTGGAAGAGAAGCCGTTCAACCGGCTCTGGCAAAGAAGCCACGAGCAACAGGACTACTTGTTCGTCCACTAACCCACCATTGCCCCATTCTCTGACAACTTGATCTATGCTGTCTATATCCGATCTGGAGATGTCTGATTTGAATAGGCACCGGAGGAGGAGATTTCCGGATATTCCATAGCCTTCGAGCAAATCGGCGTTCTTTGGCTCAACAACGAAGTCGGCACCAACGGTCTTCTGCTCGAATAATGCTGCTCTGACTGGTTTAAATCCCGCTTTATTGATGAATTCGTAAGCCAGCCCTCCACGATAGTGCTGGAGGCGGATACCTGCGAGGTCCATGGTTAGCAAGTCATCACGTGGGAAACCTGCTTTGCCGTGTCGGCTTGCAGCGAATGCCGTTTTAGCCAAGTTGTAGTATTTCCAGGCCTCTTCCAAGTCTCCGCGACCGCTGTTTCTTCTCGCATGTATTCTCGCAATCGCAAGGAGAAAGATGCGGTCTCCTCCTTGAGCGGTTTGTCGGCTCAATTCAAGGCCGCGACCCAATAGATCCAGAGCAATCTTAAAATCTCCCATTGATGCAGCGAGAAGGCCGGCGTCCTCGAGCAATTTCATGTTGTTGGGGAAAGCTCGGAGTCCTTTCTCATAGACTCGCATTGCGTCCGATCGCCGATTTCTATTCTTTTCCATTGACGCATAGCTCGTTATTAGCTGCACCGATGGCGAGTGAGTAAGTCCTTTTTCATACAACTTTGCTGCGTCATCAAAGCGCCTGCTGTCGCGAGCAAGGATGGCCTTTGCCAGGTAATCTTCCAGTGGCAGAACTTCCTGCGGGATTCCTTCCGAGGAGGTAGTTGGAGTGCGTATATCGATACGCTCTACCCGGAATGCTTGCATTCCACGATCAGTCCGCTGCTTTTGGAAGCTAACTGCACTTCCGACTGGCGGCACCTGGTCGGGGGTTGCCAGTTGAGAAAAGTGAAAGAAAATTCGATCGTCGGTGCTATCGGAGACGAAACCAAATCCGCGATCGAGAACGAGTTCAATTATCGTTCCCCGCGACGTATCGTCGCAGCTAGGATCCACCTCTTCAAAATGGACGTCCGCCGCTAGTACACCACGGGGAATAACTTCGCGTTTGAAGACAACCCGATCACCTTGCGCGAGCGGTAAGCCCGGAATTCGCAGTGAACGACGATGAACAAGAAGCCGCTCGCTTTCTGTTTCTGGTTCGTCTGGTCTTATGTAACCGAAGCCCATTCGTTCGTCAAATTGCTCGACAGAGCCGCTTTGGTAATTGCTATTCACGTTTTCGACCTCCGGATACATCGGTGTAGTCAATTCAATCAACATTATGGCTCTCATGATATCGAAAGCTGTATTGCTACGAACGCGTTTTCGCTGTCCGAATTTCAAAGGAGTGCTCGAATGGTTTGCTCGGTGTGCACACAGCGAGAGTCCTGTCCGATCTACTAGTTGCGATCAGACAGCCCACTGCAAATAACCAATAATCGAGTCGCTGGACGTACCGCTGATGGTAGTAAATCGGGCAGAAGGTTTAGTAACGTGTGCATGACCCTTCAGAGATTCGCCGAGATAAGCGGCAGATAACCGCGCCATCGCAGACAGAGACGTTTCAGTACTCGAACGGCAACTATGGCCGACGAGCACGTTTTCCCCGTCCGGCAGGTTTTGTAGGCGACCGGACTCGATGATCCCGGAATCCCTGCGTCAGGAATCCCTGCGTCAAGCAGAACTGGCGGTCGACTTGCGATAAAGTGTTCACCGACACTTGAAAGGCACAAGGGGAGCACTGCCATGAAAACCAGTCGCTGGGGCATGATCGGTTGTGGCGACGTCACGGAAGTCAAAAGCGGCCCGGGCTTCTACAAATCGGACCACTCGACCTTGTTGGCGGTGACCAACCGGACCTTGGACAAAGCCTACGACTACGCTCAGCGCCATGGCGTTGCTCGCGTTTATCCGGATGCAACGGCCCTGCTCGCCGATCCGGAAATCGACGCGGTGTACATCGCCACGCCTCCGGCGGGACACAAAGCATTGACCCTGCAGGCAGCGGCTGCCGGAAAACATGTCTATGTCGAGAAGCCGATGGCGCTGAATCACGCCGAGTGCGAGGAAATGATCGCCGCCTGCAAGCGGGCCGGTGTGCGCCTTTATGTTGCGTTCTATCGACGGGCGATGCCGCGTTTTCTCAAGGTCAAGGACTGGATAGAGCAAGACGCCATCGGCACGGTGTGTACGGTCAGCGTCCTCCAGCGGCAAAAGCCTGCACCGGAGGAACTTTCCCCCGAAACGCTGCCTTGGCGTTTGCGTCGAGAGACTTCGGGCGGCGGAAAATTCCTGGATATGGGCGTGCACGTGCTCGATAGCCTAGTCTCCTGGTTTGGCCCGATCACCCAGGTGCATGGGCGGGCCGGCAATCGCGCCGGCCTTTACGCCGTTGAAGATACCGTTGTCGCGAGCTGGCAGCATGCGACGGGTGTCAGCGGCGTCGGGAACTGGTGCTATGTCGGCCCCGACGAAGCGGACCGCATTGAAATCACCGGGACCAAAGGGCGAATCGAATTCGCTTTCTTCAGCGACGCCCCGCTGCGTCTTGTCCGCGAGGCTGGAGTGGACGAGGTATCCATCCCGAATCCTCCGCATGTACAGCAGCCGTTGATTCAGAGCATTGTCGACGAGCTCAATGGCGTTCGACCCAGCCGGTACGATACGGAGGCCGCAGCGATGATCAGTGCGGTTACGGATGCCATCCTGGCGTAATTTCGCCAGCGAACAACAATCACCACGAAGAGAAATGACATGATCGATCTGCGTAGCGACACCGTGACGCGCCCGAGCCAGGCAATGCTCGTGGCAATGGCTGCGGCCGAAGTGGGGGATGACGTCTGGGGAGATGACCCGACGGTCAAGCGTCTGCAAGATGCACTTGCCGAGCGCACGGGCAAGGAAGCGGGCTTGTTCTTCCCCAGCGGCACGCAATCCAACCTCGCCGCGCTCATGGCGCATTGCGCGCGCGGCGACGAATACATCGTCGGGCAACTCGCGCACACCTACAAGTACGAAGGGGGTGGCGCCGCCGTACTGGGCAGCATCCAGCCGCAGCCCATCGAGAACGCGCCGGACGGCTCATTGCCCCTCGACAAGGTTGCCGCTGCAATCAAGCCGATTGACGACCACTTTGCGCGCACACGCCTCCTCGCGCTGGAGAACACCATTGGCGGCAAGGTTCTGCCAGCCCAGTATGTCGCCGATGCGACGGATCTCGCGCGCAAACACGGGCTCGCCACCCACCTGGACGGTGCACGGATCTTCAATGCCGCAGTCGCGTCAGGTCAGCCCGTAACAAACCTGTGCGCGCCCTTCGAATCGATCTCGATCTGCTTCTCGAAGGGCCTGGGGGCGCCGGTCGGGTCGGTACTGGTTGGCAGCAAAGCGCTCATCGATGTCGCTCATCGCTGGCGCAAGGTCCTGGGCGGCGGCATGCGCCAAGCCGGCGTTCTGGCCGCGGCGTGCCTCTATGCGCTCGACCACAACGTCGAGCGTCTTGCCGAAGATCACGACAACGCGGCCCGTCTCGCGTCCGGCCTCGCGCAGATTGACGAGGTAACGGTTCAATCGCACGCGACCAACATGGTCTTCGCGCAGTTTCCGTCTGAGCATTGCCAAGCACTCGAAGCCTGGCTGAAGGAGCGCGGCATCCTGACCCAGATGGTGTATTCGAGCCGGTTCGTGACCCACATGGACGTATCGCAATCGGACATCGACGTGTTTGTCGCCGCACTGAAAGCGTACTTTCACGCACCTGCCTTCAGGGAATAGTGCTTTCGCCGGAATGACGGACGGGTAGTGTGCATACGGTAGGCTTATAGCTGACGTCGACCCGCGAGGACGGCCGTTTGCCGACACTGGGCACGGTGTTCTCCAGGCCGTCGGCGTCCTTCGCGCCTCTGAATTCCTTTGGGCTGGAATTTTCGGTGCTGTGGCCGAGGACAAGGCCGGCGGCGCGGCTGGCAGCGATGAAGGCGATGCTGGCGGGCAAGTCAGGGTGACGTCGGGCTGCCTTGAGTCTCTCCGTCCCACGCCAGTTTCTGCCTGAGGAAATCACGGAGCGCGACCGCCACCCGGCCCAATCCGGGCCCCGAGTCGGTGAGGGTAATGTCGAATACCGGCAACGTTGGAAATCCTTCCGCGGGAGTCAGTTCGCGCAAGCCGTCGGTCAGGCTGCTGGCGCGCGCCACGCCAACCGCGAGACCGGCCCTGATGGCCGAGAGCATCGCCGTGGCGTTCGCGCTGATATAGGCAATCCGCCAGGGTTTGCCGTGATGATCGAGGCTCTCGATGGCCCATTTCCGCAACAGGCTGCCTTCGGGCAGCACGGCCAGGGCTACAGGTGAAATGGTATGAATCTGGTGCTGCGTTGACGATACCCAGATCGCCCGATCGCGTTCGAGCACCGTGCCGGTTGTCGTCCCCGCCGGTTCGAGGGCGATGGCGAGATCGAGTTCCGTGCCGAACGGCGCCTCGCGGAAAGAGACTCCAGCCAGCACCTCGATGCGCACCGCCGGATAGCGCGCGGAGAATTCCGCGAGGAGCGGCGGCAGAACGTGGATGGCATAGTGCGTGACGGCGCCCAGACGCACGGCACCGACGACCTGGTCGGGGCGAATGCTGGCAAAGGCCTCGTCGTTCAACGCCAGCATTCTCTTGCCGTACTCGACGAGTATTTCGCCGTCGCCGGTCAGGCGCAGGTTGCGTTTGCCGCGATCGAAAAGCGTTACCCCGGTCAGTTCCTCGAGCCGCCGGATCTGCATGCTCACCGCCGCCTGGGTCTTGCTGAGTTCGTGCGCGGCCTCGGTAAAACTCAAATGCGTGTTCACCGCAATCAGGGTGCGCAGCAGGTCCAGCTCGAGCAACGGTGTCCGTGCAGAAGTGGAACGACACTTGTTGCCAGGGATAGCCGGATTGTCGGTCACGGCCGGGTCAGCGGGGAGTTCCATATGGCGTCGGTTTCCTGTGGGGGGCGCATAACGCGTTCTTATTCGAGGGATAAGAATTATTCGTTTGATGCCCACTCCGCCCGAAATTATATTGAACTTCCAGTCAGGCCAAGCAAAGAGCCGGTGGAGGGATCAAACCATGCAGTTGGCCAGAACAGAACGTTTCGACATCGTCGTGGTTGGTGGAGGCTCGGCCGGGGTCGCCGCCGCAGTCGCCGCCGCCCGCCTCGGGGCGAAAGTGGTCCTGGTTGAACGCTACGGATTCCTCGGCGGTGCGGCAACCAACGCGTTGATCATGACCTACGACGGCTTCCTGTATCGGCGCGAGCGCCCTGAATGGGCCGTGGGCGGGATCGGCCGGGAACTGCTGGATCGCCTGGCGAAATTTTCCAGCCCGGTAGAGCCGGTCCTGTCGCCCAACAGGAACTGGGTGCTGCCGTTCAATACCGAATCGGCCAAGGCGGCGCTCGACGATCTCGTCCTCGAAGCCGGCGTGGCTGTTCGTCTGCACGCGCTGCTGATCGACGTGCGTCGTCGCGATGATCGCATCGCCAGCGTGGTCGTGGCGGATCACCTGGGGCGCCTGGAGATTGTCGCCGATGCGTTCGTCGACGCCAGCGGCGAAGGCGACCTGTCGGCCCTCGCCGGAGTGCCGATGGCGTATGCCGAACAGCCGCGATATGCCGCGTCGCTGTGTGCGCGCATCGCCGGCGTGTCGCCCGAGGTGACGGTTGACCGCGCCCTGCTGGCGCAGATCGGTGCCGCGGTGCCGGAGAATGAGAGACTCGCCACGCTGCGCGCCGATGGAGGTTTCGTCCTGCGCCTGCCGGAAAACGGCGACCTGTGGTGGATGGGCGTGGATGTGCTCACCGACGGGCTATCGTCATGCAGCCTGAGCGAAGGCGAGCAGAAGTGCCGTGCGACCGCCTGGGCCTTCATCCGGCAGATGCGCCGCGTCCCCGGTTGCGAACGGGCGACGCTGGTGGCCACCGGCGTCCAACTCGGGATTCGCGAGACGCGCCATCCGCAGGCGCGACACATGATCAGCGAAGCCGAGGCCCTGGCCGGGCATCGGGTGGCCAACCCCATCGCGCGTGCTGCGTGGCAACTGGAGCGCCACGACACGCCGGGCCGGCCAACCATGGCGTGCATCGGCGGCGAAGGTTTCTACGATATTCCTTTGGAATCGATTCGTGCGGCGGCCGTCGACAATCTGTGGCTGGCCGGGCGTACGGTGGGTGCCGATCGTGCGGCGTTCAGTTCGTTGCGTGTCATGGGCACCGGATTTGCCACCGGACAGGCGGCCGGCGCGGCGGCGGCAATGGCGTTGCGGGGCCGGCCGGACTATGCTGCCCTGAAGGCCGCGCTTCTTGATCAGGGCGCCATCCTGTGACGCCAGTGTCAGATCTCCAGCGCGCATGAAGACGGCCGGAGAGTTTTCGCGGTACAAATTGCTTTGCTTTGTAAAGGGAGGTTCCACATGAAAAAGGTGTTCAGAGTTGTGTCGGTGCTTTGCTCATTAACGATCTTGATGACAGGAGGCCTGACGTCGGCACGCGCCGCCGATTATCCGGAAAGGCTGGTCACGGCGATCGTGCCCTTTGCTCCGGGCGGTTCCACCGACATCATGGCGCGGACCATCGCCACGCTGGCCGAAGCGCACCTGAAGCAGTCGGTGGTGGTGAAGAACGTCTCGGGGGGCAACGGCTCGATCGGCGCGAAAGAAGCACTGGACAAGAAGGCCGATGGCTACACCATCCTGATCACGGCGGAAAACCTGGCCTCCTATCGGGTCATGGGAGTGTCTCCGTTGAGTTTCAACGACTATGACCCGATCATCCTGTTGGCGCGTGGTGTGCCGGTGATCGTTACCAAGCCGGAAAGCCAATGGAAGACGGTCAATGACCTGATCAAGAGCACGACGCAAAAGCCCGGCGAGGTGAAGATCGCGACGACCGGCCCGACCGGTGTTTCGGGCATCGTGGCGACGATCCTCGGCGCGAAGTTCAACATGGTGCCGTTCAAGAGCGAAGGCGAGATCATCACCGCCGTGTTGGGCGGGCATACCGACGTGGCCACCGTGGGACTGCTCAGTGTCGCGGATTACATCAAGGCGGGAAAGCTGAAGGTTCTGGCCGTGGTCAATGACAAGAAACTGCCGAATCATCCCGATTGGGCCGCTCTCGGCGAAGCCATGCCGGAGTACGGCAAGCATCTGCCGTGGGGTCCGTTCTATGGCGTGTGGGTGAAAAAGGGCATGCCTGCCGATGTCGTCGCCAAGCTGAAGGATTCGTTCTCGAAGGCGGCCGCCGACCCGAAATTCAGCGAATTCGTGGCCAAGAACGAACTGCTGCCGATGAACCTGATGGGCGCTGACGCGCTGAAATTCGCCAACGACTTCACGTCCAAGACGACCTGGCTGCTGTTCGACGGCGGCGCAGCACAGAAGTCGCCGGCGGAGTTCGGAATTCCACGGCTGTAGGCGTTGCCGGGCCGGGCGGCCACGAAGCGGGACGACTTCGTGAATCGAATAACGACAGCAAGGATTTGCCAATGAAAGCGGTGCGATACAAGAGCGGTGAAGTCGAGGCCAACATTCTGTTCCTGCTCGTGGCCATGTTCTTCCTGACTTCGTCGTTCTTCATTGACCCCGGAAACTATCCCGCGTGGTCCTCGGCGAAGATTGTCCCGATCCTGCTGTCGTCGGTCATGGTTATCTGTTCGGCATCTTCGTTGATGGATGCAATCAGGAAGCGGCAGGTCACCAAGACCACCGAAAATGTGTTCCAGGTGAAAGTGCTGGCGTATATCGGCGTCTTCTTCGTGTATATCGGCGCCTTGTTCCTGCTCCCTTTCTGGCTGGCTTCCGCGGCATTCCTGTTGTTCAGCTTCCTGTACTGGAAGTCGTTGCCGCTCGTCAAGGCAATGGTGGCGTCGGCGGCCGTCGTGGCCGTCTCGCTGACGCTGTTCTCAAAGGTCTTCTATATCACGTTCTGAAGTGGCGGCCTCTTCTCACAAAAAGTCTGGATGGTGAAGCATGGAGCATTTACTGTACATCGCCTTGTTGACCGCGGCGGGAACCCTGGCCGGAATCCTGGTGGGGGCCATTCCCGGGCTGTCCGCGACGATGGCGGTGGCCATCCTCGTATCGCTGACCTACGGCTGGGACGTCACGTCCGCACTGGCGGTGATCATGGGCATCTACCAGGGGGCCGTGTTCGGCGGTTCGATCACCGCCTGCCTGATCAACATCCCCGGCGCGCCGTCCTCGGTAATCACGACGCTCGATGGCTACCCGCTGGCCAAACGGGGAGAGGGCGGCATCGCCATCGGCTGGGCCTGTACCGAATCGTTTCTTGGCGGGTTGATAGGCATTCTGGCCTTGTGGATTGGCACGCCGCTAATCGCCCGGATCGCCATCGGTTTCGCTCCCCAGGACTATTTCCTGCTGGCGATTTTCGGCATCCTGCTGGTCGGGAGTTTCGCCGAGGGGTCATTCGGCAAGGCGATGTTCACCGCCTCGCTCGGCATCGTCATGGGCCTGATCGGACTGGACCTGATCACCGGCATGCCGCGCCTGACCTTCGGCAGCGATCTGCTGGTCAAGGGCGTTGATCTGGTTACGGCGATTCTCGGGTTGTTCGGGTTGTCCGAAGTCCTGTTCCAGCTCTATCAGAACTCCTCGGCACATGTGATTCAGAGAGTGGGCCGGGTAGTGCCGCCGCTCAATCTTCTGGTCAAGTACTTGCCGCTGACGTTGCGTACCTCCAGCATTGGAATCCTCATCGGCGCATTGCCCGGCGTGGGCGGGCCGATCGCCTCGCTCATGGCCTATGACCATGCCAAGCGGACGGTGAAGAATCCGTCCAGTCCCTTCGGTGAAGGCGCCTACGAGGGGGTCGTGGCCAGCGAGTCGGCCAACAACGCTGCCATCGGCGGAGCGATCATTCCCATGCTCACCCTCGGCATTCCCGGGGACGCGGTGACCGCGGTCATCATCGGAGCTTTCCAGATCCACGGTTTGCGGCCCGGTCCGATGTTGATGGCTGAGACACCCGAACTGTTCAACATGATCGTGTTGTCCCTGCTTTTTGCCACCTTCTTTTTCCTTATCTTCGGAATACTGCTGATCAAGCCGTTTATCAAGCTGGTCAGCATCCCGCAAAACATCCTGCTGCCGCCGATCATCTTCATCACCGTCATCGGCGCCTATGCCATCAACAGCAGCCTGATCGACGTGGCCTGGATGTCGTTCTTCGGCATACTCGGCTTCGTGTTCAAACTGTACAAGTTCCCGATTCCACCCATGGTATTGGGACTGGTGCTCGGCCCGTTGATTGACGAAACTTTCCGCCGCACGATGATTTCCTATCGGGGCAACTTCGGCGATTTGCTCGGCGCCATCGCCGTCAGCCCGATCAGCCTTTCGGTGGTCGCGCTGATGGGCGTCACGTTCTACATGATGCTCAGAAAACCAGGCAAGGCGACGAGCAAATAAGCACTACGTCATACATCCTGAAACTTCCCGCTGCGGTAGATGCCGAGGGTATTCGACCCGTATGGTGCGTCCGCATTTTTCCGGGCTTGTCGAAACCAGCTCCAGTGGGACGTCACCATGAATCTCGTCGTGACTCCGGAGGTCTCGGTTGCCCGTCAAACGGCATGACGAAAGAATCGTCGATTCCTTCCGCCGTCGATTCAGTGTCTCCTGCTCGATTGTCTGCATAACCATCAAGCCCCGTTCTTGCAATTTCGGAAGTATCTGGTGACGAGATAGCGTTTGCGATCCGTTCTTTCGCGGCGCAATAATACGCGCCCTTGCTCGATCGACAGGAGAGCGAGGAGGCCGGGGTATCCAAAACACATAATTAGCCCCGGCCATAACAATAATAAGTGGATATGTTCCTATAATATTTTCAAAGGGGTCGGTATGATAACGTTCGATGGTTACGAGACGCTGGTTGCCGCGTCGATGGTGCTGGTCGTTGGAGGTTTGTTGGTTTCCCGGATCGAGTGGCTGAAGTATTACTCGATTCCTGAACCGGTGGTTGGCGGTGTCATCGCCGCGCTCGGGCTGTTTCTGCTGCAGCGTACTGCGGGCGTCGGAATACAGTTCGATAAGGCATTGAGTACGCCTTTGATGCTTTGCTTCTTTGCCAGCATCGGCTTGAACGCCGAGATCGCGAGTCTGAAACAGGGCGGAAAGCCGCTCGCCAGGCTGGTGCTGATCGTGGTGGCGTTTCTCATCGTACAGAACATCGTGGGCGTGGCAATGGCCAAGATGCTGGGGCTGGATCCCTTGATCGGGCTTATCGCCGGTTCGATCACGCTGACCGGCGGACACGGCACCGGCGCGGCCTGGGGCGCCCTGTTCAGCGAGAAATACGGGCTGACCTCGGCGACGGAACTGGCGATGGCGTGCGCCACTTTTGGTCTGGTTTCAGGCGGCCTGATCGGCGGCCCCGTGGCGAGATTCGTTTCCCGCAAGGTCAGGCAAGGGAGGGAGGTCGACGTGATGGAGAGCACGTTCGAGGATCCGATGCGTGTTCGGGAGATCAACGTACCGGCGATGATCGAAACGCTCGCGCTGTTCTCCATCTGTCTTCTGGTCGGCACGCGGATTTCGACGGCGCTTCACGGCAGTGCACTGGAATTGCCGACTTTCCTGTGCGTGCTTTTCGTCGGCGTCGTCTTGCGCAATGTGCTGGCCTGGCTCGGCTGGTATCAGGTCTTTGACCGCTGCGTCTCGGTGCTGGGGAACGTCGCCCTGGCGCTTTTCCTGGCCATGGCGATGATGGCCATCCAGCTTGGGCAGATGGCTTCGGTGGCCGTTCCGCTGCTCGTCATCCTTGGGGTGCAGACCGTGGTGATGGCGGCGTGGGCGATCTGGGTGACCTTCCGGGCGATGGGCGGAAACCACGACGCCATGGTTGTTGCCGCGGGGCATTGTGGCTTCGGCATGGGCGCCACGCCGACCGCGATCGCCAACATGCAGTCGGTGACCGACAACACCAAGCCGTCGCACCTGGCCTTCCTCATCGTGCCGATGGTCGGGGCCTTCTTCGTCGATATCGCCAATGCCATCGTGCTGAAAGGGTTCGTGGCGTTTTTGCGCTGAAGCCGCGGCAAAGAGGCAAAGCGAAATGGCGCGTACCGGACGCGCCATTTCCTGTTTGAGAAGCAGCGCTATTGCCTGCCGATCAAATGCGCTTTCCTGTGGTCGTATCGAAATAGTGCAGCCGGTCCGGCCGCGGCGTGACGTGGATCGTGCTGCCCAGTTGTGGCACCGGGCGCCCTTCGTCACAGCGAATAATGACCAATTCATATCCTTCGCCGTGCTGCCAACGGCCGTAAACCAGGCGCTCCGCGCCCAGTGTTTCCAGCGCATCGACGGTCAGCGCCCAGCCGCTATCGGTGATGTCGAGATGTTCGGGGCGGATGCCGACGGTGACGCCGGGCTTCGCGCCGGGCGCTTCCTTGATCAGGTTCATCGGCGGCGAGCCGATGAAGGTGGCGACGAAGGTCGACGCCGGACGGGCATAGACTTCCTCAGGGGTGCCGAACTGTTCCATGATGCCGGCGTTCATCACGATCATGCGTTGCGCCAGCGTCATCGCTTCGACCTGGTCGTGCGTGACGAACAGCGAGGTGATGCCGAGATCGCGGTGAAGCTTCTGGATCTCCAGCCGGGTATGCGCGCGCAGCTTGGCGTCGAGGTTGGAGAGCGGTTCGTCGAAGAGAAAGACCTGCGGTTGGCGCACGATGGCGCGTCCCATCGCCACGCGCTGGCGCTGGCCGCCTGACAGTTCGCGCGGCTTGCGATTCAGGTACTGCCCGAGTTCGAGGATCTTTGCCGCCTTGTCCACGCGGGCCTTGATTTCGTCCTTGGGCACGCGGGCGATCTTCAGGCCGTAGGCCATGTTGTCGAACACGCTCATGTGCGGGTAAAGCGCGTAGTTCTGGAAGACCATTGCG
The DNA here is from genome assembly GCA_029975435.1 of Propionivibrio sp. Classification (GTDB taxonomy): domain Bacteria; phylum Pseudomonadota; class Gammaproteobacteria; order Burkholderiales; family Rhodocyclaceae; genus Propionivibrio. The sequence continues at coordinate 11,627 of JARKPC010000263.1, read as the reverse complement.
ATGTCGCGCTCGGAAGGCTCGAGGTCGTTGACCACCCGGCTGCCGATGGAGATTTCACCTCCGCTGATCTCTTCGAGTCCGGCGACCATGCGCAACAAAGTCGATTTACCACAGCCGGACGGACCGACGACCACGACGAATTCGCCATCGTGAATTTCTGCACTGACGCCGTGGATGACTTGATTGGCCGTTTTGCCGCTGCCGTACGATTTGAAGACCTTGCTGAGAGTAATTGAGGCCATGTTGTCCGTTGTTTTATGAGTACGCGAGGTGCCGGGATTATCCGGCTCAGGGTGGGAATCTATTTTTCGGTATCGACCAGTCCCTTGACGAACCACTTCTGCATCAGGATGACGACCAATGCCGGCGGGAGCATCGCCAGGATAGCCGTGGCCATGACCACGTTCCATTCCGTATAGGCTTCGCCGCCCAGCAGGCGCTTGATGCCCATGACAACCGGATACATGTCTTCGTGGGTGGTCATCAGCAGCGGCCAGAGATACTGGTTCCAGCCATAGATGAACTGAATGACGAAGAGCGCCGCGATGCTGGTGGCCGAGAGCGGGATCAGGACGTCGCGAAAGAAACGCATGGGTCCCGCCCCGTCGATGCGGGCGGCTTCGACGAGTTCATCGGGAACCGTGAGGAAGAACTGGCGGAACAGGAAGGTGGCCGTCGCCGAGGCAATCAGCGGTATGGTCAGTCCGGCATAGGTATTGAGCATGCCGAGCGAGGCGACGACCTCGTAGGTCGGGCCGATGCGGACTTCGACAGGGAGCATCAGCGTGATGAAGATCAGCCAGAACACCGTGTTGCGGAAGGGAAACCGGAAATAGACGATGGCGAAGGCGGACAACAGGGAGATGGTCGTCTTGCCGATCGGGATGATCAGCGCCGTCACCAGGCTGACCCACATCATGCGGGCGGCCCCGGAAAGGTTGGAGCCGGCGCTGGTTTCACCACCGAAAAGGGCCGTGCGGTAAGTCTCGATCAAGTTGGTGCCGGGGACCAGCGACATCGGGATGGACTGCGTGATCTGTTCGGCGGTCTGGGTCGAGGCCACGAAGGTCAGGTAAAGGGGAAAGGCGATGATGATGATCCCGAGAACGAGGATCAGGTGTGAAACAAACGTCAGAACGGGGCGGCGTTCAACCATGTCAGTACTGCACTTTCTTTTCGACGAAGCGGAACTGGATGACGGTCAGGGTGACGACGATGGCCATCAGGATGACGGATTGCGCCGCAGAACCGCCCATGTCCATGGCCTTGAAGCCATCGTAATAGACCTTATACACCAGGATGGAGGTGTCCTTTCCCGGACCGCCCTTGGTGGTTGCATCGATAATCCCGAAGGTGTCGAAAAAAGAGTAGACGACGTTGATCACCAGCAGGAAGAAGGTGGTCGGCGAGAGCAGCGGGAAGACAATCGTCCAGAAACGCCGCCACGGCGACGCGCCATCGATGGCGGCAGCCTCGATGAGCGATTTCGGGATCGACTGCAATCCGGCCAGGAAGAACAGAAAGTTGTAGGAAATCTGCTTCCACACCGCGGCAATGATGATCAGGGTCATGGCGTGGTTGGAATTGAGCAGGTGATTCCAGTTGATGCCGACCGCCTGGAGCCAGAAAGCGATGACTCCCATCGGCGATGCGAACATGAATACCCAGAGCACGCCGGCGACGACGGGCGCCACAGCGTAGGGCCAGATCAGCAGGGTCTTGTAGAAGCGCTCGCCGCGCACGACGCGGTTGGCCATTACTGCCAGCAGCAGGGAAATCGACAGGCCGCAGACCGCGACCAGAATCGAAAAGATGGCCGTCGTCCGGAACGAGGCCAGGTAGTCCGGATCGTTGAACAATTGCCGGAAGTTGTCCAGCCCGACGAACTCAAGGCTGCCGCCAAAGGGGGCGTCCATCATCACGCTTTGCAGTAGCGCTTGGGCGGCTGGCCAGTAGAAGAAAATGAGGGTGATGGCCAGCTGGGGAGCGACGAGCACCCACGGCAACCAACGGGATTTGAATCGGACGCGTTTTTCCATGGACGCTCAAGGGCCCGGCCTTTCGGCCGGGCTGGGGCAAGGTTATTTGTTGGCTTTCAGGAAACGGTCAAGCTGCTCGTTGCCGCGCTTGACGGCGGTATCCAGCGCTTCCTTGGGAGCCTTCTTCCCGGCCCAGACCTGCTCGAGCTCCTCGTCGATGATGGTGCGGATCTGGACAAAATTACCCAGGCGAATACCGCGGGACTTGTCGGTGGTCTTGCGGATCATCTGCGTGACCGAAACGTCGGTCCCCGGATTCTGCTTGTAGAAGCCGCTCTTCTCGGTCAGCTCGTAAGAAGCTATGGTGACCGGGAGATAACCCGTGCGCTGGTGGCTCTTGGCGGCTTCCTCCGGACGGGACAGGAAGGCGAAGAATTGTCCGACCCCCTTGTAGTCCGTCGCCTTTTTACCGGACATGACCCACAGGCTGGCGCCGCCGATCACGGTATTCTGCGGTGCGCCTTCAACGTCCGGATAATAAGGCAGCGTCGAGATGCCGGAGGCGAACTTGGCGTTGCGCTTGACGTTGCCGTAGAGCGCCGAACTGCCGGTGGCCATGGCGCATTCACCGGAAACGAAGGTGGCGTCGGCGGCATTGGCCCGTCCCTTATAGACGAACAGGCCCTGCTTGGCCATGTTCGAGAGATTCTCGATGTGACGGACGTGGAGCGGGGTGTTGAAGGTCAGCCGTGCGTCGATGCCGCGCATGCCGTTGCCCTTGGTGGCGAATTCGACGTTATGCCAGGCGGAGAAGCTTTCCAGCTGGGTCCAGCTGATCCAGCTGGTGGTGAACGGGCAGGCATGGCCGCTGGCTTTCAGCTTGGCCGCGGCCTGGGTCACTTCGATCCAGGTTTTCGGCGGGGCCTCCGGGTCAAGGCCGGCGGCCTTGAAGGCGTCCTTGTTATAGTGGAACACGGTCGTCGAGCTGTTGAACGGGAAGCTCAGCATTTGTCCGTTCGGAGCCGTGTAGTAGCCGGCGACCGCAGGAACGTACGCGGCCGGGTCGAACTTGACGCCGGCGTCGCCCATCACCTTGCCGACCGGGACGATGGCTCCCTTGCTGGCCATCATCGTGGCCGTGCCGACTTCGAACACCTGCAGGATGTGGGGGGCATTGCCGGAACGGAAAGCGGCGATTGCCGCCGTCATCGATTCGTCATAGGTTCCCTTGAAGGTCGGAACGACCTTGTACTCCGACTGGCTGGCGTTGAAATCCTTGGCCAGATCGTTGACCCATTCCCCGAGGGCTCCGCCCATCGAGTGCCACCATTGGATCTCGACCTGGGCGGATGCGCCCATCGAGAATAATCCGGCAAATACTGCAGCAGCGAACTTGTGTCTCATGATGTCTCCAGAATTGAATTGCGATCAATTGCTACCAATTGCGACAACCAACAGGCATTCCATCAACGCTTTGTCGGCGATTCCCCGAAATTCCGCGAAGAACCGTCGAAAATAACACCGCAACGCTACACAATTGTTACCGCGTCTGTTGTAACAAACCCGGCACGTGCAGGTCAAGCTAGGCATTCGTTTCGCAAAAGTCAATGTACCGACCTCGCGAAATTCGTCGCAGATGAAGATCGTGCGGAGTGCTTTTGCTAAACTGAACGCCGAGTCCTCCATTTTTTCTGCTGTTTCCCCGGATCGTCGACACAGAAAGCACTGCCACCATGAGCAATCGACCTTTGCCTCCCTGGCCCTACCCGCGCCTGATCGCCCACCGTGGGGCAGGCAAGCTGGCGCCCGAGAACACCTTGGCCGCCTTCCGTCTTGGGGCCTCGTTCGGCTACACGGCGTTCGAGTTCGACGTCAAACTGTCGGCCGACGGCAAGAGCTTCCTGCTGCACGACGAGACGCTGGACCGGACCACGAGCGGACACGGCCGGGCCGATGCGCTGTCCTTTGGCGAGCTGGCGCAACTCGACGCCGGCAGCTGGCACAGTCCGGGCTTCGCCGGCGAGCCGTTGCCGTCGCTGGCGGCGATTCTGCGCTTCCTGAAAGCGAACGATTTTGCCGCCAATGTCGAGATCAAGCCCACGCCCGGCCGGGAATGGGAGACCGGCGCCGCGGTGGCGATCGACGTGAAGCACCGGTGGCAAGGGCAGGGGCCGTTGCCCATGCTTTCCTCGTTCAGCGAAACGGCGCTGGAGGCGGCCCGTTGCGTCGCGCCGGAGTTGCCGCGTGCACTGCTCGTCAACGCACTGCCCGGCGACTGGCTGGAGCGCCTGGAGCGGCTCGGCTGCGTGGCGCTCGACAGCAATCACCGGGAATTGACCCGGGATGTCGCCGCCGCCGCGCATGCTGGCGGTTACCGCGTGCTGTGCTATACGGTCAACGATCCGGAGCGGGCGCAGACCCTTTTCGACTGGGGCGTCGACACCATCATCACGGACGCGGTCGACCGTATCCGCTTCATTCCGGCGCAGGAAACTCCGCCGCCTGCCTGAAGATCCATTCCCTGAATTTCACCACTGCCGGTGATTCGAGTTTCTCCTTGCGGCACACGAAGTAGTACAGGTGCGGCGAATCGGCGAGCGCCCCAAACGGCCGCACCAGAAGGCCGGCGCGGATCGCGTCGGCGGCGATGCTTTGGCGGGCGAGGCCGAGTCCCTGGCCGGTGATGGCCGCCTGCAGCATCAATGCGGAATCGCTGAACATGAGGCCGCGCTCCGGCTCTTCGGCGACGATCCCGGCGGCGGGGAACCACCAGGACCATGGTTCGTTGTCCGAGTGCAGCAGCGGCAGACCGTCGATGAACGCGGGGTCGCCGAGACGATGGGAGCGGGCGAACTCCGGCGAGCATACGGGAAACAGCCAGTCGCGCATCAGCAGTTCGGTGTGCAGGCCCGGGTAGCGTCCGGACCCGAAGCGGATGGCGATGTCGATCTCACCGCCCTTGATGTCGGCCACGCGCGCCGACGACTCCACCTCGACATCGACCTGCGGACAGGAAGAGATGAAATCGCCAAGCCGGGGCAGCAACCAGCGCGCCGCGAACGACGGGATGGTGCTGATGCGCAGGCGCGTCCGGCGCCGCGCGGCGAGTTCGCGCGTGGCCACTTCGATTTCGTTGAGCGCTGCCTCGATGCGTGACGCGAAGGCGAAGGCCTCGCTGGCCAGCGCGAGCCCTCTGCCGCGTTTCTCGAACAGCGTGACGCCCAGTTCCTCCTGCAGGGCACGGATCTGGTGGCTGACTGCGCTGTGCGTCAGGTGCAACGCTTCGGCTGCGCGCGAAACGCCGCCGTGGCGCGCTACGGCGATGAAGATGCGCAGGGCATTGAAAGGAGGGGGGTGCGGTGACATGTGAGTAAAAGTAACATAATTATTGAAAATTGCGCGATTGTCGTTTGGTAAATGCATAAGCAGAATCCATCATGTAGGCCGACTTCTGTGAGGTCGGCGATGATGGAGGAGCGATATCATGTTACATCGATCGACATATTTGCAGATTGATCTTGGTGTCAATGAAGCCGTTTCGCTACGGCGCGTGAAGAACAGCGAGTTACGCTGCCAAAGCGGCAGAGTCTGGATCACCGAGGAGAACGGAGATGAAGACATCGTTCTGTCTGCCGGGCAGTCTTGTCGCCTGACACGGTCGGGGCGAACTGTCGTGCAATCCCTCGGTCTATCGGAGGGCGCGCAGTGCTGCGTAGTACTGCCCCGTTCGCCGCAGTGGTTGATGACGTTATTGCGCCACTGGCTTCCCGGGGCGGGGGCCGGCAAGGCGAATCTCCGCCCAGTTTCAGGCGCATAGACCGGGTTTGTAGTCAGGAAAGCGAAAGGACGTTCGATCATGAAGCATCGTCTGCTGGGCCTCTTCGACTCTCCCTACGTGCGTCGCGTGGCCATTGCCATGGCGCACTACGGCATCCCGTTCGACCACGAGTCCCTTTCGGTTTTCCGGCACGTGGAGGAAATGCGCAGGACCAACCCGCTCTTGCGCGTGCCGATGCTGACGACGCCCGACGGCATGACGCTGCACGAGAGCGCCTTCATCCTCGATTATCTTGATGAAGTGGCACGTGAATCGGGGAGAGAAGCCCTGATTCCGGCTAGCGGCCTTTTGCGCCGAAAGATCTGGCAACGTGTCGCCCTGGCCCAGATCGCCGCGGACAAGACCGTCGCGATCGTCTATGAGCATCGTCGGCCGCCGGAGTTGCGCTGGGCGGAGTGGGAGGAACGCGTCCGCGATCAACTGACAACGGCGCTGCAACAGCTGGAGGATGCGCTCGACGGCGATTGGCTGGTCGACGGGCGGCTGACACACGCCGACATCATGGCCGTGGTGGCGGTTTCCTTCATCCGGTTCACGGAACCGGGCGAGTGGCCCTCCGGGCGGTTCCCTAAACTCGAGGCGCTGACCCGCCGCCTTGAACAGACGCCGGCGTTCCTCGCCGTGCCGATTGACAAGGAGTAGTCAGTCCCGCCGGCTTCGGCGCAGCATCGGCAGCAGGGCGTCGTGCTGGTGCGCGGCCAGCCCAATGAGGATCAGGGCCGTGCCGAACCCCAGGCTGGGCGTGATGCGCTCGCCGTTGAACAGGATGCCGAGCATCACAGCGATCACCGGGGTGATCAGGGTGATCAGCGATATCTTCGTGGCCCGCAGGTGCTTGATCACGTAGTAGTACATGGTGAAAGCGATGGCCGATCCGAAGACGCCGAGGTAAACCACCGCCACGCCGGAGCGCAGGGGTACCGAGATCGGCAATTCCCGGTTCGTGCCGAGCCAGAGCAAGGCAAACAGGAGGGTCGCTACCGCCAGCGAACCCACGGTCGTGGCCAGCGGCGGGCTGTCGTCGCCGATGCGCTTGAGCCAGACGAGGCCGCCGGAATAGAAGAAAACCGAGAAGAGCAGGGCGGTCAGGCCCGCCAGGAAGTGCTCGTTGCCCAGGCTGTTTCCCTGGAGAAAGATGACGCCGAGACCGGCGACGCCGAGCAGCGTGCCGAGGATCTTCAAGGGCGTGATCGATTTCTCGCCCAGAACGAAAAAGGCCAGGATCCCGGCCATCAATGGCGCGAGCCCGAACATCACGGAAATCAGTCCGGAATGCACGAAACGGGCTCCCCAATAGGTCAGCGCCATCGAACTGAACAATCCCAGGCCGCCGACGACATAGGCCAGTCGGGCGCGTGGATGCAGGGGGAACGCGGTCCGGCCGGCAAGCAGGATGATGATTGCGGTCGCCAGGCCGATGACCATGCGTGCCAGCACGGCAAAGCTGAAACTCATGCCTTGCGTGCTCCACTGGATGCTCAGCGGCATGGTGGACCAGATCAGGATGAGGCCGAAATAGGCCGCCGAAACCGACATGCGGGAAACTCCTGCGTCGCGCTGGGGGACATGCCCAAATGCCTCACTATACAATACCCGCTTTGGCCAAATCACATGACCGGTTGAACCCGGTGAGAATTAACGGAGAACAGAATGACAACGCAGCGCTTTACGGTGGATTCGCTCGGACAGCTTGCCGAAAACCTTCTTGCCGCGGCGGGCATGGACAAGGAAAAGGCGAGATCCGTGGCCGAAGTGCTCGTCACCGGCGACATGGTCGGCCAGCGCACGCACGGCATGGCGCTGTGCCCGCAATACGTCGAGCAACTCGAAAAAGGGTTGATGGCGAAAACAGGCGAGCCGCAGGTAATCCGCGATTCCGGCGCCGTATTCGTCTGGGACGGAAACTACCTGCCCGGCCCGTGGCTCGCGTCGCGGGCCATCGATCAGGCCGCGACGCGAGTCAGCGAGCACGGCGTGGTGACCGCCGTGATTCGACGCAGCCACCATATCGCCTGCCTGACCTCACTGATCAAGCAGGCGACCGATCGCGGGCTGGCCGTCATCCTGGCGTCGTCCGATCCGGCATTCGGGTTCATCGCGCCGTACGGCGGGAAGGAACCCTTGTTCACGCCGAATCCGATTGCCATCGGCTATCCTGGAACGGAGGCGCCGGTGTGGATCGACGTCAGCACATCGATCACCACGGTCGGCATGGCTCGCCAGAAGTCGGCTGCCGACACGCCGTTTGCCAATCCCTGGCTGATGGACGGCGAGGGGCGCCCGACCAATGATCCGCACGTGCTCGATCCCGGCGCCAACGGCACGCTGTTGCCGCTCGGCGGCCGCGAATACGGGCACAAGGGTTTCGGCCTGTCGTTGATGGTCGAGATGCTCACGCACGGCCTGGGCGGATTCGGCCGCCTGGACAGCGAGAAGCGCTGGGGAGCCAACGTCTTCCTGCAGTTGCTCGACCCGGCGGCCTTCGCCGGCCGGGAAGCCTTCCTTCGCCAGATGGATTTCCTGACCGAACGCTGCCATGCCAATGCGCCCATCGATCCGGCCGATCCCGTGCGCATGCCGGGAGAAATGGCCCAGCGGCGCATCCGGGAAGCCAAAGCGTCGGGAATCGATGTGCCGCCAAAGGTACTGGCTGCCTTGGCCACGTTGGCTGAACGCTACGGGGTGGCGCTCCCATCCGCGTTATGAATCGAGTGTGACGGCTGTAACTGCCGGAAACAAGTTGTTACTCCTTCGATGACATCCGAAAGCAGGCTCGCCACGTTATGGGTAGCAAGGACGCAGCGAATCAACGCCAAGCGGCCGAGTGACCAAACCCTTATCAACGTTAGGAGATAAACATGCTGAAGAAGATCGTTGCCCTCGCCATCGTCGCTGCTTTTGGTACCGCCGCCTACGCCCAAGCTCCGGCGGCAGTTCCGGCCAAGCCGGCCGAAGCGGCCGCACCGGCTGCGCCCGCCGCCAAGGCCGAAGTCAAGAAGGAAGTCGCCAAGACCGAGAAGAAGGCCAAGACCACGGCCAAGAAGGCGGAGAAGTCGACTCACGCTGCAACCCCCGCAACCCCGGCAACTCCGGCCACGCCGGCCGTCCCGGCCAAGGCGGAAGCTCCTGCCGTCGCGGCGACACCCGCAGCCCCGGCAACCCCGGCAGCGCCCGCCGCCAAGAAGTGATGACCGGGCCGGATAGGCGTCCGGCGTAACCAAATACGAAGGGGAAGCCGACTGGGCTTCCCCTTCGCGTTTTGGAAAAAGTAACGATTACTTGGCTTTGCCGACCAGATACTCGACTGCTGCCTTGAGTTCGTCGTCGCTCAGGCTGGCGTCGCCGGCGCGTGGCGGCATGGCGTTCTTGCCGGTGATTGCCGACTTGAGCAGTGCCGCCGATCCCGTGGCGATGCGTGGCGCCCAGGCTGCCTTGTCGCCCGTCTTGGGTGCGCCGGCCACGCCGGTTTCATGACAGGCCTTGCAGATCGTGTTGTAAATCGCTTCCGCGGCACGCGGCTTGCCGTCCGACGGGACGACGGCCTTCTGCATCTCGACGCGCGCCACCGGCTGGATGCGCAACTCGGCCTCATCCGCGCTGCTCGCCGAAGGATCTCCCTTGCCGATCATCGATAGCGGCCAGATGACCACGGTGAGGACGATCGCGACAGCAATCGTGCCCAGCATGATCGTGCGGGAAGAGTAGGCCGATGATTTTGGGGTGGCTACCATGTCTTTGTCCCTGTGAAACTGAAAATTGACGGGGTTCAATCGCCGGATTCGTCATCCTACCGTTTTTCGCGCGCGTTTCAATCCGACTCCGGCAGGTCGAGCCTGTGATACGCGCCGTCGAAGAACACCAGCGGCGAGCTGTCTTGCCCTTGCGCGAAACGCTGTACATGACCGATGAAAATGAGATGGTCGCCGCCGGGGTACTGCGCCTCATGAGTGCATTCGAACCAGGCGCAACAGTCCTTGATCAGCGGCACGCACTCCAGTCCTTCGAGCACGCCCACATCGGCAAAGCGGTCTTCGGCGCGCGATGCGAAGCGGTTGGATAGCTCGCGCTGGTTCGAGGCGAGCACATTGATCGCGTAATGGCTGGCTTGGCGGAACGCTTCCAGTTTCGGCGAGTTGGTGGACAGGCTCCAGAGTATGAGAGGCGGATCGAGCGAGACCGAATTGAACGAACTGATCGTTACTCCTATCGGCGTGCCGTCGGGAGACAGCGCCGTCACTATGGTCACTCCCGTCGGAAAGCGCCCTAGGGCTTCGCGGAAATCCTTGCAACACAAGCCTTTGGCGGTCAGTACGCTGCCGTTGTTGCATGTTTCGCAGACGGGTTTCCGGGTATGGTTGGTGGGGGCGTCGGTGTCGGTCATCGGTTAATCCGGATGGGTGTTATTGGCATGCTAAGATCGATGCCGTTTGAAGAAGTTCAGGTGTCCGCCGCACCGGTACGGTGGCCGGGAAACCTCCCTATATTACCGGCATGCGTCGTGCCCGGCCCACATGATTCAATCCATCGATTCCTTTTCCTCTCGCCTGATCCGCTGGCAGCGGCAATACGGGCGCCACGACCTGCCCTGGCAGAATACGCGCGACGCCTATCGGATCTGGTTGTCCGAGATCATGCTGCAGCAGACCCAGGTGGCGACGGTGATCCCGTACTATCGCCGATTTCTCGAGCGCTTTCCGGACGTGACCGCGCTGGCGGCAGCGCCTATCGAGGCGGTGCTCGAGTCGTGGGCCGGGCTTGGTTACTATGCCCGGGCGCGCAACCTGCACCGTTGCGCACAACAGGTCGTTGCGGATCATGGCGGCCAGTTCCCCGGCGATCCCCGTTTGCTGGCAGAGTTGCCGGGAATCGGCCGGTCGACGGCGGCGGCGATCTGCGTGTTCGCCCATGGCGTCCGGGCGGCCATTCTCGACGGCAATGTCAAGCGTGTGGTGGCACGCTGTTTCGGTATCGAAGGTTTTCCCGGAACGGGGAAAACCGAGAAGGAAATGTGGGCGCTGGTCGATTCCCTGTTGCCCGGCTGCGAAGTCGAGATCTACACGCAAGGCCTGATGGATCTCGGCGCGACCGTATGCACGCGCGGCAACCCCGCCTGTGCGGCTTGTCCGCTGCATGACATCTGCGTCGCCAATCGCGATGGCCGCCAGGCGGAGCTGCCCAGCGCACGGCCCACCAGGATCCTGCCCGAGCGCGAGGCCCCGGTCATGCTGTTGACCGATGGCCACAGCGTCCTGCTCGAACGCCGTCCGCCGACCGGCATCTGGGGAGGGCTGCTGGCCTTGCCCGAGGTCGTGCCCGGATCGGCCGAGGAGTTTGTTAACGCGCATGCCTGCCGGCTGCTCCAAACCAGCGGGTTGCCTCCACTGCGCCATACCTTCAGCCATTTCCGTCTGACCATTCAGCCGTTGCTGTGCCGGGTGGAAAGAACGGGCAGGTCGACCGGCGAGCCCGGATGGGAATGGGTGGCGATCGGGGAAATCGACTCGGTGGCGCTGCCCGCGCCAATCAGGCGCCTGCTCCTGCAGCTGTGCTGAAATTCAGCGGTCTCCCGGGCTGCGCGCTCCGGCGATAGGCACGATCTCGATGCCGTACTTGCGGGCCACCTGGAAGTACATCTCGCGTGCGGAAACGACCTTGGGGCTGCGCGGATCCTTGGCTTGGGCCTGTTGCAGGTAGCGCAGGGCGCGGTCGGCCATGTCCTCGTTCCATCCCTTGCGCGCGAGCAGGGTGAAGATGGCCTTGCTGGCGTTGACCAGGAACTGCAGGTTGGGTACCCGTTCGGCCGCTTCGAT
>JARKPC010000243.1 GCA_029975435.1 Propionivibrio sp. | reverse complement strand
TGCACCAGGCACAGTGATTCGTTCCCGGCCAGCGAAATCAGCAGGGTGTGGATCTGCTGGTTGAGTTTGAAGTAAGGCAAGCGTTCCCGCGTCTTGTAGAACTCCAGCATCTGGTCATGCAGACTGCGGACCTCGCGGATCTCTTCATCCGTGGCGTTCTGGCAGGTAAGGGGTCCGGCCATCGCTTCCAGATGGCTCAATACGTCGAGCATGTCGCGCGCATCCTTCCTGGTCAGCTTGCGCACCATGGCGCCGCGGCTGGGAACCAGATCCACCAGCCCCTCGGAAGCCAGCACCTTGAGCGCCTCGCGCAGCGGCGTGCGCGAAATCCCCAACTGCTGGCAGAGCTGCCCTTCATGGATCCGCGCCCCAACGGGAATCCGCCCCTCGATGATCATGTCGCGAATGCGCGTGACAACGACGTTATGCAGGGTCGGACGCTCGATGCGCACGGCTTCGGTCGAAGCATCCGTGTCCGCCAGGGTATTCAATTCGCCATTCATCGAAGCCGATCCGATTCTCAAAAGCCCGGAATATGGACCCGGGGACACCAGTCGTCAACATGCGAAATGGCAATTTCCATTGTCTCGGCCATTCGCTCCTGAATTCTGCATGCAGAATTTTACATCTTTAATTTGACATTTCCAGTATTTTGGTTGCAGTATTTGCAAGAACCGATTTCTGGAGGAGACCAACCCGATGCAAACCCGCCTGCCTACCATCGCCCTGGCCATGGGCGATCCCGCCGGGATCAGCCCGGAACTCACCGCCAAGCTGCTGGCCAACGACGAAGTCAGGGCCGCTGCCCGCATCGTCGTCTTCGGTGACCGCCGCATCCTTGACGAAGGCGCCCGGATAGCCGGCGTCACGCTCGACATCGCCGTCGTCGCGCCGGATTCGGCCTACGATGCCTCGCAGCGCCCGATCCTGGTCGATCTGGGCCACCTGGCGCCACAGGATGTCAAGCGCGGCGAAGCCACACCGGAAGGCGGCGCCTTCGCGCTCGAGAATTTCCGCCGCGCGCTGGTCATGGCCAATGAAGGCAAGGCCGACGCGGTCTGCTTCACGCCGTTCAACAAGAAGGCGATGCGCTACGTCTACCCCGGCTACGACGACGAGATCCGCTACGCGGCGGACATCACCGGATTCAAGGGGGCGGCACGCGAATTCAACGTGCTGGACAATCTGTGGAACTGCCGCGTCACCTCGCACATCCCTCTGTCGCAGGTGGCCTCCGCGCTCTCCATCGATAACATCGTTGCCGAACTGGCCCTTGCCGACCGCTGCATGCGCGAATCCGGGCTGGAGAATCCGCGCATCGCCGTGGCCGGCCTCAACCCGCACGCCGGCGACGGGGGCAATTTCGGCCAGGAAGAGATCGACATCATCGAACCCGCGGTGAACCTCGCGATACAGAAGGGGTTCAACGCCTCCGGCCCGTACCCGGCCGATACCGTTTACGTGCGCGCCAGGAACGGCGAATTCGACGGCGTCCTGACCATGTACCATGACCAGGGACAGATCGCCATGAAGCTGATGGGCTTCGATCGCGGCGTCACCATGATGGGCGGCTTCCCGTTCCCGATCTGCACGCCGGCACACGGCACGGCCTACGACATCGCCGGGCGCGGCATCGCCAATTTGGGCGCCAGCAAGGCCGCCTTCCTGCTGGCGGCGCGCATGGCCGCCCGCAATCTGGCAGCAAAGAACAAATCATAAAAACAGTGTCACCCGTGGTTGTTATACGTTGTTGCATTCATCACGTTCCAATTCACACAAGAGGAGTCATGCCATGTTCAAGACCAAACTGATCGCCACGATGCTGGCAAGCGCATTTTGTGCAGCGGGGGCAAGTGCCGCGTGGACGCCCGACAAACCCGTTGAATTCATCGTCACCAGCGGCGCCGGTGGCGGCACCGATATCTTCACCCGCACGATCCAGTCGATCATCGTCAAGAACAAGCTGATGGATGCGCCGATCGTCGTGGTTAACAAGGGCGGCGGCGCCGGCAGCGAAGGCTACGTTTATGGTTCTGCCGAACAGAACAACTCCTACCGCGTGACCTTTGGCACGAACAATGAAGACCTCCTGCCGCTGGTCGCCAAGATGGGTTATTCCTCGGAAGGCTTTACACCGGTCGCGGCCATGGCGCTAGACGAATTCCTGATCTGGGTGAATTCCAACTCACCGCACAAGGACGCCAAGAGCTTCATCGAAGCGGCCAAGAAAGGTGATGGTTTGCGCATGGGCGGGTCGCAGTCCAAGGATACCGACCAGACCCTGGTCAGCATCATCAGCGAAGCCACCGGCGCGAAATTCACCTACATCCCGTTCAAGAGCGGCGGCGAGGCGGCCATCCAGCTGGCCGGCGCGCATATCGATTCCAACGTGAACAATCCGAACGAGAACATCGGCCAGTGGAAGGCCAACATGGTCCGCCCGTTGTGCGTGTTCAGTCCGAAGCGCATGGCTGCCGGCCCCAAGGTGACCAAGGACATGAGCTGGTCGGACATCCCGACCTGCAAGGAATCCGGCGTCCCGATCGAGACGTACCAGATGCCGCGCACCATCTGGCTGCCGGCCGGCGTATCCCCCGAAGTCGTGACGTTCTACTCGAACGTGATGGCCAAAGTGCAGCAGACGCCCGACTGGAAAGCCTACATCGAGAAGACTTCGCAGACCGGGACGTTCATGGCCGGGGACGAGTTGCGCAAGTACATCACCCAGGACACGGCTCGGGCCTACAGCGTATTCAAGCGTGAAGGCTGGCTGGCCAAGTAGATGGAGTGACCAGTCCGGGGCGGTCCGTTGGGCCGCCTCTTTTCGGCGAAATCTAGGAGTCTTTATGCGAACCACCTCCGGGGTGCTTTTGACCCGTCTGACAATGGAAGTGGCGACGGCGCTGGTCACCGGTCTGATCGGCGCAATCGTTTGTTACGGATCACTCGAATTTGGCATCGGTTGGGGCGACGCCGGTCCGCAGCCGGGCTATTTCCCGTTCTATGTCGGGCTTATCGTCATCATCGCCAGCACCGTCAATCTGGGATTCGGGATCTATCACCACCGGGACCGCGTCGAGGAATTCCTCACGACCGAACAGGGACAGCGCATCCTGGCCTTTTTCGGGCCGATGTTCCTTTTCGTACTCGTGTCGTCCTTCCTCGGCCTGTACGTAGGCATGATCCTCTATCTCTTCAGCGTAATGGTATTCCAGGGGGGCTACCGTCTGCCCAAGGCGCTCGCCGTCAGTCTGATCACCGCCATCGCCAACTACTTCCTGTTCGAAGCCTGGTTCAAGGTTCCCCTGCTCAAGGGGCCGCTCGAAGCGCTGCTCGGGATTCACTGAGCCGGGCAGCAGATCACCACGCGAACAAGGCAACAAGACACTCGGGGGAGTTTCACATTGGATAATTTCAGCAACTTGATGGATGGCTTCGCCATTGCCTTTTCATTCTTCCATCTCGCACTCATGGCCGTCGGGGTGCTGCTCGGCATCCTGGTCGGCGTTCTGCCGGGGTTGGGCGCGCCGAACGGCGTATCCCTGCTGCTGCCGCTGACCTTCACGATGGATCCGGTATCGGCCATCATCCTGCTCACCAGCATGTACTGGGGAGCGCTGTTCGGCGGTTCGACGACCTCGATCCTGTTCAACATTCCCGGCGAGCCGTCCTCGGTGGCCACGACCTTCGACGGTTATCCAATGGCCCAGCAGGGACACGCCACGCACGCGCTGACCCTGGCCTTCATGTCGGCCGGATTCGGCGCCATGTTCGGCGTCGTGGTGATCACCGTTCTTTCCGGCTGGGTCACCCAGTTCGCCCTGAAGTTCAGCTCGCCGGAATATTTCGCCGTATTCCTGCTGACCTTTGCCAGCTTCATCGGCATGGGCAGCGGCTCCGCCTTCAAGGCCATCGTCTCGATGATGCTCGGCTTCGCCTTCGCCACCGTCGGCATGGATGGCATTTCCGGCAACATGCGCCTGACCTTCGGCTTCTCCGAACTGGTCAAGGGCATCAGTTTCCTGGTTGCCGTCATCGGCCTGTTCGGCCTGGGCGAATTGATGCAGACGATGGAGGAAGGCCTGCGCTTCGACGGCATCCACGCGCGCATCCGCATCCGCGACGTGTTCAAGGCGGTGGCCTCGATGCCCAGCCACTGGATGACGCTGCTGCGCAGTTCGCTGATCGGCTGCTGGATGGGCATCACCCCAGGCGGCCCGACTGCCGCCTCGTTCATGAGCTACGGCCTGGCCAAACGCTTCTCGCGGCGCAAGGAGCATTTCGGCAAGGGCGAGCCCGCCGGTGTCGTGGCCCCGGAAACCGCTGACCATTCCGCCGGCACCTGCGCCATCCTGCCGATGCTCGCTCTGGGCGTTCCCGGTTCGGCTACCGCCGCGGTCATGATGGGCGGCCTGATGATCTGGGGGCTGACCCCCGGACCGATGCTGTTCATCGAACGCCCGGATTTCGTCTGGGGCACCATCGCCAGCATGTACCTGGGCAACGTCATGGCCGTGGTTCTGGTTCTCGCCACCGTGCCGATGTTCGCCGCCATCCTGCGCATCCCCTTCTCGATCATCGGCCCGATGATCGTGGTGGTGTGCTTCATCGGCGCCTACACCATCAGCGGCTCCCGGCTCGACCTGTGGCTGGCCCTGCCCTTCGGCATCCTGGGTTACGTGTTCAAGAAACTCGGCTATCCGATCGCCCCGATGGTCCTGGCCATGGTTCTCGGCGACAAGGCGGAGGACGCCTTCCGGCAATCGATGATGATGTCCAAGGGATCGCTGGCCATTTTCTGGAACAACTCAACGCTGGTCGCCACGATCATGAGTCTGGCCATGCTGCTGCTGTTCTGGCCGATGGTCAGCATGATCATCAGGCATTTGCGCGGCGCAGAACACGGGAGACGGATATCAGCGTAACATGGCCTTTTCCCGGATCGGCCAATTTCTGGCGGAGGAGACAACATGGCAATGAGTATCGGCAGTGTTGGCACCGTGCCGGCCGCCCTTGCCTCGGCAGGGACCGGCGATGCGGTCGCCGTATCCGTGCTGAAGAAATCCCTGGACATCCAGGAACAGACAGCCCTGCAGTTGCTGCAGGCACTGCCCCAATCGGCAGGAGGTGCGTCGGCACGACCTGTCGGAGCGCTGGGCAACACGATCAACACATTCGCCTGACGCCTTCGCCCCATCGCGACTCCTGACTTCGCAACAAACGAAACGCGGAACCGAAAGAACGAATCTTCCGGTTCCGCGTTTTTTTGTCGTGCCGCGCTCAGCGACGCCGGTCCAGTTTCTCCTCGACTGCCGCCACCCGGGCGGTGTGCAAACGCTCGGGAATATCCGCCTTGTTGCTGCAACTGCGCGCAATCGCGCCGGCGTCGACCGATTTCGCGGCTTCAAGCGCCTGCAGAAAGAGATCCGGCGAAGGAATCGGCTTATCCTCCCAACCGAGCCTTCCGTGGAAATCACAGTCGCAGGCTTCGAGAAGCTGCCGGAAGCGTTGCGGACGCCTGAAGGCATCGGTCCTTTCCAGCAGGCGCACGATCGTCGAGGTGCGCATTTCCGGCCCGCGCCGGATATCGCCGTGATAGCGCGCCACCAGCAGGGCCAGGTCGCGGCACTCGGCCGGCGCCTTCAGGTAAGCGCACACTTCTTCCACCAGCCTTACGCTACGGGCTTCGTGTCCGGGATGGCGGGGCAGATCAGAGGCATCGGTCAAGCCCTTGCCGAGATCGTGCAGCAGTACCGAAAAACGCACCGGCAAGGCGAAGCCTTCCTGCGCAGAACGGTCCAGGGCCATCATTACGTGAATGCCGGCATCGATTTCCGGGTGATAGTCGGCCCGTTGCGGAACGCCGAACAGCCTGTCCAGCGCCGGAATGATCCGCGCCAGCGCGCCGCATTCGTGCAGCACCCGGATCATCCGCGACGGGGATTTCTCCATCAGCCCCTTGGCCAGTTCCTGCCACACGCGCTCGGCGACGAGGTGATCGACCTCGCCGGACTCGACCATCCGGCGCATTAGATCGAGGGTTTCCGGCGCGATTGAAAAGTCGGCGAAACGCGCAGCGAAACGCGCCACGCGAAGAACGCGCACCGGGTCCTCGACGAAGGCCGGACCGACATGGCGCAGCACGCGAGCCTCGATGTCGGTCACGCCACGGAAAGGATCGATCAACGAACCGTCATCCGCACGCGCGATGGCATTGATGGTCAGGTCGCGACGCGCCAGATCCTCTTCCAGCGTCACGTCCGGTGCCGCGTGAAAGGCAAATCCCTTGTAGCCATGCCCCGCCTTGCGCTCGGTGCGAGCGAGCGCGTACTCCTCGTGCGTCCGGGGATGCAGAAATACGGGGAAGTCCTTGCCGACTGGCCGAAAGCCGCGCACCAGCATCTCGTCGGGAGAAGCGCCGACGACGACGAAATCCCGGTCCTGCACCGGAAGCCCGAGCAGTTCATCGCGGACCGCCCCGCCTACGGTAAATATCTGCATGGCGAGGCAGCGTTCCGCTCAGTCCGCCTCGGCAACGGCCCCGCTACGCCATTCCTGCATGGCCGGCAGCGCCACCATGGTTTCCACCCACTTGCGCGACGCTTCGGGCAGATCGACATGGTACGTCAGAAAGCGCCACGCCACCGGCGCATACATGGCGTCGGCGATGGTGAAATGGCCGAACAGGAACGGGCCCTTGCGCCCGTAGCGCTGGCGGCAGCTTTCCCAGATGGCCACGATGCGGGCGATGTCCGCGGCGACCTCCACCGAGGGCTGGAGAAACGGCTGCGAAGCGCGCACGTCCAGCGGCATTCCCTGGCGCAGCGCAACAAAACCGGAGTGCATTTCGGCGGAAACGGAACGCGCCTCGGCACGCGCCTTGCGCTCGGACGGCCACAGCGACGACGCCTTTTCCGCCAGATACTCGCAAATCGCCAGAGAGTCCCAGACCACGGTCTCGCCGTCGATCAGGCACGGCACCTTGCCCGACGGCGAGTATTTCAGGATCTCGGCCTTGGTCGTGGCACTGCGCAAGGGAATCAGGGTTTCCTCGAACGGCAGTCCGGCCTGCTTGATGGCCAGCCAGGGGCGCAGGCTCCACGATGAAAAATTGCGATCGCCGATGATTAGTTTCAGCATGAAAGGACATCTCTCCAACAATGGTTAACGGGAAGTGCGGCGACGCAATTCATCGAGCCGCGATCGGGTGCTGAGGTGAGTAAGATAGGTCGGCGCCACGGCCTCCAGCGGCTGCGGTTGCCAGCCGGGAAAATCGAGCCGCCCATCGGTGACGTTGTCCACCTGCATTGAACGCAGGTTGTCCGGCGACATCGGCGGATTGGGCAGCAGGCCAAGCAGGCAAGCCTGGAGCCTGGCCAGCGGGTCGGGCAAATCGATTACCGTGCGCGGATGGCCGGTGAGCCTGCCGGTGTATTCCACCAACTCCTTCAAGGTGTATACCCTGGGTCCGCAGAGTTCATAGATCTTGCCAACGGTGGAGCGATCCGAGAGGGCGCTGACGAACGCCTCGGCCACGTCGCCCACGTAGACCGGCTGAAACCGCGCCTTGCCTCCGGCGATCGGCAGAACCGGAAACGCCTCGAGCAAGGAAGCAAAGGTGTTCAGGAAGATGTCGTCGGGCCCAAAGATGACCGAAGGCCGGAAGATCGTCACGTCGATCTCGCCAGCCGCACCCATGACGACGGCCTCGCCGGCCGCCTTGGAACGCAGATAGGCCGACGGAGCATCGCTGGCCGCCTTGAGCGCGCTCATGTGCAGCAGGCGGCGCACCCCCGCCGGCTTCATCGCTGCCACGATCTTCCGCGGCAGTTCCACGTGTGCCGCGGCGAAACGCCGGCCGTAGGGCTGCGCTCCGTCGCCATCGTGCAGGATGCCGACCAGATTGATTACCGCATCGGCACCCCGGACCAAGTCTTCAAGATCGAGGGGGTCATGGATATTGGCCGCCACCACCCGCACGCCCGGCAGCATCGTCAGCGCCTTGCGGCTGTCCCGCCGACGCGTCGGCACCGTGACCTCGAAACCACGGCCGGAAAGTCGGCTGGCCAGGCAGCTGCCGACGAAACCACCGCCTCCGAGCAACACGACTTTTCCAGGCATGATGACCTTCCGCCAACGGGAAACGAGAGGGCAGATTCTACGGCAATTCCTCGGCCTTTGTATCGGCCGTACGCGGCCCGATCGTGCCCAGGCGGTTCTTGATCGACTGCGGTTGGCCGTTGAACAGCGCCGAATAGTAAACCGAGTTGCTCATCACCTTCTTGACGTAATCACGCGTCTCGTTGAAGGGAATCGTTTCGGCGTAAACGGCCCCCTCCAGGGGACGATCGGCCTGCCAGCGGCGTGCGCGCCCCGGGCCGGCGTTGTAGGCAGCGGAAGCCAGCACCGGATGGTTGTCCAGGCTTTCCATGACCATGCGCATGTAGCTCGTGCCGAGCAGGACGTTGGTTTCCGTATCGTTGACCTTGCCCGGATGGTAGTTCTTCAGCCCGATCTTGTTGGCCACCCAGCGCGCCGTCGCCGGCATCAGCTGCATCAGCCCCGAAGCGCCGACCGACGAGCGGGCATTGGTCACGAAACGGCTTTCCTGGCGCATCAGTCCATAAACCCAGGCATCGTCCAGCGACTGTTCCCGGGCGGCCGGTCGCACCTGCTCGCTGTAGGGCGACAGATAACGCAGCGAATAGTCATGCTCTTCCCGCGTGCGGTCAGCCGCGGCGATCGCCCGGTCATAGATGCCGGCGCGATGCGCCAGCGACGATGCCGCCAGCAACTCGCGGTCGGTCATGCCGCGCAAGCCCCAGTTCCACTCCCGCACACCTTCCGTGCGCATGTTCACCCGGAACAACGCCAGCGCGCGTTGAACCGTCGTACTGGATTCGATACGCGCCATTTCCTCGGTCGTGGGAGGAACGGCCTTGGGTGGCGGCGTGATGGCCCGCCCGAGTTCCTCGTCGGCCAGGTTGCCGTAGAAATTGGGCTGGCCGGCTACCTTGGCGAACAGCGCATTGGCCTCGTCCGTGCGGCCGCCGGCGCGGTAGGCGCGCCCCAGCCAGTAGGTCCAGGTCGGTTGCTCGGCCAGCGCGGCCGGCATCTTCTCAATGGTTGAGCGGACGGTGCCCCAGTCTTGCGCACGCAACGCCGCGCGCACTTTCCACTGCGCCACTTCGTCGGACATCGGTACGTCGCCTGCCCTGCGGAACCAGTCGAGCGCCTCGGTCATGTGCTTCTGCGCGGCCTGCCAGCCGATCTGGCTCCATGCCCAGCCTTTTTCCCCGGCCTGCAAGAGAGCCTCGATCTTTTCCAGTTGCTCGGCGGCCATGCGGGGATCGCTGCGGGCGATGCGGCCCACGGCCAGCGCCGCCAATTCGCGATGCATGCGGCTGTTCGAAAGACTGGTCTTGACCAGCCACTGCATCGGCGAGTCGGTCACCGCCAGCGCCGTTTTCGCATCGGGCGTCTGGCTCTGCGGCAGGTAATTCATGCTGTAGCGCGCTCCCGCCAGGCGGCCTGCTTCCACCTGCCGGCGGATGCGCGCCCAGACGCCGTCGGCCAGGACGCGTTTTTCCAGGATCAGCGCTTCGAGCACCGGATAGCACGATTCCGGAGGCTCGATCAGGTTCAGCCACAGCGGCATGGCGTCGTCGAGCATGCGGGCGTCACCGCGCACTCGCCGGCTCTGCAGCGCGTAGCAGGAAAGTTCCTGGTCCGGCTGCAGCAGCGCCGGATATTCGGCGTCGAAGAGATCCCATTGCTGCTGCTTGCCGAGTTGCTTCAGCCAGTCGCCGCGCAACTTTTCGGCAATGTAGCTTCCCTCGTTGCGCACCAGGAACGAACGAATCGTGGACGCGTCGATATCGTTCTTCAGTTCCGGCTGCAGGCGCCAGTATTCGACGTAGGACGCAAGCTCATGGCCCTGCAGTTCGCCAGCCAGCCGCTCAAGCCGGACACGGTCGCCCGTGCGCGCGGCATCGCGTGCGGCAAGGAACAGGTCATCGGAGGGCGCAGCGGAAACCGGGAGGTGGAAAGCCAGAAGGGGAAGCAGGTACAGAAAGGCGGCGAGGCGGAACTTCATGATAAGCTGGAAAACCCGTAATTACTGCCTTTCAGCATATCACATGCGTACTGACCAGACGCCGGAAGCACACAATAAAAACAAGGACGACCGGTCATCGCCCGGCGCATGGCGACGTGAATTGCGCCGGCATGCCATCGCCCGGCGCATGGCCTTGAGCGGAGAAGAATGCGCACAACGCTCGCAGGAAATTTGTCACCATCTTCAGGCGCATTTCCCGCAACTCGCCTCCATGCGTGTCGGTTTCTGCTGGCCGATGCGGAACGAACCGGATCTTCGCCCGCTGCTGGCCACATGGCAGGCGGTGGGCAGTTCCTCATTCACCGCCCTGTTGCCGGTCGTCGTCGAGGCGGATGGCGCTCTCGCCTTCCGCGCCTGGGCGCCGGACATTCCGATGGTTGAGGACCGCTACGGCATACCCACCCCGGCCGCCGGCGACTTCCTGCTGCCGCAGGCGCTGCTCATCCCGCTCGTCGCCTTCGACGCGGCCGGCTACCGCCTTGGCTACGGCGGTGGATTCTTCGACCGCACATTGACCCGCCTGCAGCCCCGGCCGCTCGCCATCGGTGTCGGTTTCGAACTGAACCGCGTCGAGACGATCCACCCCGAAGCGCATGACGCGCGTCTCGACGCGATCGTCACCGAATCCGGCGTAATGAACTTCACCTGAGACAACAGCAGTTCAGCGGAACTCGAACAGTTCGCGGTGGAAGCGCCGCGCATCGAGACCGAAATCGCGCTCCAGCACCGCCTGAAGTCTCTTGCCCCAGTGGATCGGACCGCAAAACCACACGCTGCGCGCCTTGCTGACGAACTGGCCGATTTCGGCCTCCGAGAACCGTCCTTCACGGCCGGAGACCCGCTTGTGCAACTGCACGCCAGCCCTGCGGCACAATTCCTCCAGTCCTTCCGGGAAGTCGCTGTCCCCTCCGTCATGCGCGCTATAGAACAGATGCACCCGTCCGCGTGCGCCGCCATTTGCCGCCAGCATCCTGAGGCGGGCGAGGAACGGTGCGACGCCGACACCACCCGCGACCCAGACCTGGTCTTCGGCAAGGTCGCCGAAATCGAAACCGCCATAGGGACCTTCGACGCTCACCGTATCGCCGACCTTGATGCGGCCAGGCAGGCTGCGCGTGTAGTCGCCGAGCGGCTTGATGGCGAAACCCAGCTCGGCGCCTGCCCTCCATTCGGAGACGATCGAGAATGGATGCGGGCCTTCGTCCATGTCCAGCGTCAGCAGGGCGAACTGACCGGCAGCATGCCCCGGCCAGCCGGCCCCCGGCGCGATGCCCAGTTCGAGGACGCCCGATTCGCCGACCGTCGCCCGCACGACCCGCCCGGCATGTCTGCGCGAGGAACCGATCATTCCGCGCAGCGAGACCACGGCGATGACGCCACCGGCGACGCAAATCGCCGCAAGAGCAACGCCAAACGACGTCGCCAGCAACTTGTCCTTCCACAACATCACGACGCCATGAAAAGCGCCGAGCAGGAAAATGACGGGGAACCCCTTGTGCAGTTTGCGGAACCAGCCATACGGAACAAAGCGCACGAGCGAGAGGATGCCAAGGACGATCATCCCCCACGCCGCCCACTCCCCCATCTCCTTGCCCTGGCCGACCCAGGAGAATCCGGCGCCATGCGGGCGTTTCGCGCGGGTTGCCGCCTCGACCCAACCCCAGGCAATCAGAGTCCGTGGCGAAAGCACCAGCAGCCAATGCACGGAGACCAGCAGCACCGCGCCGATACCGGTCCACTTATGGACGTGATAAAGCTTGTCGAGGCCCCCCAGTCGCTGTTCCAGCCACGCCGGGCGCAGCGCCAGCAGCATGCAGAAGCCCATCCAGCTCAGAGCCAGCGCACCGGTCAGCGCCGTGTACGCCTGGCGCAAGGAAAAAAAAGGGGCGGAAAGACTGACGATGCCGTCGGGCTGCAAGACGGCCCAGAGGACAACAACGACGATGGACAAAGGCAGGAGAAACCGTTTCATGGCGTTTACCAATTCGGAATGGACAAGAATCTGACGCCGTCATTGTCATTCCGACCCCGGTTGCAAAGAATTTCGCCGCGGCGAGAATCTGTTGCAAATCGTTTCAGCTGCCTGTCGCGCGGCCGCCAAAATCGCGCACGAAGTCTTCCAGTTCCGCCGCCGGCATCGGCCGGGCCAGCCAGTAGCCCTGGATCTCATCGCAGCGGAAAAGCTGCAGCAGGTTGCACAGTTCCTCGGTTTCCACGCCCTCGGCGATGGTTTTCAGCTTCAGGCTGTGCGCCATCTGGATGATGGCCCGGACGATTGCCGCGTCATCCGGATCGGTGACCAGGTCGCGCACGAAGGACTGGTCGATCTTCAGCTTGTCGACGGCGAAACGCTTCAGGTAGGCGAGGCTGGAATAGCCCGTTCCGAAATCGTCCACGGACAGCTTCACCCCCAGCGCCTTCAGGCGATGGACCGTATCCAGCGTGGCCTCCGCGTCCTGCAGCAGGATGGATTCGGTCAGTTCGAGCTCCAGCCATTGCGACTCGAGATCGGAAAGCACCAGCGCGTTGATCACGGTATTCACCAGATCGAGGCGCTTGAACTGGATGGCCGACAGGTTGACGGCCATGACGAAGGGCGGCAGGCCGGCATCCTGCCAAGCCCGCGCCTGCCGGCAAGCCTCGCGCAGCACCCACGCGCCGATCTGTACGATGAGGCCGGAATCTTCGGCCACCGGGATGAATTTCGCCGGCGGCACCAAGCCGTTGTCCGGGCTGTTCCAGCGCACCAGAGCTTCCACGCCGATGATCGTGCGCTCCTGCAGGTCGAGTTGCGGCTGATAGTGCAGGACAAATTCCCCGTTCTCCAGCGCCCGCCGCAGCTGGGATTCCAGGTTCATGTGCTCGACCACCTGCAGGTTCATCTGCTCGGTGAAGAAGCGGTGGCTGTTGCGGCCGGCTTCCTTGGCGTGGTACATGGCCGTGTCGGCCTTCTGCATCAGCACGTCGAAATCGTCGCCATCGTCGGGGAAGATTGCCACCCCCATCGAGAACGAGGTGATCAGCGAGTGTTCGCCGATCTGGAAGGGATGGCCCATGCGCTGGTGGATCTTGTCGGCGACGCGGGTGACGGCATCGCTGTCGCGCACGTCGTTGAGCACGATGACGAACTCGTCGCCGCCCTGCCGGCTGATGGTGTCGGACTCGCGCACGCAACTCTTGAGCCGTTCGACCACCGCCTTGAGCAAGGCATCGCCGACCGGGTGACCGAGCGAATCGTTGATCTTCTTGAAGCGGTCGAGATCGAGGAACATCAGTGCCACCCGGCTCTGCATGCGCGTCGCGTGGGCCATGGCCTGCGCCATGCGGTCACGCAGAAGCAGGCGGTTGGGCAATTCGGTCAGCGGATCATGGTGCGCCAGGAACTCGATGCGCTCCTGCGCCGCCTTGCGCTCGGTCATGTCCGAGAAGATGTAGACGTAATACCTTGGCTTGCCGTCGGCTTCGCGTACCGCGGAGACGCCCAGCCACTCGGGATACACTTCGCCGTTCCTGCGCCGGTTCCACACTTCTCCCTGCCAGTGCCCGGCGTTCTCCAGGATCTGCCGCAGAGTGTCAAGAAAACCGTCCTCCTGGTTTGCGGAAGAAAAAATCGCCGGCGTATGGCCAACCGCTTCCGCAGCACTGTAGCCGGTGACCGACTCGAATGCCGGATTGGCCGAAATGATGCGGTGCTGGGCATCGGTCACCAGGATGCCTTCGCCGCTGTGGCGGATCGCCTCGAAAGCCAGCCGCGCCTTCTCTTCGGCGGCGCGGCGTTCGGTGATATCGGAGAAGGTCACCACTACGCGCGGTTCCTGCCCATCGACCGCGAGCAGCGGCGACGTGCTGACTTCCAGCCAGCGCAGCGCACCATCGGCGAATCGCAACCCCACCACCTGCTCGCGCAGTTCCCGCTCCCGGCACAATGCCAGCATCAGCTGCGCATCTTCCAGAGGACTGGGAATCGGACGCTGCTCGGTGTCCAGGAATTGCGCCGAAAGTTGCCGCGCGTTAAACCGCTGCAGTCCATCCTCGGGAAATCCGAGGATATTCTCGGCGGCCCGGTTGGCGAAAAAACAAACGCCTTCGGGAGACAGGACGGCCAACCCTTCTGCCATCGCCGCCATCGCGCTGCGGAAGCGGCTTTCGCTTTCCTGCAGACGGGCCATCAGACCCCGCAGTTCGGAGATATCCTCCTTGATCGCCATGTAGTTGGTGATCATCCCTTCGCGGTTCTTGACCGGGGCGGTCAGTACCCGCTCCCAACAGACACTTCCGTCGCGCCGACGGCTCGGCAACTCGCCGCGCCACGCCTGACCGGCGATGATTGCCTCGTGCATTTCGCGGTAGGCGGCACGACCTTCTTCTTCCGCACCGAACAGCGTGGCCAGCTTTCCAATCGCCTCATTCCGCTCATACCCGGAGGTCCTGACGAACATGTCGTTGACGTACTCGATGCGTCCCTGCAGATCGGTGATAAGAATCGTCGCCGGGTTCTGCTCGACGACCATCGAGAGCTTGCGTGCGCGTTCCTCGGCCTCCCGCTGCTGCTGCACAACGGTATCGTGCGTGCTTTCCAACTCGTCGGCGAGCGCGCTGCGGCCGAGCAGCCGGCGCAGGGAAAAAAACAGGAGGATGGACAGGACAAGGCCGACCAGCGCGACATCCTTCCCGCGCCCGGAGGCATTGGCCGCCAGCCATGCCCGGTCGGCCTCGACCCGCACCGTCCAGACATGATCGGCCAATTCGAAGTTGCGCGAGAACGCAAACGCCGCTTCCCCGACGGGACTTCCGGTCCCTGCCCGTTCGGCCGGCCAGCGACGAACCGCGCGTGCCGGATCCTCGAAATCGAACAGGCTGACATGCAGATCGCTGCGCGTTGTCGCCATGGTGACGTCGAGCAGTTCACCCACCTCCAGCGCGGCCGTCAGCACGCCCGCGATCGTCTTGCGCCGCTCCTCGCGCAGCATGGGAACCCGCCCGACGCGATACACCGGAGCATAGAGCAGCACGACGCTCGCCTCCGCATTGGTGCTGACCGTCGACGGCACCATTCCGCTGGATTGCGGCGTGCCTTCCTCGATGGCGCGCTCGATCAGCGGCGGCCGCTTGGGCAGCGAATACAGGTCCAGCCCGTGCACGCGCCGGCGTGCCTCCAGCGGCAAGTGAAACAGCACCGGGAAGTAGCGACCCTGCCGTTCGCGTGGAACCATTTTTCCGCCGGCGTCGAGTTCGGAAATGACGAACGATTCGCCCCAGCGCTTCTTCCCCAGCCGCTCGAATTCGTCCCTGTCGCCGGCCGCGACCATCGGCGCCCAACCGAAGCCGCGCAGACCGGCACTCCGGCTCAAGGGATCGAGAATCCTCTCGAAGGTTGCCTCGTCGATGTCGGCGACAGTGTGGAAAACCCGCTGAAGCACCTCGAAAACCGCGAGCTGGTCGGCGAACGGGCGAATGATCGCCTCAGCCTGCTCGTGCGCCTCACGCTGGAAACGCTGCTCCAGCCGTTCCCGGTCGCTTACCACCACTTCGCCGGCGAGCCACGCGGTCACCAGCAGGCCGAGCAAGGCTACGGCGTATGGCATGGCCTTGCGCAAGAACGGCCGGGCAGGGGATTGGCGAGGAATGGCCATGCAGTCGATCAGGAAAGTTCGCGCCGATTGGCAGGCGTCATTTCGGGACGGCCTGTGCCTTGAGGGAGGAACAGGCGGTAACGATACGCCCCAGCGCGGCTTCCAGGGTTTCTCGGGAACAGCCGAAATTGAGCCTCACCCACCCCGGCGCTCCGAAATCGGCGCCATCCGACAAACCGACGCCGTTTTCCTCGAAAAACCGTACCGGGTTCTCCAGTCCGAGTCCGCGAGCGTCGATCCATGCCAGATAGGTGGCCTCGACAGGCGTCATGGAAAGACCGGGAACCCCGGCTACGACCTCCTGCACACGATCGCGATTGCGGCGCAGAACGCCGAGCAGCGCTTCGTGCCACGCCTGACACTCGGTGAAAGCGGCTTCCGTCGCCACCAGCCCAAGCACGTTGGCGTCCGGCACGATACCGCGCATGGCATCATTGAAGCGACGGCGCAACGACGCATCGGCAATCACGGCGAACGAGCAGCCCAGACCGGGAATGTTGTAGGTCTTGGAGGGCGCCATCAGGGTGATCGTGCGCCGCGCCATGTCCGCATCGAGCATGGCAAAGGGGATGTGCGGCCGCTCGGCGTCCAGCACCAGGTCGCAATGGATTTCATCGGAGCAGACGATCAGGTCGTGGCGCCGGCAGAAATTGGCCAACTCCGCGAGCTCGCTCCCGGTCCAGGCGCGCCCCACCGGATTGTGCGGATGGCAGAGCAGGAGCAGGCGCGTCTGCGGCGTGATTTCCGCCTCCATGCGCTCGAAATCCCACCGCCACCGGCCGTCCGACAACTGTAGCGGCACCTTGACCAGCGTCCGCCCCGAAAACTGCGGCGCCGAAAGGAACGGCGGGTAAACCGGGGTGGCCGTGATCACGCCTCCGTCGACCGCCCGGCAGGCCACATTGATGCCGGTGACCAGCCCGGGGAGCCAGACCAGCCATTCAGGGGAAACCTGCCAGCCGTATCGATGTCGCAGATAGCCGACGACGGCATCGGTCAGGGCCGGCCACGGTTTGCCGTAGCCGAAGCACCCGTGCGCCACACGTTTCTCGAGCGCGGCAATGACCGCCGGCGGGGCCGCGAAATCCATGTCGGCCACCCACAGCGGCAGAATGTCGCTCCCGGCATATTTGTTCCACTTGAGCGAATCACCGCCCCGGCGTTCTACCGGCGTGTCGAAATCAAAGTCCATTCGCATATCGTGCGGCACGCAGTCAAACCTCCAGATGCGCGTAGAGTTGGGTCGAGAGGTAGCGCTCGCCGAACGAGGGGATGATCGCCACCGTCATCTTGCCGGCGTTTTCGGGACGGGCAGCCACCTGCAGCGCCGCCCATACGGCAGCCCCGGAGGAAATGCCCGCCAGAATCCCCTCTTCCGTAGCCATGCGTCGGGCAATGGTGAAGGAATCTTCGGCGGTGACGCGCACGATTTCGTCGTAAACCGAGATATTCAGCACCTCGGGCACGAACCCCGCACCGATCCCCTGAATGGGATGCGGCCCCTTCGGCCCGCCCGACAGCACGGGCGACGCGTCGGGTTCGACGGCGATGACCTGCACAGACGGCTTCTTCGCCTTGAGCACTTCGCCGACACCGGTGATCGTCCCGCCCGTCCCGACTCCGGCCACGAAGATGTCGACCTGTCCGTCGGTATCGCGCCAGATCTCCTCGGCCGTGGTTTCGCGGTGGATGGCCGGGTTGGCCGGATTCTCGAACTGCTGCGGAATGACATAGCGCGCATCGGCGGCGGCCATTTCCTCGGCGCGCCCGATGGCCCCGGCCATGCCTTCCGCGCCCGGCGTCAGCACCAGGTCGGCGCCATAGGCCTTGAGCAGGAGCCGGCGTTCACGGCTCATCGTTTCCGGCATGACGAAGCAGCACTTTATGCCGCGCGCCGCGCAAACCATGGCCAGGCCGATCCCGGTGTTGCCGGAGGTCGGCTCCAGCACGATCGAATCGGGGCCGATCTTCCCCGCCGCCACGGCGGCATCCACCATCGCGGCGGCGATGCGATCCTTGACGCTGTGCGCCGGGTTGAAAAATTCGAGTTTGACCACCACGGTGCCGGCGATACCGGCCGGCAGGCGATTGAGTCGGACCAGTGGCGTATTGCCGATCAATTCGGTCACAGTGCTGGCGATTTTCAGTGACATCTTGCCTCCTTGATGTTAGGGGGTGTTGACATACATTTCGTGGAGCGCCCATGAAATATATGTCAACACCCCCTAGAGCCTCACCCGAGGAACAACCGGTATGCCTTGTTGGCGGTCTCGTTCCAGTGGGCGTAGCCGAGATTCTTCAGGAACTCCTTGAACTGTTTCATTTCCTCCGGCGGCACCTGCATGCCGACCAGCACCCGCCCGTAGTCCGCGCCGTGGTTGCGGTAGTGGAACAGGCTGATGTTCCAGCCCGAGCTCATCTGGTTGAGGAAGTTCATCAGCGCGCCCGGCCGCTCCGGGAATTCGAAGCGGTAGACGATCTCGTTGTCGACCTGCGGCGCATGGCCGCCGACGAGGTGGCGGATGTGTGCCTTGGCCATTTCGTCGTCGGTCAGGTCGAGCGTCGCGTAGCCGTGCTTCTGCAGCTGTTCGACCAGCTTGAGAGACTCGGCGCGCGAGGCGACCTGCACGCCGACGAAGACCTGCGCTTCGCGCGGGTCGTTGTAGCGGTAGTTGAACTCGGTGATGTTGCGCCGGCCGATCAGGGCGACGAAACGCTTGTAGGCGCCGGGCCGCTCGGGCAGCGTCACGGCGAGCACCGCCTCGCGCTGCTCGCCGACCTCGGCGCGCTCGGCGACGAAACGCAGGCGGTCGAAATTGAGGTTGGCCCCGGAAGCGACCGCCACCAGCGTCTTGTCCTTAAGCCGATGCGCCGCGGCGTAGGCCTTGGCGCCGGCCACGGCCAGCGCGCCGGCCGGCTCGAGCACGGCGCGCGTGTCCTCGAACACGTCCTTGATCGCCGCGCAGATGGCGTCCGTATCGACCAGCACCATCTCGTCGACATACTCCTGGCACAGGCGGAAGGTCTCCTCGCCGACGTATTTCACCGCCGCGCCATCGGCAAACAAACCGACCTGCTTCAGGCGCACGCGTTTGCCCGCCGCGAGCGACTGCGCCATGGCGTCGGAATCGACGGCCTCGACGCCGATGATCTTCGTCTCCGGCCGCAGGCGCTTGATGTACGCCGCGACGCCGGAGATCAGCCCGCCGCCGCCGACGCAGCAGAACACGGCGTGGATCGGCTTCGGATGCTGGCGCAGGATCTCCATGCCGATGGTGCCCTGCCCGGCGATCACGTCCGGATGGTCGAAGGGATGCACGAAGGTCAGCTTCTCGGCCTTTTCCAGTTCCAGCGCGTGCACGTAGGCTTCGTCGAAAGACTCGCCGGCCAGCACCACCTCGCCGCCGCGGCTCTTCACCGCGTCGATCTTGATCGCCGGCGTCGTCGTCGGCATCACGATCACCGCCCGGCAGCCGATCTTCGCCGCCGCCAGCGCCACGCCTTGCGCATGGTTGCCGGCCGAAGCGCAGATCACGCCGCGCTTGAGACGTTCCGGCGACAGCCCGGCAATCTTGTTATAGGCGCCACGCAGCTTGAACGAGAACACCGGCTGCATATCCTCGCGCTTGACGAGGACGGTGTTGCCGGTCCTCGCCGACAGGCCCGGAGCCAAATCAAGGGGGGTCTCCACGGCAACATCGTAAACCTGCGCGTTGAGGATTTTCTCGAGGTAATCCGGATGCATGGCGGTCAGGGCTTCGGCGGTAAAAGCTCCGATTCTAGCAGCCTTGCGGCGCCCATAGCTTCTCGTTCGAGACCGCTGACAACCTCCTGATTGGCCGGCTCGCGCTGACCGCTGACAACACAGCGACCAACACCCACTCGATAGCCCATACCCATGCTGCTAGAATGGCTTGCTCGACGCAGCCGGAGTTGCGTCCTCGACCGAAATATTCCCGCACGGCATCACCGCGATCAGAGGTTCCCGATGATCTACCGTAGGTCACGTCTCGTCCTGTCCAGGCTGCTGCACGCGTTGCAACTCCTTTTCCGGGCAATCCCCCTCGTTCTCGCCCTGGGCGGCGCGGCCGCCGGCGCCGCCGAGCCGATCCGCTCGGCCAGCGAACTCGACTATCCGCCCTACGCCGTGGTCACCGGAGATGGCCAGGCCGATGGCTTCGGGGTCGAGATGTTGCGCGCAGCGCTGCGCGCCATGGGACGTGAGGTCACCTTCGCGGTCGGTCCCTGGCATCGGATCAAGCAGGATCTGGCCGAGGGGCGCATTCAGGTTCTGCCGCTGGTGGCACGTACCGAGGAGCGACAGGCACAGTTCGACTTCACCGCCCCGTATCTGACCTTGCACGGCAGCGTCGTCGTGCGCAAGGGCGATTCCCGCATCCGCAGCGCCGAAGATCTGCGCGACAAGACTATCGTGGTGATGAAGGGCGACAGTTCCGAGGAATACGTTCATCGTTTCCGCCTGAGCGACCGGATCGCCACCACGGATACCCTCGAAGAAGCGCTACGCCAGCTGGCTGCCGGAAAGCACGACGCGATGGTCATGCAGACGCTGGCCGCCGAAAACCTGATCAACACGCTGGGCCTGTCCAACCTTGAGCTCGTCGGCCCGCCGCTGGCGCGCTATCACGACTTCTGTTTTGCCGTGCGCAAGGGCGATCACGAATTGCTCGCCGTGCTCAACGAGGGGCTGTCGCTGGTGATCGCCGACGGCACCCGTGAACGCTTGCGCGAAAAATGGATCGTTCCAACCCGGAGCGAGCGCCTGGAAAGGAATCTCCACATGGCCGCGGCAGCGCTAGGCGCCATCCTGTGTTCGGGACTGGTCGCCTGGCTGTGGATCCGCACGCTGCGCCGGCAAGTGAGAACCAAGACGGCGTCGCTGGCCGTCGCCAACCGGCGTCAACGTGAGGAGATCCGGCGGCGCCTCGCGACGGAAGCCAGCCTTCGGGAAAGCCGGAAGAGCCTGGCGACCACGCTGCACT
>JARKPC010000221.1 GCA_029975435.1 Propionivibrio sp. | reverse complement strand
ATCAAGGGGCCGTGTGTATGTTTCTCCGAACGATGGGCATATCCGGGCGGCTGATGCACCTCGCCCTGATTCAGGTATTGACGCAGACGTACCGACGAATCCACGGTGGTTCTCGCCGCCGGCATATGGCCTGACGAAGTTTTCTGACCTGTTCACGAATCGGCAACTGGTGGCGCTCACGACACTGAGTGGCTTGGTCGTGGAGGCCCGGGAGCGTGCACTCACCGACGCACTTGCGGCAGGCATGGAGCCCGGAGCGCGCCTCGAAGACGGCGGCAGTGGTGCCGAAGCCTACGCCGATGCCGTTGCTACTTATCTCGGTTTGGCTGTCAGCAGGATGACCGACTACAACTCATCACTGACAGGCTGGAACACCGCACGTGAAGGAACGCGTGGTGTCTTCGCGCGGCAGGCGATCCCAATGGTGTGGGACTACGTCGAGGTGAACCCGTTCTCGGGGTCGTCTGGCAACTTCGTCGGACAAATCGACTGGATCGTTCGAGCTATCGATCATCTTCCGGCTACGCCTACTGGGTTCGTCACGCAGTCCGATGCGGCCTCTCGCAGCTATCACGGGCTTGCGATCTCAACTGACCCGCCGTACTACGACAACATCGGGTACTCAGACCTCTCCGACTATTTCTACGTGTGGCTTCGGCGCTCTTTGCGCCAGACTCATTCAAAGACCGTCGGGACCCTCCTCACTCCGAAGGCCGAGGAACTTGTCGCAAACCCCCATCGCCACAACGGGAAGAAGGGGGCAGAGAAGTTCTTCGTCGCCGGATTCAATTCGGTATTCGCGCACATCCGCGAAGGGGCTAACCTCGATGTTCCACTTACGGTCTACTACGCGTATAAGCAGCAGGACACGCGCGATGCAGGCACATCATCGACTGGGTGGCACACCCTGCTGAACGGCCTGATAGATGCCGGGTGGGAGATCACCGCGACTTGGCCCATGCGCAGTGAGCGCGGAGGCCGAATGATTAGCGTCGGAACGAATGCCCTTGCGTCCTCAATCGTGCTCGCCTGTCGCCCACGCCCCGAGGATGCCCCAGCAACGACCCGCCGCGCATTCGTATCGGCGCTGAAGGTAGAACTGCCAGAAGCGCTGCGCCAGCTCATTCAGGGATCGATTGCGCCAGTGGACCTTGCCCAAGCGGCGATTGGTCCCGGCATCTCGGTGTTCTCTCGCTATTCACGAGTGCGCGAGGCAGATGGGTCGGACATGAGCGTCAAAGACGCGCTGTTGCTCATCAACTCCACGCTTGATGAGGTGATTGGTGAGCAGGAGTCCGACTTCGATCCGGACACACGATTCGCAGTCAAGTGGTATCGCCAGTATGGCTGGACGCAGGAGAACTCAGGGATCGCGGACCAGCTTGCGCGATCTTCCGACACATCGATTGGCGCACTCGAACGCGGCGGCATCTTCGAGGCGAAGGGCGGCAAGGCCCGCCTGCTGTCGCCGTCTCAGCTCGAAGAAGCCTGGGATGCAGCAGCCGATGAGCGAGTCAGCGTCTGGGAGGCGACAGTCCGCTTGGCCGCCGTGATGGCCAAGGACGGGGCCGACAAGGTGGCCGAGTTGCTGCCGTCGGTGCAGACCCGCGTGAACCTTGACGCAGTGAAGGAACTGGGCTTCCTGCTGTTCCACGAGGCCGAGAAGAAAAAGGACACGAAGGACGCCATCCTCTTCAACGGCTTGGTGAGCGCCTGGGGTGATGTGAACGAGCAGGCGCGCAAGTACGCCTCGACGCCGCGCTCGTCACAGCAGGAGTTCGACTTCGACGAGGACGAGGATTAGGTCGTGCCGGGCAGTCGAGATCGAGCCCGGAGCGGTGGCGCAGCAGCGCGTCGCTCTGGCGCGGACCTGACTCCGTTCCGGGCCATCGCGGAGTCAGTCAGCGCCGAGGGCGGCGAACTCGTAGAGCAGGTGTCGACTCTGATCGACCAG
>JARKPC010000220.1 GCA_029975435.1 Propionivibrio sp. | reverse complement strand
GAGAATCTGCTGTTTGAGTTCCTTGTTCTCCCGCTCCAACTCCTTGAGCCGGGTCTTGTCATCGGGCGCGGTCCCGCCGCCGTCATCCTTCTTCTTGGCGGCTTCCGCCGCCCGTTCCTCGGTATCCTTTTGTTTCTCGTCCATTGTCGGACCTCGTTCAGAGTGGGTTGTCGAACCCTCGTTGTCCGCCGCGGCGACTTTCAGAATGAGGACGATCTCGTCCGCGCCGGTGCGGTCGAGAAGCCCGAGACCGGTGAAAGTGACGCCGTGGAGGATTTCGTAGACGGGTTGCCCCTGGAGCTCGCCGCCCTTGTTCTTGCGCAGGTGGATGCAGTAATCGCTCTTCGCAACGACGCGTTTGCCGCAGATCGAGCACTCGCCTTCCTCGTAGTCGCATTCCATGGAGACCTGAGAGATGATCCCTTTGCGGATGAGCTTGTAGGCCAACTGCGCATGCGGGCTGTCGGAGACATAGAGTTCGCCCGCGCACTCGATCCGGCCGCCGTTTTCGTCCTCGACGTAATCCGCCCCCACGATGCCGCCGACGATGTCGGTGAAATCCTGGGAATGCTTCAGGTCGATTTTCTTGTTGATCGCCGTCATGTAGCGGGCGGCCAGTTCGTCTGGGGTGAAGTGGTCGCCGTTCTTGTTCGTACCGGCTCGGCAGAGGATGAAGGTGAACTGCGGATCGCCCGCGGCCTGGTCCAATGCCGCCGCTTCGGTCTGGAGCCCGGTGAACGTATCGAGCGACAGCTCTACAGGGAACGAGGTGTGACATGCCGCCGGAGCCCGCGTTTCCGCTTTGGAGCGCGCCGCACCGCGTGATTTGGAAGCGACGAAGAGCAGCTCCCGCGCGTGCTTGCCTTCCCGGCCGATGTCCTTGGCGATGTTGTAGTCCACCTCCATGCCGCGGACCCGGACGAGACCGTAGTGCTCGGCGAATATCTCCTTGATTTCCTCTTCCCGCGGGAAAGCCCGGTCGCGGTACGAGAGGAGCACCGTGCCGTATTTGCCCCGGGCGTCGGCTGCCATCGTCTCCATCAGGGAACGGATCGATTCCTTGGTGTAACGCGTCCGGGACGGATAGTTGCGGCGGGGATTGTCCTGGAGTTCCTTGTCCGCCCAGCGGGTCATGAGACCCTCGATGAAATGCAGGGAGTCCTCGTAATCGTTGCTGCCGAACTCGGTGACGTAGGGCGGGTCCAGATACAGAACGTCCGCGCCGAACCGCCGGACCGCTTCGGCCGCATCCAGGTTGAAGGCCTTGCACTCTTTGCCGTTGTCGAAGACCAGCCGGTTGAGCTGGCTCACCGAGCGCCGGAACGACTCGATGAACTTGGACAGCGGCGGATTGGAGAGCTGGGATTGCTCCAGGCTGGCATCCGTGTCGAGGTCTGCCTTGCGGTGCATCTTGGACCGCGAGAACTGACCGAAGGCGCTCTTCGCCTTGACGGTGGTGCCGAGCGCGGCCAGCGCCAGATCTTTCTTGTAGCCGTGAAGCTTCTGGATGTTCGCCCAGACTTGGTCGAGCCACCGGAGCACCGGCTTGGTGTAGTAGTAGCCGTAGAAGTGATCGACGATAAAGGTGCCCGCGTCCGCATTGGGGGCGAGGATTCGGTCCACGTCCTCGTCGCTCAGAGTCTCGCTGGAGTTCTCCACCACGGCCCGCGCCAGATGGTGGGGATACCGCAGGAGATCGTTGGCGATGACTTTCAGCCCTTTGCGTTTGAAGTGATAGGCGACGTTGGCCCCGCCTGAAAAAGCATCGAGGATGCTCTCCGCGTCCTTGGGGACATGGCTTTCGATCCAGCCGAGCATCAGGTACTTGCTGCCCATGAAACCGGTGACGCGGACCGATTCCGCTTTCCCGGCCTGGCAGCTCAAGAGGTCCAGCGATTCGCCCAGCGGCGCATCCGCCAGAGCGATCAGGTTCTCCTCCACGCGCAGGGCGGCATCCACGGCCCGTCCGGCTTCGTGCTTGTCGATCCACTCCTTGGCTTTTTCCATGGTCCAGCCGTCCGGGTTCTTCTCCGTCTTGCGGACGAACCGGTAGGCCTGCAGCACCATGGAGCGCGGATTGCCGCCTTCGGGCACGAACTCCTTCTTCAAGCGTCCGATGATGATCGCCACGCCGTCGACGCCCTCCAGGGGCTTGCGGCGGAAGCTGTCGGGTTCGAACTCGTCCGGGTTCCGGACGCGGTAGCGGACCTCGTTCTCGGTTTCCTCCCAGACGGCTTCTGCCCGCAGGCTGTCCTCTGTGGACGCCTTGGCGGACCGCTCCGCGCCCTCGGCTCTGCGGCAGATGAACAGACGTTCCTTGGCGTGGGACGCCTCGCCGTGCCGGGATGTGATGGCGTAATGGTGATCGTGGGAGCGCATCGACGAATCCCGTCCCAGGGAGGCGATGATCCGTCGCATTTCCGATTCGTTCGGATAGGCATGGTCCCGGTAGGAAATGAGCCAGTGCGGGAAGTGCTTGGCATTGCCGAGGAAGGACTCGAAGAACTCCGCGGCGTTGGCGCGGGTCACGGTCTTGTGGTCGGTCTCGTAGTGTTTGGTCTTGGAGTCTTCGACGAGGGTCAGCCCCTCCCAATAGGTCATCAGTCCTTCCACGAAGTGGTAGGATTTCTCGTAGTTGGTAGTCGAAAACTCCGTGGCGTAAGGCGGATCGAAATAGGCCAGGTCGGCCTTGGCCTCCGGCAGGAAGTCGTTGATGTCCTTGCGGGATGCCTTGCACTCCTTGCCGTTGTCGAAAACGAGGGCGTTGATGCGGGCCACGTTCTTGCGCAGCCGCTCCTTGAATTCCTCCGGGGTGTCCTCGCGCTTGCCGTAGCGGGTCGACGACGAGAAATGCCCGAAGCCGCCCTTGCCGGACATGCATGTCTTGCCCAGGGCGAACAGGGCGATGTCTTTCTTGAAGCCCGAGAGCTTGTCGACGTTGGCCCGGATCGTGTCGATCAGGCCGTGGACGCCCTTGGCGAAGAAGATGCCCTTGAAGTTGTCCCGGACGAAGGTTCCGGCCTTCGCGTTGTCCGCGAGCAGCGCCTCCAGGTCCTCATCGGAGAGACGCACCTTGTCGTTCTCGATGATCGCCCGGGCCGCGTGGTGGCAGTAGCGCAGCCGGTCGTTGGCCATGACCTTGAGGCCCTTGGTC
>JARKPC010000204.1 GCA_029975435.1 Propionivibrio sp. | reverse complement strand
GCCTTCAGGCAATCGCGCATCGCCGCGATTTCGATCTCGCTCGCATCAACCATGAGCGTCTCCCCGCGTTCCTCGGTCGCCAGTCGCCGCCCGTAGAGCGTGTGAAAGATGTCCTGGCAGCGACGGCTGCAGAACACCCAGTCGAGGGGATAGCGCCGGGGGTCGGCGATCTTGAAGCGGCCGTCCGAATGGCCGAACCCCCGCGCCTGCCGTTTGCAGACCCAGCATTTGCCGCTCATGCATGGCAGCCTCCCGGCTGCGCGCCCTGCCGGGGACGAACGGCGTGCCCTGCACAGCAGGCATCGAGCTCGACGTAGTCGTTGCGGATGGCGGTCGTGCCGATACGCACACCCTTCGGATGGCGGCAGCGGGCGATGCGCAGCCCACCGATGTCGCTGGCGCTTGCCCGGTCGAGATGGCGGCAATTGCCGCAGCGTTTCCCTTTCATGCCCGCGCTCCTTACTGCGCCCAGGCGGGCTTGCCGGGGACGGCCGGACGCTGCGTGGCCGCCTGTTGTGGTGCCGTCGGTGCGGGTGCTCCAGTACTGCCGCCGGCAGCCGGCGCCTTGGAGGCCACACCCATCAGGGACGCGTAGTCCTTGTGGTCGGGCTCGACGGCAAGTTTCACCACGTTACGGTTCTCGCCCTTGGCATCCTTCTCGACGTCGACGCGGGCCAGGAACTCGATGCCGTCAAGTTCATGGAAACCTTCGATGCGACGGCGAGATGTCGCGTAAGTCGTGTTGTCCTGGGGGTGGACGTTACGGGCGGAATTGAGGATGCCCCGGATCATGCTGCGCCCCATCTGGCCCCAGGTCGGGCCTTTGGAGGAGTGCAGGCCAATGTTCGACCACATCTTGCGGCGGGCGTAGGCTCCCTCTAGCACGACGAACTCGCAGGCAAGGTAGACGCTGCCGGTGTCGAAGCTCTCGGTGGCATAGCCCCCGGTCCATCCTTGGGCGGGGTCGTCATGGCCGCCCGGCTTGATGGTCATGCGCACTTTGACGGTGGTGCCCTTCGGGATGAGATCGAAGCCCTGCTGTTGTTCGGCGTCGTTGAAATCGGTCCAGGTGTTCATTGCATGTCCTTTCAGTGATGGATGGCGGCGTTGTCGCCAGCGCATTTGCGAATGAGCTTCAAAAGGTTCGGCTCCTCGACGAGGTCGAGTCGGCCGGAGCGGTCTTTGGCGGGATAGCCCCAGGGATTGAGCGTCTGGCAGACGAAGGCGCGGTAAAGCTCTCCCTCGTCGGTCTTGAGTTCGGCCAGCGTCACGACCTCATCGACGATGCCGGGCAGTTCCAGCGCGGTCTTCGAGCCCTCGATCTGCGGCACGAAGACCCTGCGGTTGAAATCGTCCAGGCGCTCGTCGAGGATGGCGACGAAGATGACGTTCTTGTCCCGCGCGTGCTGCAGATGGGTCAGTGCGGCGATCATCTCGGTGCCGAGCAGCCCGTAGGCGCCCCGGGTGTCGGGCTTGCCGGTACGGTCGGAGAACGCCTGCGGCTGCGCCTTGGCCCAGGTCAGGCATAGGCGCGAGAGCACGGTGATCGAGTCGACGAAGTAGGTGTCGTACTTCGCCAGCCGGGCTGGGTCGCCGTAGCCTTCGCAGACGTGCCGGTAATGCGCATCGGA
>JARKPC010000202.1 GCA_029975435.1 Propionivibrio sp. | reverse complement strand
GCACCAACCATGCCAAGCCGGACCCGGGACCGCCGGCCGTGGCCGGCGCCCCCGAGGTCAGCCGCGTGGCGCCGGTCAGCGGGTCGCGAGGTTGACGGCGCGGGCCGGGTAGGGCTGGCGCATGGCCGAGGCGGAGGTGAGCCTGGCGATCTCCTCGGCCGACAGCCTGAGGTCGGCAGCGGCGAGGTTGGCGCCGAGCTGCTCGACGGTGCGGGCGCCGATGACGACCGAGTTCACCACCGGTCGGCTTCGATGCCGCACTCGACCAGCGAGTACTGGTACTGAGCAGCGATGAAGCGGGTCCAGCCGTTGCGGTCGCTGAGGCCGAGCGGCTTCATCACCTGCCAGGCAAGGAAGTTGGAAACGCCGATGTAGCGGACCCTGCCGGCCCGCACCAGGTCGTCCAAGGCGCGCAGCGATTCATCGAGCGGGGTCAGTGCGTCCCAGCCGTGCATGGATGCGATCAGAAAGCGCGCTTCGTGCAGTCGCATCACGGCGTCGAAAAGGCGGGGTTCAACCAGGCGTGAACCTCCTGCACCAGACGCAGTGGATTGTTTCCCTGGCAATGCGCATCGGCTCCGGCTTCCGGTCCGAGGACCAACAATTGGCTGCTGGGCGACGATATCCCTTCGCTCCAACTCCGGGTCTGCTTCTGCCAGACCCCGCCTTCCTGCGTACCCAGCACCGAAAGAAGCGGCATCTGCACCTTTGCGGGATCGGCAAATGTGCCTTCCCATTTGCGGGCCAGAGACGGAAGATCGTCAGTCCCGCCCTTCCACATCAACACATCCATGTTCCTTGGAGCCGCCTGAGAAGGGTTGGAATGGGAGCCAACAGCCGCCATGAAAAGCTCGGAAGGATTTGAAAGGACCGGGGTAGCGATCACCGCAGCCAATCGCGGCTCCTCAGCGGCGGAGCGGGCAGCGAAATAGCCGCCGAGACTCGTGCCGAGCAAGGCCAGCCGCGAAATGTCGACGCCGTAACTTGCAATGAGAAAATCGAGCAAGGCACCCATGGGTTTTTCGGTTTCCGGCTCCCAGAAAAGCCCGCCGGCTGGCGTGACGCCCTGTCCCGGCAGATCTGCCAGAGCCACATTGTGCCCCTCTCGATATAATAGCGACCTTGCGAGAGGAAGCGATCCTCATGGCAGGTGTCCGCGCCGCCGATCACCGGGATCGTGGGTGCCGAGGGATCGCTGGCGCCGGAGAAATGTCCCGGCAGGGTTGAGCCGCCATAAGGGACGGCAAAACGCTCTGACGGCAGGTCCAGTTCTTCCATCGCCACATCGAAAAGGTACTGGCTGCGGCGGAACAGGGCCAGGAACCGGTTGCCCGGAGCGACGA
The DNA here is from genome assembly GCA_029975435.1 of Propionivibrio sp. GTDB lineage: Bacteria > Pseudomonadota > Gammaproteobacteria > Burkholderiales > Rhodocyclaceae > Propionivibrio. The sequence continues at coordinate 1,389 of JARKPC010000202.1, read as the reverse complement.
ACTGCCAGGCAAGACGGAAGCATGTGAAGGCGCGAAGACGGGTTTCGCCGGCGGCGCGAGTCTCGCCACGCGCAACCCATTGGTCGGCTTGCGCGATAAGGGTCTCACCCTGGGCCTCGAAGGCACTGGCCCAGGAACCAGCATCGCCATCCTCGTTCATCGTGGAAACCTGAAAGGCCTCTCCGGCCGAAATGCCCCCCGCTGGCGCCCAGCCCAGAGCGCCGAGGAAGAAGAGGTCCATATTCGGATCGGTGAAGCGATAGCGCTGGCTAAGCCGTTGCGTGGAATAGTCTTCACCGGCAGCGGCGATCGCCTCCAACGCAACCTTCGCCTTGAAATCCGCGCTGTAGCGCTTCCTCCTCACTTCACCCATTGCGTAACACCCTTGCTCGCAATAGGCGATCGCTTAACACCCTGTCCAAATTTCCGGGGTCTGCTCTATCTTCTCCCTACAGTCCCGCGCCGTTGCCGGCGATCACGTTGCGATACCAACCGAACGACTTCTTGCGGAAGCGGTCCATCGTCCCTTTCCCTCATCGTCGCAATCGACGTAGACGAAGCCGTAGCGCTTGCTCATCTGGCTGGTGGACAGCAGACACTGTCGATGCGGTCCCAGGCGGTGTAGCCCATGACGTCGACGCCCTCGTCCAGCGCGTCGCCGATGGCGCGGATGTGGTCGCGGAGATAGGCGATGCGATCGTCGTCCTCGACGGTGCCATCCACCAGCCTGTCGCGGGCGCCGAGGCCGTTTTCCACGATGAACAGCGGCTTGCGATAGCGATCGTAAAGCTCGACCAGCGCGATCTTCAGGCGGGTCGGGTCGATCTGCCAGCCTCAGTCCGACACCGGCAGATAGGGGTTCTTGACGCCGGAGGTGACGTTGCCAGCCGAGCCACGCTCAACGTAGGCGCAAGGGCCGTCGCTTGATCTCTACCTCAACCGCAGGCGTCCTGCCGCGCAGCGGGTTCGTTCCACGGTCCAATGTCGTCATTTGCGAGCATTGTTGCGGGCTGGAGGTCGAGGAGATGGGCTGGAGATGTTTGGGCCGGGCATGAGATGGCAATGAGCGCTCTTTTATGGCGACACGTCACGGAGCTGGCTTCTTGAGTGTACTTTGCTCTCGGCGAGGGCGAAAAGCATGCATTCTTTACGATTAAATGAATAGATAAGCAATCCTAGATTTTATTCTTAATATGTAGCAATACCTACTGAGGAATTTTTCTCCTGGACCGACGACTGACGCCCCAAGCTACCTGTTAGCAGTAATTGACAAAGGATGTGGAATATAAACCTATCTATCCAACGAATTTATATAGAATAAAAATCGAGGCGGAGTGGGGCTCTCCGCGCGGAAAACGAGCTGTAGAGGAAGGTCCGACAGAACCCCTA
>JARKPC010000200.1 GCA_029975435.1 Propionivibrio sp. | reverse complement strand
CTCCGACCAGCGTCGGCATGCGCGGATCGTCCCAGCCGCTGACGTGCTTTTCCTCGACCAGCTGGATCAGTGTCCGTTTGCTCAGGGCTACGTAGGTCAGGTTGAGGCGCGAAAACTCGATCTGCTGCGGCACCGGGCGCTGCAGCAGGCCGCCTTCGGCGAGATGGTCGAGCAGCCAGTCGTAGAACGGGCGCTGATCCTCGAACTCCAGCGTGCAGATCGAGTGCGTGATGTTCTCCAGCGCGTCCTCGATCGGATGGGCGAAGGTGTACATCGGGTAGACGCACCACTTGTCGCCAGTGTTGTGGTGCGTGGCATGGCGGATGCGGTAGATCGCCGGATCGCGCAGGTTGATGTTCGGCGAGGCCATGTCGATCTTGGCGCGCAGGATGTGGGCCCCGTCGGGGAATTCGCCGGCCTGCATGCGGCGGAAAAGCAACATGTTTTCGTCCGGACTGCGTTTGCGGTAGGGCGAGTCCTTGCCGGGCTCGGTGAGCGTGCCGCGATTGGCGCGCATTTCGTCGGCGCTCTGGCTATCGACATAGGCGTGCCCGGATTCGATCAGGTATTCGGCGCAGGCGACCATCCAGTCGAAGTAGTCGGACGCGTAGTAGAGGTTGTCCTCACTCGCGTCGCCCCAGGAGAACCCCAGCCAATGCACGGCATCGATGATCGAATCGACGTATTCCTTCTCTTCCTTCTCGGGGTTGGTGTCATCGAAGCGAAGGTGGCAGCGGCCGCCGTAGTCGCGCGCCAGGCCGAAGTTCAGGCAGATCGACTTGGCATGTCCAAAGTGCAGGTAGCCGTTCGGCTCCGGCGGGAAGCGCGTGCGGATCTTGGCCGGATCGAGGTTGCCGGTCAGCTGCTGCGCGGCCAGTCCGGGTTTGCCCGACCAGCGGCGCTGGGCATGCTTGCCCATGGCAAGGTCGGCATCGATGATGTTGCGGATGAAATTGGTCGCTGGCGCGGCGGCGTTGGCCGCAGTCTCTTTGCTGTTCTTGGGGGCGTTGCTCACGATACGGTCCTCGATTGCGCAATTTTTCTATTTTAACCGTTGCGACCTCCAGCGTGGCCTCGGATACCGCCTTTCCATGCGTTGGCGGCACGCGCGAGGCATTGATCAAGTCGGCTGACGTAGCGCTTTACGCGGCCAAACGCGACGGACGGACCGGGTTGTCGCTGCCTCCCGGGTTCCGGAGATCGACTCCTGAACCTCGTTGCGGGATGGGTGTCATTGCCCCGGCAGCAACATCACGTAGAAAGAAACCCTTCGTTCCGTTGCGGTCAACCCATTCCGTATTCTGTTTCACCGAAGTCGGCTGGATGGGTTTGTTAGAATCCGCGCTTCATCCTTCCGTCCGGCGATCTTCGTCGCCGCTTGTCCGTGAAACGCCAACATTCCCGAACCGAATTCGACGATTGCCTTGCCGCAGACCAGCGCCGATTGCGCTCGATGGCGCGTGATCTGCGCCACCTTTTCGGCGCTAAGCGCGACGCGCTGCAGACCGAGTTCGAGAAGCTGATCGAAAAATCACGCGCCGCCGTTGCCGCACGCCGCGAGAATCTGCCGGGCCCGAAATTCCCGCCCGAATTGCCGGTCAACGAGCGCCGCGCAGAGATCGCCGAGTTGATTGACAAGCATCAGGTGGTCATCGTCTGCGGCGAAACCGGGTCGGGCAAGACGACGCAGTTGCCGAAAATCTGCCTCGAACTCGGGCGCGGCACGACTGGGCTGATCGGTCACACGCAGCCGCGCCGCATTGCCGCCCGCTCGACGGCCGCGCGCATCGCGCAGGAGCTGGAAAGCGAACTGGGTAAGGTCGTCGGCTACAAGATTCGCTTCACCGACCGCACCTCGCCGCAGTCTTACATCAAGCTGATGACCGACGGCATCCTGCTCGCCGAGACGCAGGGTGACCCGTGGTTGGCGCAATACGACACGCTGATCATCGACGAGGCGCATGAGCGCAGTCTGAACATCGACTTCCTGCTCGGCTATCTCAAGCAGCTGCTGCCGAGACGCCCGGATCTGAAGGTGATCATCACCTCGGCGACGATCGACGCCGAACGGTTTTCGGGGCACTTCAACAAAGCTCCGGTGATCGAGGTCTCGGGCCGCTTGTATCCGGTCGACATCCGCTACCGCCCCGTGCAGACGGAAGAGGCTGAGGACGACGACGAGCGCGACCTCTACGACGCCATCGTCGATGCCTGCGACGAACTCAACCGCATCGGTCCGGGCGACATTCTGGTGTTCCTGCCCGGTGAACGGGAGATTCGAGACGCGGCGGAGGCGCTGCGCAAGCACTCCTTTACCCGTGGTGGCGCGCAGACTGAAATCCTGCCCTTGTTTGCCCGCCTCTCGGCCGAGGAGCAGTCGCGCATCTTCAAGCCGCATCAGGGTCGGCGCATCGTCCTGGCAACCAACGTCGCCGAGACTTCGCTGACCGTGCCGGGCATCCGCTACGTCGTCGATTCCGGGCTGGCGCGGGTCAAGCGTTATTCCTATCGCAACAAGGTCGAGCAGTTGCAGGTCGAGAAGATCGCGCAGGCCTCGGCCAACCAGCGCGCTGGACGCTGCGGGCGGGTGTCGGCCGGTGTCTGTGTCCGCCTCTACGACGAAGAGGATTTCGCCAAACGGCCCGCCTATTCCGATCCGGAAATCCTGCGCTCGTCGCTGGCCGGCGTCATCTTGCGCATGAAGGCGTTGCGCCTGGGCGACGTGGAGAACTTTCCGTTCATCGAGGCGCCGCCACCCAAAGCGATCAGCGATGGCTATCAGTTGCTGCTGGAACTGGGCGCTGTCACGGAGGAGCGGGCACTCACCCCGGTCGGAAACGAGCTGGCCAAAATGCCGCTAGACCCGCGCGTTGCACGCATGATCGTCGCCGCCCGCGACGAGGGCTGCCTCAAGGAAATGCTGGTCATTGCCGCTGCGCTGACCGTGCAGGATCCGCGCGAACGCCCGCAGGAAAAACAGGGAACGGCGGACGCCGCGCACAAGAAATTCGCCGACGAGAAGTCGGAGTTTCTTTCCTGGCTCAAGCTCTGGCGGTGGTACGAGGGCGAACTTGAACACAAGAAATCGCAGCGGAAACTGGTCCAGTCGTGCCATGCCAACTTCCTTTCGGCGTTGCGCATGCGCGAATGGCACGACATCCACAGTCAGTTGCACGGACTGGCCGCCGAGCATGGCTGGCGCGAGAACGAAATCCCCGCCAACTACGACGCCATCCACCGAGCACTGCTTTCCGGCCTGCTCGGCAATATCGGTTGCAAGTCCGAGGATTCCGGGCATTACCTCGGTGCGCGCGGCATCAAGTTTTTAATCCATCCGGGGTCGGCGCTCAACAAGAAGGCCGGCAAGTGGATTGCCGCCGCCGAAATTACCGAGACCTCCAAGCTCTTCGCCCGTTGCGTCGCACGCATCGAGCCGGAGTGGCTGGAGAAAGTGGGCGCTCACCTGATCAAGCGCAGCCATTTCGATCCGCATTGGGAAAAAAAGGCCATGCAGGCCGTGGCTTTCGAGCGCTCGACCCTCTACGGCATCGTCGTCAATCCGAAAAAGCGGGTGAACTACGGGCCGATGAATCCGGCAGAGGCGCGCGAATTATTCATCCGCGAAGGCCTGGTGGCCGGCGAGATCGCCGAAGAATACGCCAGGCGCTGGCCGTTCTACACGCACAACCACCAACTGATGCTCGACATCGAGACGCTGGAGCACAAGTCGCGGCGACCGGACGTGCTGGTCGACGACGAACTGATCGTTGCCTTTTATGACCGGCTGATTCCCGAGAACATTACCAACGGCGCCGATTTCGACAAGTGGCGCAAGGACGGCGAGAGGGAAACCCCGAAACTGCTCTACCTCAAGCGCGAAGACCTGATGCGCCACGAGGCGGCCGGCGTGACGACCGACGCCTTCCCGCCCCGGATCAGGCTGGGCGGAGTCGACTTTGAGCTCGCCTACCACTTCGAGCCGGGGTCACCCAAGGATGGCGTGACGGTTACCGTGCCGCTGGCGCAGTTGAACCAGATTCCGGCCGCGCGCTGCGAGTGGCTGGTGCCGGGGTTGCTCAAGGAAAAGGTTGTGCAGCTCGTCAAGACGCTGCCGCAGAAGATCCGCTCGAAACTGGTGCCCGTGCCCGAGTTCGCCGCCGAGTTCGTCGCGGCCGTGCCGCCATCGGACAAAGGGCTCGTTCCGGCGCTGATCCACTACATCCTGCAAACGCGCGGGCTCAACGCGCGGGGCTGGGAAATTACCCCCGACGCCTTCCGCCCGGATACCCTTTCGGCGCATTTCTCCTTCAACTTCAGGCTGATCGACGAGCATGGCCGGCAACTCGGCATGAGCCGTAATCTGGCCGAACTGCGTGGTGAATGGGGGGGGCAGGCCAGGCAGGAATTCTCCGAGGCTCACGAGACTCCGGCCGAATACGCCGGCATGACCGACTGGTCTTTCGGCGAGTTGCCCGAGTTGATGGAAGTGGATGTGGGCGGGCAAAGGGTGATCGGCTACCCTGGCCTGCACGACGACGGCGATTCGGTGTCGCTGTGCGTGTTCGACACGCTCGAGGAGGCTCAGGAAGTCCATGCTTCCGGCCTGCTGCGTCTTTTCAGGCTGCAGTTCAAGGAACAGCTGAAGTACTTCGAGAAGAACCTGCCGGGGTTGACGCAGATGGCCATGCAATACATGACGCTCGGCTCGCAGGAGGACTTGCGCAGACAGTTGCTCGACCTCACTTTCGCCCGCGCCTGCCTCGTCGAGCCGTGGCCGACCGACGCGGCGGCTTTCCGGCAGCGCTGCGCCGAGGCCAAGCCCCGCCTCGGGCTGCTGTCGCAGGAAATCTGTCGCCTAGTGGGGCTTGTGCTGACCGAGTGGCAAGCGGTGCAAAAGAAGCTGCCCGCATTCAAGGCGCATGCCGCCACTGTGCAGGATATCGAAAGGCAGCTCGGCCGCCTGGTTGGCAAGCGCTTCATCGCCGACACGCCGTTCGAGCGTCTGCAGCACTTCCCGCGCTATCTCAAGGCCATCGTCATGCGCCTTGACAAGCTCAAAGCCAATCCATCGCGCGATGCGCAGCTGATGGCCGAATACGCCCCGCTGTGGACCAACTATGAACGCCGCGCCATCCTGCTGGCCAAGCAGGGCGCCAGTAATCCGCAGATCGAACAATTCCGCTGGCTGCTGGAGGAATTGCGCGTGCAGCTGTTCGCCCAGGAACTGCGCACACCGGCGCCGGTGTCGGTTAAACGGCTGCAGAAGATGTGGGAGACGATATAAGCCGCTCCATAGCATGACCCGCGAACCCCATCGTCGGGCTGTGCTTGCCAACGGCATGGGGAACAAACGCTCTGCCGCTCAGTCTAGGTGCACTCCATCCCCCAGAATCACAACTTCAAACGGAGGCGTCATGAGCGAATTGTCCGGCGAGGTTTTCTACCCCGATCCTGCGGCAGCAGGGGCGGCACATGTTCCCGACCACGAAGCCTTGCGCGCATCGGCGGCGGCCGATCCGTTGGGTTTCTGGGCTGACCGGGCTTCCGAACTGGAGTGGTTCACGCCGTGGGAGAAGGTGCTCGACGCGTCGAATCCGCCTTTCTTCAAGTGGTTTACCGGAGCCAGCACGAACATCGTGCATAACTGCATCGACCGGCATCTCTCCGGCCCGTACAAGAACAAGCTGGCGCTCATCTGGGTCGGCGAAAACGGCACCGACCACGAGAGCTATTCGTATTTCAGCCTGAACCGCGAAGTCACGAAAATGGCCAACGTGCTCCGGGCGATGGGTGTCGCCAAGGGCGACAAGGTCACCATCTACCTGCCACGCATTCCGGAAGTCGTGTTTGCCATGCTGGCCTGTGCCAAGCTCGGGGCGATCCATTCGGTGATCTTCGCCGGGTTTTCCGCTGATGCGCTGCAGGACCGCATCGGCGACTCGGAGTCGAAACTGGTCATCACCGCCGACGGTTCCTGGGTCAACGGCAGCGTTTTCCGGTTGAAGGACATCGTCGACGAAGCCCTTCGCTTCAGCCCGTCTGTGGAGAACGTCATCGTCGTCAGGCGCACCGGGCACGAAGTGGTCATGGATCCGCTGCGCGACCATTGGTACCACGATCTGACGGCACTGCCGATCGCCAAGGGGCCGTGCGCCACGGAACCGATGGATGCGGAAGACACGCTGTTCATCCTTTACACCTCCGGGTCGACCGGGAAACCGAAGGCGATCCTGCATACGCATGGCGGCTACATGGTGGGTACCTACACGACGTTGAAGTACACCTTCGACATCCGCGACGAGGACCGCTGGTGGTGTACCGCCGATCCGGGCTGGATCACCGGCCATTCCTACCTTGTCTACGGCCCGCTGCTGACTGGCGCGACGACCTTCATGTTCGAGGGCGGTCCGACCTACCCTTATCCGAATCGCTGGTGGCAGCTCATCGAGCATTACGGCATCACCACGCTGTATACCGCGCCGACGGCGATCCGCTCGCTGATGCGTTTCGGCGAGGCCTGGCCGAACCGCCACGATATGTCCAGCCTGCGTCTCCTGGGGTCGGTGGGGGAGCCGATCAATCCGGAGGCATGGCACTGGTATCACCGGGTCATTGGCAAGGGGCGGTGCCCGATCATGGACACCTGGTGGCAGACCGAAACCGGCATGTTCCAGATCTGCCCGGTGCCGTCCATGCCGCTCAAGCCGGGGTCCGGCGGCAAGCCGTTCTTCGGACAGGAAGCGGAGATTCTCGACGAGGCAGGGAATCCGGTTCCCGATGGCGAGGAAGGCTTTTTGGTGCTCAAGAACCCGTGGCCGGCGATGCTGCGCACGCTCTACAAGGACGACGAGCGTTACGTCAATACCTACTGGAGCAAGTACCCCGGCAAATATCTGGCGGGCGATTCGGCGCGCCGTGATGCAGACGGCTATTTCTGGGTGATCGGCCGCACCGACGATGTGATCAAGGTGTCCGGGCATCGCCTGGGGACGGCCGAGGTCGAATCGGCGCTGGTCTCGCATCCGGCCGTCGCCGAGGCTGCGGCGATCGGCTTGCCGCACGACGTGAAGGGTCATGCGATCCATGTCTTCGTGGTGCTCAGGATGGGGTTTGAATCCTCACCAGCGCTGGCCGAGGATCTGCGCAAGCATGTGGCAACGCACCTGAGCCCGATCGCCAAGCCCGACTGGGTCGACTTCACGGAGAAGCTGCCCAAGACGCGCTCGGGCAAGATCATGCGCCGGGTGCTGAAGGCTCGAGCACAGGGCCAGGATGAGGGAGACCTGACGACGCTTGACGAGTGATCCCGGCCGGACGGTGCAACGGGCTCACCGGACGGAGCGGAACCGCAGCGTCGCCAGTTGCGCCAGCAGTCCGGCAGCGATAGCGGCCGCGAACGCCGCGGGTGTTCCGAAGTCGGCGAGCAGCAGGGCCAGGATCAGGAAAAAGGTGGCAAAGGAATACATCCCGGTGGCCATCGAACGCAACAGCACGGTGACGAAGTCGGGGCCGTGGTTGCGGTGCGAGAAGACCGCCAGGACGGTTCCGAGTACCGGATAGGTGGTGAGCAGGCCGCTCCAGGCGGTGCCGATTGTTGCTGCGCTGAAGGAGACTGCCAGGGTCAGCATCGCTCCTGCGATGGCCCGCATGGCCAGTTCGGCCATGGACATCGACCGGGCAACCGCTACCTCTTTCGGCGCGGGGAACAGGTACGGTGCGCCGAGCAAGGCGGATGCCGCCAGCCCAAAAGACAGTGCCGTCGACGCAGGCAAGCGGGCCAGCAGGTTGACGGCCATCACCCACACGCCGCCCGTGATCAGCAGTGTGCCTCTCCAGTCGAAACGCAGGCTGGCGTGTGAATAGACGGCGCAGAACACCACCGTGGAAGATACCGCCGAGAGCGACGCCGAGGCAGCGGATGCGGCAAAGGCCGGACCCTGTTCGAGCGCCACGATGAACAGGATGGGGCCGGCCGAGACGGGCAATCCCGCCAGCCACCCGGCAA
>JARKPC010000191.1 GCA_029975435.1 Propionivibrio sp. | reverse complement strand
TCGACCGGATCGCCGGCATCGCGCAGGCCGACGAAATTGACGCCTTTGACGACGCGGCCGCCGGTGACGTCGAGGCAGGGGATGATGCGTTTGGCTAAACCCAAGGCTGGTTTCCCGTATCAGAAGGAGGCAAGAAAAGCGTCAGGACTCCGAGGCCCGGTCGGCTTCCGCCTGGGCCTGGGCGAAATCGAGCGACCCGTCGTAAATGGCGCGGCCGGCGATCGTTCCTGCGATCCCTTCGCTCTCCACCGCGCAAAGCTTGCGGATATCATCCATGTTCGACAGGCCGCCGCTGGCAATCACCGGAATGCGCAGGGACTGGGCCAGTTTGACCGTGGCTTCGATGTTGATGCCGGACAGCATGCCGTCACGCCCGATATCGGTATAGATGATGGCCTCGACACCATAATCCTCACACTTCTTGGCAAGGTCGATCACGTCGTGCTTGGTCAGTTTCGACCACCCGTCGACTGCGACCTTGCCGTCCTTGGCGTCGAGGCCGACGATGATCTGGCCGGGAAAGGCACTGCATGCGTCGTGGAGGAAGCCGGGATTCTTCACCGCCGCGGTGCCGATGATGACGTAGCTGACCCCATTGTCGAGACAGCGTTCGATCGTGTCGAGATCCCGGATCCCGCCGCCCAATTGCACGGGTATCTCGTCGCCGACGGCTTCGACGATGTCCTTGATGGCCTTTTCGTTCTTGGGTTTTCCGGCAAAGGCTCCGTTCAGGTCGACGACGTGCAACCGGCGCGCCCCCTGCTCCAGCCAGTGTGCGGCCTGTTCACCGGGAGAATTGGAAAAAACGGTGGCTTCATCCATGAGTCCCTGCTTGAGACGAACGCACTGCCCGTCCTTCAGGTCAATCGCGGGAATGATCAGCATTTTGGAAAACGAAGGGTGGTTGAGAAAAGAGGAATAGGAATCGGGAAGAGTCGTTGAGCCTCAGGGCGTCCATTTGACGAAGTTGGAAAGCAGGGCAAGCCCTGCTTGGGCGCTCTTCTCCGGATGGCACTGAATGGCGAAGATATTATCCCGCGCCACCGCACTGGTAAAGGGGATGCCGTAGTCGGTAGTGCCGGATATACACTCCCTGTCCGACGGATCGACGAAATAGCTATGCACGAAATAGAAGCGTGCTCCGTTCTCGATCCCGGACCACAGCGCGTGCGACTGACTCTGATTGACTTCGTTCCAGCCCATGTGTGGAACTTTCAGCTTGCCGCCCCCCGGCGTCACCATGCGGTCCGCCGGGAAGCGGCGGACACGCCCGGAGAATATGCCCAGCCCTGGCACATCGCCTTCTTCGCTATGTTCAAAGAGCATCTGCAAACCGATACAAATGCCGAGGAAAGGCTTGTTCTTAGCCGCGTCGAGCACCGCTTGGCGTAATCCGCGCGCTTCCAGCTCACGCATGCAGTCCGGCATGGCTCCCTGTCCGGGAAATACCACACGCTCGGCAGTCGCCACCACAGACGGATCAGCGGTCACCACGACGTCCCTGCCCTGCGCGACATGCACCAGCGCTTGCCACACGGAACGCAGGTTCCCCATGCCGTAGTCGATGACGGCAATCGTTCCGGAATTGTTCGCCATCAAAGCGTGCCCTTGGTCGAGGGGATGCTCCCGGCCGCCCGCGGATCGGTCTCGATCGCCATGCGCAATGCCCGCCCGAATGCCTTGAATACCGTCTCGGCCTGATGGTGGGCGTTTTCGCCGCGCAGGTTGTCAATGTGCAAAGTCATCAAGGCGTGATTGACCAAGCCCTGGAAAAACTCGCCAACTAGGTCGACGTCAAACACGCCAATCATGGCCCGCTTGAAATCGACGTTGAAGGACAACCCAGGCCGTCCGGAGAGATCGACGACGACCCTGGAGAGGGCCTCGTCGAGCGGCACGTAGGCATGTCCGTAGCGCCGAATCCCCTGTTTGCTGCCCAACGCCTGTACCAGCGCCTGACCGATCGTGATCCCGACATCCTCGACGGTATGGTGCGCATCTATATGCAGGTCGCCCTGCGCCTCGACGTCAAGGTCGATCATTCCGTGCCGAGCCACCTGCTCGAGCATGTGATCCAGGAAGGGCACGCCGGTGGCAAAGCGGTTCTGGCCCGTGCCATCGAGATTCAAGCGCACGGTAACCTGCGTTTCGAGGGTGTTTCGGGTTATCTCTGCCTGTCGCATGATGTCGTGTACTTACTCGATTATCTCGGTTTCAGGCCGCCGATCACGCAGCCAGGATCAATCGCCAGCCCCGCATGATACCATCTAGCGCTTGTTCTGCACCCGACCTTGCACGCCGCCATGAGCCACTACTGGAGCCCTCTTGTTCACAGCCTGACTCCCTATACCCCGGGGGAGCAGCCGAAACTGGCCAATCTGGTCAAGCTGAACACCAACGAGAATCCCTATCCGCCCTCACCAAGGGCCGTTGCCGCAATGCAGGCTGAGATCGGGGCAGACGGCGCATCGCTGCGCCTGTACCCGGACCCTAATGCCGATCGCCTGAAACAGGCCATTGCCGACCATTTTGCGGAGTTCTCGCTGACGACAGCACAGGTGTTTGTCGGAAACGGTTCCGACGAGGTTCTGGCCCACGCCTTCATGGCATTGCTCAAGCACGACAAGCCGATCCTGCTGCCTGACATTACCTACAGTTTTTATCCCGTCTATTGCGAACTGCACGGCATCGACCGCGTTTCCATTCCACTGGATGACAACTTTGCGATACGCGTTGACGATTACGCACGGGAAAATGGCGGCATCATCATCGCCAATCCCAACGCACCGACCGGACATCTGCTGCCGCTCATCGAGATCGAACGACTCGTTGCGGCCCACCCGCAGTCCGTGGTGGTCATCGACGAAGCCTATATCGACTTTGGCGGAGAAACCGCCATCGGCCTGATCAATCGCTACCGCAACCTGCTGGTAGTCCGCACGCTCTCCAAATCACATTCGCTCGCCGGCCTGCGTGTCGGCTATGCGGTCGGCGACCCGGCGCTTATCGAGGCGCTGGAACGTATCAAGAACAGCTTCAACTCGTATCCTCTCGACCGCCTGGCCATCGCCGGAGCAACAGCGGCCCTGGAGGACAAGGCGCATCTCGAGACAACACGGCAGGCGGTGATGAACAGTCGTACGACCCTCGTCACCGAATTGCACGGGCTCGGATTCGAAGTTCTGCCGTCGGCGGCCAACTTCATTTTTGTCCGCCACCCGCAGCACGATGCGGGCAGACTGATGGCAGACTTGAGGGAACGCAGCGTCATCGTGCGGCATTTCAGACTGCCGCGCATCGATCAGCACCTGCGCATCACCGTTGGCACCGACGAACAATGCGCAGCGTTGACGGAGGCTCTCGGAAAGATCATCGGCTGAAACCGCAATCCCGGAAGCCAAAAGGGGCATGCTTGCGCATGCCCCTTTTGGCTTTTCACAAATCGCCTCACCCATGACAGCGAGGCGATCCGTCCCATTATCTCAATGCATTTGGCAGAACAGTGATGAACCACGGGAACAGCGTCAAGATGACAAGTGTCACCAGCAAAGCGAAGAGATAAGGCAGCGACGCCTTCATCACTCTCTCGATTGGCACTTTGGTAATCGCGCTGGCCACGAACAGGTCGAGACCGACCGGCGGCGTGATACAGCCAATGGCCAGGTTGACCACCATCAGCACACCGAAGAACAGCGGGTCGATGCCCAGCGTCTTGGCCACCGGCAGGAAGATCGGCGTCAGGATAACCACCGCCGCCGAGGCATTGACCATGGTTCCGGCGATCAGCAGCAGTATGTTAAGCGCCATCAGGAACATGAGCGGCGACGAAGTGATCGACACCACGAATTCGCCCAGACGATGCGGAATCTGCAGGTTGGTCAGCATCCAGCCGAAGACGTTGGCAGCGCCGACCAGCAGCATGATCATGGTCGTCCCGATGACCGCCTGGAAGACGATCTTCGGAAAATCGCTGAACTTAAGTTCCTTGTAAATGAACAGCCCGACCAGAATCCCGTACACCACGGCGACGGCCGCGGCCTCGGTCGGCGTGAAGATGCCGCCATAGATCCCGCCGATGATGATCACTGGCGTCATCAGGGCAAAGAACGATTCCTTGAAGGCTTTTGCGACATTGACGATCGAGAATTCGCCATCCGCCTCGATACCGCGCTTCTTGGCCAGATACCAGCTCACGATCATCATGGAGATGCCCATCATGATCCCGGGAATGAAGCCTCCCACGAACATGTCGCCGATCGACACGTCGCCGATAACACCAAAAACGACCATGGTAATGGACGGCGGAATGACGATTCCGACAACGCCGCTCGACGCCACCACGCCGGTGGCCCACTCGCGACCATAGCCTTTCTTCTCCATGGCGTTAACCATGGTCGTTCCCAGCGCCGCAGTCGTCGCCGCGGATGAACCTGAAATTGCCGCAAAGAAGCAACCGGATACCGACACCGTCTGCGCCAGACCGCCGCGGAAAGACCCCACGAGTGCCTGCGAGAAGTTGACCAGTCGCTGCGTCACACCGCCGGCCGACATGAACGATCCGGCCAGCATGAAGAACGGCACCGCCATGAAGGAAAATGAATCGATGCCGGAGAACATGATCTGCGTGACCATGACCAGCGGCTTGTCGATAAAGAACACCAGGATCGTCGCCACTGAAAGAGCCAGCGTGAAGGCGACCGGCACCCCGAGAAAAGTCAGGCCGAGAAAAACGGCCAACAATACGTAATCCATGCTTTATCCCCCGATTAACTGTGAACTTCTTCGTGCTTGACTTCTTCGCCCTTAATGAACCGGAGGGTGTCCCGGATCAGGTAGAGCAGCATCAGCGTGGCACTGATCGGGATGACGACATAAATGTAGCTCATCGAGATTTCCAGCCCGGGCGACGTTTGGAAGGTCATGACCTGCGTCATCTTGGACCCCTGGAAGAAAAGAATACCCACGAACACGTACCCGCAGACCAGCGAGAGCAGTGTCAGCAGCTTTCCGATGATGGTTCCCTTGAAATGATTCGGCAGGAACTCTACCGCCAGATGACCCGACTCGCCCATGATCAGCGCCGATCCAAGGAAGACCACATAGACGAACAGATAGCGCGCCAGCTCCTCCGACCACTCGGCGGTGTATCCGAATCCGTAGCGCGTAATGACCTGCGCGAAAATCGTCACCAGCATGACCATCATGGCGACGAACGAGAACCAGTACAGGACCGATCTCACCTTGCCTAAAATTGTATCCAGCATTGTTTTCCCTCCTGCAAAAAAAACCCGGACAGCGATACTGCCCGGGTTCCTGAACCAGCACTCTTAATTCTCAAGCGCCCTGATCTTGTCGATGTTGGCCTGACCGACCGTCTTGGCAAGATCCTTGTAAACGGATGCGGTGGCATCCATGAAGGGCTTGCGGTCAACCGTAATCACTTCCATCTTGCCCGTCTTCTTGATCTTGTCCCAGAACTCGCTGTCCTCGGCCTCGGAAAGTTTGCGCTGCCAGGCGATCGCCTCGGTCGCGGCGGACTGGATGATGGCCTGTTGTTCGGGCGTCAGTTTCTTCCAGGTTGCCATGGAGATCAGGAACGGCTCGGCGGCGTAGGCATGTCCGGTCAGCGAAGCGTATTTCTGCACTTCAAAGAAACGCTTGGTATAAATGTGCGCGCTCGGATTTTCCTGACCGTCGACAACGCCGGCCTGCATGCCCGAATAGAGTTCGGCCAGAGACATCGGCGTCGGCGAAGCACCCAAGGCCTTCATCATCTCGACATAGACCTTGTTATTCATCACGCGGATCTTCAGGCCCTTCATGTCGCTGGGCGCCTTGATCGGGCGGGTGTTGTTGGTCATGTGGCGAATGCCGTTCTCCATGTAGCCGAGCATCTTCAGACCCTTGGCTTCGAGCGGCTTGGCCAGTTCCATACCGACCGTGTCCAGGGCTTTGAAAGCGTGCGCACGGTCCTTGAACAGGAACGGCATGTCGAAGATGGCCATCTGCGGCTGGAAAGTTCCCAGTTCGGCGGTACCGGTCAGCGTCATGTCGACGGTGCCGTAGATCAGGCCTTCAATCAGTTCCTTTTGCGTCCCCAGGGAAGACGACGGGAACACCTTGATTTCGATATCGCCCTTGGATTTTTGCTTGACGAGTTCAGCGAAGTGGTCCGCGCCCTTGCCGTAAGGATTGGTCGACTCGGCAATATGCCCCAGTTTCAAAACCGTGGCGGCCATGGCAGAACCGGAAATAGCGAGTGACAACGCCACCACTGAAAGCATTCCAAACCGTTTTTTCATGAAACCCCCTCCAATTGATTGATGATGCAACGAAAGCGATAGAAAACTTCTTTACATCATGGGCTAACCCACAAAAAATATCTTATAACAAAATTTTATCGCCGTGCACACTTTTTTTTCTTAATTTTTTATCGGGCGTGCAGATGCCGGTTTCGCTGCGGGAAGCGAACAAACGATGGAACGCGTTGCCGGCGATGCCGGCCTACGCATCAGAAATCAGGACTCGACTCGAAGGGAAGCCGATCGGGCATGGGCGGGAAGACCTTCGCCCTGAGCGAGGACGGAAGCGACCCGGCCAAGCACCCGCGCCCCCTCCGGCGAAACACGTATCAGGCTACTGCGTTTCTGAAAATCGTAGACGCCGAGCGGCGACGAGAAGCGCGCACTGCCGGAAGTCGGGAGAACGTGGTTCGGTCCGGCGCAGTAATCCCCCAGCGACTCAGAGGCATAGGGTCCTATGAAGATTGCGCCGGCATTGCGGATCTTGCCGACCCAGCGATCCGCATCTGCAAGCGAAAGCTCGAGGTGCTCTGGAGCAATGCGATTGGAGATGGCACAGGCCTCTTCAAGATCCCTCACCTGAATCAGTGCTCCGCGTGTCTCCAGCGCGCAACGAATGATCTCCTTGCGCGGCATGGTAGGCAGCAGCTTCTCGATCGCCTCTACCACTCGGCCAATGTAGTCCGCATCGGGACAAAGCAGGATGGACTGTGCCAGTTCGTCGTGCTCGGCCTGCGAAAACAGGTCCATCGCCACCCAATCCGGATCCGTACGGCCATCGCAGATCACCAGAATCTCCGAGGGACCGGCCACCATATCGATTCCGACTACGCCGAAAACGCGACGCTTTGCCGCAGCAACATAGGCATTCCCAGGCCCGACGATCTTGTCGACCTGCGGAACGGTCTGCGTCCCGTAGGCCAGTGCGCCGACGGCCTGGGCTCCGCCTATGCAGAAGACGCGATCGACGCCGGCCAGCGCTGCGGCGGCCAGAACCAAGGGGTTGCGCTCTCCACCCGGGGTCGGCACAACCATTATCAGTTCCCCGACCCCTGCCACTTTCGCTGGAATGGCATTCATCAGCACAGACGAAGGGTAGGCCGCCTTGCCGCCAGGCACGTAAAGGCCGACGCGGTCGAGAGGGGTCACTTTCTGTCCAAGCAGAGTACCGGCCAGTTCCGCGTCGCCTTCCTCATATTGCCAGCTTGATAGCGGCTGACGTTGGTGATACGCCGTAATGCGTTGCGCTGCAGACTCAAGCGCCGTCCGTTGTTCCAGCGGCAAGCCGTCCAGTGCACGCCGTAGTTCGCCTTGCGACAGCTCGAGTTCGGCCAGCGATTGGACGGACAATCGATCGAAACGATTGGTGTAGTCCACAACAGCCTCATCGCCCCTCGCCTTGACGTCCGCCAGGATGGCGGCGACTGCCTGGTCGACCGAAGCGTCCTGCGCTCCTTCAAAGGCGAGCAGCGCATCGAGCCTTTTCTCGAAATCGGCGTCGACGCTGGCAAAACGCTTGATGGCGATCACGGCCCGACTGCCTTGGCAATGGCGTCCATGATCGGTACCAGCTTCTCGCGCTTGAGCTTCAGCGCCGCCTGGTTGACAATCAGGCGCGACGAAATATCGATGATGTGTTCCACGGCCACCAGATTGTTGGCTTTCAGCGTCCCTCCCGTCGATACGAGATCGACAATCGCATCGGCCAGACCAGCAAGCGGCGCGAGTTCCATCGAGCCATAGAGCTTGATCAGATCGACGTGTACCCCTTTGGCCGCAAAATGCTCGCGGGCAATATTGATGTACTTGGTCGCAACCTTGAGCCGCGCGCCCTGACGCACAGCGTTTTCGTAATCGAACCCGGCAGGAATCGCCACCATCATCCGGCATTTGGCAATTTTCAGATCGAGCGGCTGGTACAACCCTTCGCCCCCGTTTTCGATCAGAACGTCCTTCCCGGCCACGCCGATGTCCGCCGCGCCATATTGCACGTAAGTCGGCGCATCCGTAGCTCGCACGATGACCACCCGCACATCCTCGCGGTTGGTCGGAATGATCAGCTTGCGCGAAGTCTCCGGGTTTTCAAGAGGCTCAATACCGGCCGCGGCCAGCAACGGCAAGGTTTCTTCAAAGATTCGCCCCTTCGAAAGGGCTATGGTGATGCCATCCACGGCAAATTTCCTGCTTGATAAAAGCGCGATTCTACCGTAACCCCAGAGCGAACGATGCGCTGCGGGATACACGCTACCCAGCAGTGACCACAGGCGACAGACACGGGGCGAAAAAGATACGAAAAAGGCCCCGCTATTTGCCGGAGCCTTCTTCGCTAGCAATGCTGCACGCAACTCACTTCATGAATACTTCGATCATCCCGCCAAATTTAACGATTACCGGGGCAAACACAAGGGAAACAATCGTCATTAGCTTGATCAGGATGTTCATCGCGGGCGAGGAAGTATCCTTGAAAGGATCGCCGACGGTATCACCGACCACTGCGGCCTTGTGCGCAAAGCTGCCCTTGCCGCCGTGATTTCCTCCTTCGATGTATTTCTTTGCATTGTCCCAGGCGCCGCCGGAGTTGGCCATGAAGATGGCCAGCAAAACGCCCGTCACCAGCGCCCCGGCAATAAACCCGGCCAACGCCGCCGTTCCCAGGATCAGGCCCATGGCCAAAGGCAGGACGATGGCCAGAGAACCGGGCAACAGCATTTTCTTCAGCGATGCTGCTGTGGAAATGTCGACACACTTGGCGTAGTCCGGTTTGCCCTTGCCCTCCATGATGCCTGGAATGGTACGGAACTGCCGGCGCACTTCCTCGATCATATCGGTAGCGGCTTCGCCAACCGCATCCATGGTCAACGCCGAGAAGAGGAACGGTATCATCGCACCGAGCATCAACCCGGCCAGAGTCAGCGGATTGAGCAAGTCGATACTCTTCAATCCGACGGCCTGAGCATACGCCGCAAAAAGCGCCAGTGCCGTCAGGGCCGCCGATCCGATGGCAAAGCCTTTGGCTATTGCGGCGGTGGTATTGCCAACCGCATCGAGCTTGTCGGTGATCTCACGTATGCGGTGAGGCATTTCCGCCATTTCAGCGATACCCCCCGCATTGTCGGAGATGGGACCATACGCATCGACGGAAACGGTAATGCCGGTAATCGAGAGCATCCCTACGGCAGCCAGCGAAATTCCAAAAAGCCCCATCATCGCATCCTGCCCTCCCCCCATTACATAGAAGGAAACCAGCATACCGGCACACATGCACACCATCGGCCACATGGTGGAATACATCCCGGTCGCCATCCCGGAGATCAGCGTGGTCGCCGGACCGGTCTCGGACTGTCGGGCAATATTCTTGACGAAACGATAATCGCCTGAGGTGTAGATTTCGGTGATCTTGCCAATGGCCATACCGGCAATAAGACCGGCGGTGAGTGCGGCAAACGCCTTCAGGTTTCCAAAAACCAGTTGACTCAGGACGCCGGCGGCCACGGTGGTGATACCGCCCGCCACGTAGGTTCCGAGATTGAGCGCTGCCTGCGGATTGTCTCCTTTGCTCGCCCGGGCAATCAGAACGCCGATAATGCACGCAAGAATGCCCAGCCCGCAAAGCGCGAAGACATAGAGAATTCCCTCGCCATTCTTGAACAGAACCGCTCCCAGGGCAAAGGCGCCGATGATCGAGCCGACGTAGGACTCGAAAAGGTCAGCCCCCATGCCGGCGACGTCGCCCACGTTGTCGCCAACATTGTCCGCAATAACCGCAGGGTTGCGGGGATCATCCTCAGGAATGCCGGCCTCGACCTTACCGACCAGATCAGCACCCACGTCCGCGGCCTTCGTGTAAATGCCACCGCCAACGCGCGCAAACAACGCGATGGAGCTGGCACCCAGACCGAACCCGGTGATGTAGCTGGCATTCTGATCGAACAGCAGATAGAGAAATCCAAGCCCGAACATCCCGAGACCAGCCACCGACATGCCCATGACGGCCCCGCCGGAAAAAGCGACACGGAGCGCCGTGCTCATTCCGTTCTGTGCCGCCGCAGCCGTGCGTACGTTGGCCTTGGTGGCCACCTGCATGCCAAAAAATCCGGCCAGGATTGAGCAGCAGGCTCCGCCGAGGAAGCACACCGCCGTCTGCCAGTTGATGAAAAACGAGAGCACCGCGAAAACGATGGCAATGAACACAAAAAGGTAGCGATACTCGCGATAGAGAAACGCCATGGCTCCTTCGTGGATGAAGCCCGCGATTTCCTGCATGCGGGCATTACCCGGATCGGCCTTCCCGATCCCGACGCTCAGCACATAGGCAAAAACAAGAGCAACCACACCCGACAGGGTGGCGATGATCAAATAGTTGTTCAAAACGATGGCCTCCTATAATGGCTTTTCGATGAAAAATGCGAAAGGGGTCAAATGTTGGCGGAACGCCACCACGAGTTGTATTTGTCACGAAGTTCCTGATGCGAAATCATCGGGTAGAACGCCAAATCGGCCCCGTTACCGATATAGAAGCCCTTCTTCACCATGCGATATGGGAACTCCATCGAATGCACGCGATGCACCAATTTGGTTTCCTTCGCGACCGACGAATCGCCCACACCCGGTTTGAGAACCATCAGCGCCTCGCGCAAATGGTGGATGAATGAATAGGGAAGATCGTTTGCCGGACCATTCTCCGGATCGCGTGCCAATGCGCCCAGTTCCAGTTCGACAAAGAAAAGGCCGGGAAAGCGAATGAACTTGGACGGATTGACGGTCACGTTGTTGTAAAAACTGACCGGATCCAGATTGCTCACTACCAGACTATTCACGGGAACCAGATCCTGATAGAGGTGGAGGCAGTCCTCTTTTTCGGCAGGCAACGTTCCGCGCGCCAGTTCCAGAGTGTGCCCATACGCCGTCGTCAGGTAGAGTTTCCCTATTGCGCTCAGCGGTAGATGTTCAAGAACCCGGTATACCGAGACATAGACGGAATGCTTGGGCGTGCCATCGGGCGTCGGGACGCACCGTTCGATGGCCGTGGGAATATCAAAGTAATCACTACGAAACGCGGGATCGACTTCGAAGAACAGACACTGCCCCTTGGATTTGTATCCCGTACCCGTCGCATAGTACTGGCCGAATTGTTCCGGAGGCAAATTGGAAGCGATCAATGCCTCGGGTATGAGAGAAAAATACAAATGTACGTCCACGCTGCCTTCCTCCAATAGTTGTTCGCGATTTCGATTCGCTGGCTGTAGAAATTTTGAATATAGCCGATTCTTGGACACTTCCGTATCGCAATCCTGCGAAAATGCTGATGCCGCCGGAGTTAAAGACTAGCTGTCCCCAGAAGCCGAAGCCTCTATTTTTCAAAGCCCCTGCCAAACGCAGAATTTAGAATGAATTCATTTCCAATCGCATGTATTGACACGCCGCTCGGCAAATCCTCAAGCCGATCGCTGTCACCAAAAACAAGAAGCTGCTCGGATTCCCCGTAAGGAAAACCTCGGCAAACCGCACAACGGAAAATGATGAATGAACAGCCGTTCTGGAAGAAGCTGTTCCTTATGCGTCTGAAAGCGTGTGGCCAGCCGACCTAAGCAACTGGCATCCCTGTGATTTTTCGAATGTTTCGCGAGGAAGTTTACAACGCCAGCCGTGCAATCACAAGACGCCCAATGCAACAATAATGCACAACATGGTGCGCCATACGCAGCAGATGGAGCGACCGGAAGCCACCACTCCGGTCTCCGAAACAGACGACGGGCTATCTGACTCTTCTTACGCGAGCCCCGAGACGCGACAGTTTTTCCTCGATACGCTCATAGCCTCTGTCGAGATGGTAGATGCGCTCGATCAGCGTTTCTCCCTGCGCCACCAAGCCAGCGATGACCAGGCTGGCGGAAGCCCTCAGATCGGTAGCCATGACCGTCGCCCCATCGAGCTTGGGGACGCCGGTGACGAGCGCATTGTTGGCGTCGATCCTGATATCCGCACCCAACCGGATCAACTCGACGGCGTGCATGAACCGATTCTCGAAGATCGTTTCACGAATGACGGCAGAACCTTCCGCCACACAGTTGATGGCCATGAACTGCGCCTGCATATCCGTCGGAAAAGCCGGATACGGGGCAGTACGGATGCTTACCGCCTTTAGCCGCTGCGGCGCCTTGAGGATAATGGCGTCTGCTTGGCAATCGATGTCGCAGCCGGTCTCGCGCAGCTTGTCGACGACCGAGTCGAGCCAAACGGCGGAGGTATGGGTCAATCGCACGTTACCGTGTGTCGCGGCGGCCGCACAAAGATACGTCCCCGTTTCGATCCGGTCGGGCATCACCGAATGCGCCGCACCATGCAGCTTATCGACGCCCTGTATTCGAATGCAATCCGTTCCGGCGCCGCTAATCAGCGCCCCCATGGACACCAGGCAGTTGGCGAGGTCGACTACTTCCGGCTCGCGGGCCGCGTTTTCGATGACGGTTTCACCGTCAGCCAGCACGGCTGCCATCATCAAATTTTCCGTTCCAGTAACCGTCACCATATCCGTCACGATACGGGTGCCCCGCAGGCGACTTGCCTTGGCATGCACGTAACCACCTTCGACCGTTATCTCGGCCCCCATCGCCTGCAAGCCCTTGATGTGCTGATCAACCGGACGGGCCCCGATGGCGCAGCCGCCGGGGAGCGACACCCGCGCCTCGCCACACCGCGCCAGCAGCGGTCCGAGTACTAGAATAGAAGCACGCATGGTCTTGACCATATCGTAGGGGGCGAACGGATTGTTCAGTCCGCTGCTGTCCAGGGTCAGGGCTTCATTGCCTTCCATCGTCACGACAACCCCCATTTGACCGATCAGACGCAGCATCGTCGAGATGTCATTCAGATGCGGGATATTGGACAAACGCAACGTATCGCCGCAGAGCAGGCTGGCGCAGAGGATCGGCAAGGCCGCATTCTTTGCGCCGGAAATCGCCACTTCGCCGACCAGCGGCACGCCTCCTTCGATCAGCAGCTTATCCACGAAGTGCGCTCCATTCCTCGGGCGTGACAGTTTTCATCGACAAGGCATGCAACTCGCCGCTGTCGAAATAAGGGCGCAGGAAAGCGTTGACCATCTGCTGGCGCTGGACGCGGCTCTTGCCGACGAATTGCGCACTGACGATAAGGGCTTCGAAATGTTCGCCATCGCCTTCGACGTGCAGAGAGTCACAGGGCAGCCCGTCGGCGATGATTTTCTTGACTTGCTCGGATTGCATCATGTTTCAATACCTCAATTTGTAGCCCTTGCGCAGGAGAGCCAGAGTGGCAAGCCCCACCACAAGAAATGACACGGAAGTAACTCCCAGGCTCACCACAGGAGACACATCGGAAACCCCGAAAAACCCGTATCGGAATCCGTCGATCATATAGAAGACGGGATTGAAATGGGACACATCCTGCCAGAACGCGGGAAGCGAATGGATCGAATAGAATACGCCGGACAGCATGGTCAGCGGCATGATCAGGAAGTTCTGGAAGGCGGCCAGCTGATCGAACTTGTCAGCCCAGATGCCGGCGATCATCCCGAGCGAGCCCATGATCCCGCCACCGATCATGGCGAAGACAACAATCCATCCCGGCGCAGCGAACTCCAGCGAAGCAAACCAGCCGGTCACTACAAGGACCCCCAGACCAACCATAAGGCCACGCAACACTGCAGCGACAACGTAGGCCAGATAGAACTCGACATAGGATATGGGCGGTAACAGCACAAAAATTATGCTGCCGGTCACTTTGGCCTGGATCAGGCTGGATGAACTATTGGCGAAGGCGTTTTGCAGCACGGACATCATGACCAGACCGGGAACCAGGAATGCGGTGTACCGGAGGCCATTGATCTCAACCCGGCTCTCCAGCACGTGTGCAAAGATGAGCAGGTACAGTAGGGCCGTCAGAACCGGAGCTGCCACGGTCTGGAAACTGACTTTCCAGAATCGCAGCACCTCCTTGTACAGCAGTGTACGAAACCCGCTCATGACCCAGCCCTCTCTCTCGCGCCATCACGGCCCCGCATCACGTCGATGAACACGTCCTCCAAATCTGCCTCGGACATCCGTATATCCTGGATCACCCCTCCTGATTGCCGCACCGCCGCGAGCAGCGGTTCGACCTCGTCGTAAGAGGCCAGATGAAAGTTGAGGTATCCACCAATCAGCGACGCCTGCTGGCGGATGGAGAGAGGAAGGTCGTCGCCGTTCGCCAGACGCAGACTCAGCGTATGCCCTGAATAGCGATCCAGCAGGTTGCGGGTCGAATCCAGCGCCACTACGCATCCTAGCTTGAGCATGGCGACACGTGCGCAGAGCGTCTCCGCTTCTTCCAGGTAGTGCGTGGTCAGAATGACCGTATGCCCTTCGTTGTTGAGCCGCCGGACGAACTGCCACAGCCCTTGGCGCAGTTCTACGTCCACACCTGCTGTCGGTTCATCGAGCACGATTACAGGCGGCTTGTGCACCAATGCCTGAGCCACCAGCACCCGCCGCTTCATGCCTCCGGACAGGCGGCGCATATTGGTATCCGCCTTGGCCGTCAGGTCAAGGTTATCCAGAATCTCGTCGATCCAGTCATCGTTCTGGCGTATACCAAAATAGCCAGACTGGATACGCAGGGTTTCACGCACGGTGAAAAAAGGATCGAAAACCAATTCCTGCGGAACGATCCCCAACAGCCTCCGCGCTTCGCGATAGTCCCCCTGTACATCGAAATCCATCACCTTCAGCCGGCCGGTATCGGGTCGAACCAGGCCTGCCAGGCATGAAATCAGTGTCGTCTTGCCGGCACCATTGGGCCCAAGCAGTCCGAAGAACTCTCCTTCGGCGATTTCCAGACAAACGCCATCGAGCGCCTTCAGGTTTCCGAAAGTCTTGGTAACTTGCTGAATGGAGACAGCGACGCCCATGGCATCCTGTGGCAGCGAAAACGGCTATCGACGATCAGGCGAAGGGTAGGGACTCGGACACGCCGTAGAGTCCGGCAAGGCTGATCAAGCCGGCCGGCGGATTGGCGAGGCGCAGTTGCACCCCGCGCGCGTTGGCAGTACGCATCAATCCGAACAGGACCCCTAGCGCAGAAGAGTCGGCTTCTTCGACGGAAGCAAGATCCAGCACCACTTCCTTCCCGGATTCTGCAAGCAATAGACCACGCCCCGCTTCAAGAAGGGTTCGTGCATCGGCAATCAACATCCGGCCCGTAACGCGGTAGCGGTTCTCCACCCTATCGATCATTTTTTGCCGGAGTCGAGTTGTTTGTTCTTGGCGGACAACATCTGGATCAGGCCGTCAACACCATTGGCTCGCACCTCTTGTGTGAAGGTATCGCGATAATTTGTCACCAGGCTGACCCCAGCGACAATCACGTCGTATACCTTCCAGCCTTCCGACTGCTTCTCCAGCGAGTAATCGAGTTGGATCGGCTTGCCACCCGGCTGCAAGATTTCCGTCTTGACGACAACATCCGCATCGCCCCCGGGCATCTTGGTCGGCTTGTAGCGTATCGTTTGATCGCGATAGCTGGTCAGAGCATTGGAATACGTCCGGACAAGCAGCGTCTTGAATTCTTCCGACAAGCGTTTCTTCTGTTCGGCGTTTGCCTTGTTCCAGTCCTTGCCCATGGCCAATGCAGTCATGCGCTGGAAATTGAAGTGCGGCAAGACCTTGACTTCAACGAGTTCGATGGCCTTGCGCGTATTCCCGTTCTGGATATCCTTGTCCTGACGCACGATCGTGAGGACTTCCTCAGTGACCTTCTTGACCAGTGCATCCGGAGAATCCTCTTGCGCGAAGACGGAAGATACCGAAAGCAACAACCCCAAGAAGAACGAAAAAAAACCTTTCATAGCTTCAGACTTCCAAATAATTGATCGAAACCCTGCCCGTCAATCCTCGAGGGGCGGCGGATTCCCGTCATAGATAGCGCTCCGCCGATTCTGGAAATAGGCATCGCGGATGTAGTTGTACTTGTCAAAGGCTGCTTGCTCCACGACCTTGTCAGCCGGCAGCAGGCTGGCGCGCAGATCGATAAAGCGAACACCCATCAGGGTATTGCGTGTGGGAACGTGATCGACATGCGGGACGGGATCGGCCGACACATCGACGACAAACCCAAACGTGTCGCGCACATTACGCGGCCCGATGACCGGCCAGAACAGGTACGGACCGCCCTCCACACCCCACGTGCCAAGTGTCTGCCCGAAGTCTTCGGCATGCTTTTCTAGTCCCATCTCGCTAGCCACGTCGATCAGTCCGACGATTCCGAGGGTCGAATTGACCAAGACCCGGCCGATATCTGAGAACCCGTCAGCGGGCTTGCCCTGCAGGAAACTGTTGACCGCTATCCAGATGTCGGCAATGTTGCCGAAGAAATTGCCGATACCGGTTTTTACCGGTGTGGGAGCGACCTTATCGTAGCCTTGGGCGACCGGTTTGACCACGACGTCGATTCCCTCGTTAACCGAGAACATGACCCGATTGAACCCCTCGAAAGGATCCTTTGGGTTATTGGCTGTCGTCGCACACCCAGACAAGCCGGCCACAAGTGCCACTACGGCTGCAACCCTAGACACTCGTCTTGCAAGATGACTCTTCACGAACAATCCCTTTCTGTTATTTACTGTCCGGGGTTTCTGAAGCCTTGTTGAACATGAACTGACTGATAAGTTTCTCCAAGACCACGGCCGACTGGGTCTTGGCAAATACATCACCGGGCTTCAGCATCTTCTCATCGCCCCCCGCATCCAGACCGATATATTGCTCCCCCAGCAAGCCCGCCGTCAGAATCGAGGCGAAGGTATCCTTGGGAAACTGATACCGGCTATCTATCGTCAAGGTTACCAAGGCCTCGTACGCTTGCGGATCAAAGCGAATATCCGTCACCCGGCCGACCACGACACCCGCGCTCTTCACCGGACCGCGCACTTTCAGGCCTCCGATGTTATCAAACTTGGCTGTCAGCTGATACGTTTCGGCAAAGTTCGCCGACGAAAGGTTCCCGACTCGTAGTGCCAAAAACAACACAGCGGCAAAACCGATGGCAACGAAGAAACCGACCCACAAATCAAGCAGCTTGCGACTCATCAAACCCCCCGGAACATGAACGAGGTCAGCACGAAATCCAGCGCCAGGATGGCCAGCGCCGAATACACCACCGTCCTCTTGATCGAAGCGGAAACACCTTCCGCCGTCGGAACGGCATCGTACCCCTCAAAAACGGAAATCAGGGACACGGCGGTCCCGAACACAAAGCTCTTGACGATACCGTTCCATACGTCAAAGCGAAAATCGACGGACCCCTGCATCTGCGACCAGAAAGCCCCTTCATCCACTCCAATCAGCACCACGCCGATAAGG
Source organism: Propionivibrio sp. (assembly GCA_029975435.1). GTDB lineage: Bacteria > Pseudomonadota > Gammaproteobacteria > Burkholderiales > Rhodocyclaceae > Propionivibrio. The sequence continues at coordinate 19,495 of JARKPC010000191.1, read as the reverse complement.
TAGCCGCCGAAGACACCAATCGCCGAAAACAACGCAGCTAGCAAGGGCATGGAGATGACCCCCCCCCAAAAACGAGGGGCGACAACCCTGGCAATCGGATTGACGGCCATCATGTCCATCGCCGTAAGCTGCTCGGTCGCCTTCATCAAGCCAATCTCGGCCGTGATCGAAGACCCTGCGCGGGACGCAAAAAGCAAAGCGGACACGACCGGCCCCAGTTCGCGGGTCAACGACAGCGCCACCAGAACTCCCAGGGCCTCCGAGGAACCATACCGCTGCAGGGTTTCGTACCCCTGCATGCCCAGCACCATGCCGATGAACAGGCCGGAAACCAGAATGATCAGCAGCGACTGGAATCCGACGAAATAGATCTCGCGAATCGTCAGATGAAGGCGCCGGAACGACTGCCCGGAATACACCAGGATCATCATGAAGAAACGCGCCGAGAACCCAAGGGTTTGCAGGGCATTGTTCATTCGGTGACCAGTCGATCGAACCAGTTCGATCAAGACCGAAGATGTCCACTTAAGCACCAGCCACCTCACGCATCAACTCCTGCTCGAAGGGAACGGCAGGATAATGGAAATGCACGGGCCCATCGGCCTCGCCAAAAACGAACTGATGCACGAATGGATCGGAGGACGCGCGAATGTCATCCGGCGTGCCTTGCGCCACGATCTGGCCATCGGAGACGAAATAGACATAATCGACAATGAGGAGCGCTTCCTGCACATCGTGCGTCACCAGAAGCGTCGTAGCTCCGAGCGCATCGTTCAGTTTGCGGATCAACTGCCCGATCACTCCCATCGAGATCGGATCCAAGCCGGCGAACGGTTCGTCGTACATGATCAGCATCGGGTCAAGCGCGATCGCTCGCGCCAACGCCACACGGCGCGCCATGCCACCCGAAAGCTCGGCGGGCATCAGATGGTGCGCTCCGCGCAACCCGACGGCGTTGAGCTTCATCAGCACCATGTCGCGGATCACGTCCTCAGGAAGGTCCGTATGCTCGCGCATCAGGTAGGCCACGTTATCAAACACCGAAATGTCGGTAAACAACGCACCGAACTGAAAGAGCATGCCCATGCGGCGCCGCATGGCATAGAGCTCATCGTGCTTCATCGCGGGCACGGATTGCCCATCGACCAGCAGTTCTCCGCTGGTGGGCTTGAGCTGGCCGCCGATCAGGCGCAACAGGGTGGTTTTTCCGCACCCGGAATTACCCATGATCGCAACGAGCTTCCCGCGGGGAATCTCCATGTCGATTCCCTTGAGGATCGACCGATCGTCATAGGCAAAATTTACGTCAGTGATCTTGACCAAGCTGTCCGCCGGCACAACAGTATCCCGAAACAAAAATAAGCGCGGATTATACCCTAACCCAATTGATTATTCGAAACTCTCTGGCGGCATCTGAAACATAAGCCCGGCCGACGTCGGCGAAAATCCGCCGTCGCCCATTTATGAAATAATGACGCTCCGACCCCGTGGATCGAAAACGCAATCACATGACCGACGCCACATCGACAATAGCCGCAGAAAAGCCGCTGTTGCTCGTCGTCGACGATGACCCTCTCATCACCGACACGCTGCTCTATTCCCTGGGAACCGCGTTCGAGGTCATCACCAGCCACGCACGCGCGCACTGCACCCAGTTGCTGCGCCAACTGAAGCGAATGCCCGAACTGGCGCTTGTCGACCTTGGCCTGCCGCCGTTTCCGCACCGCCCGGACGAAGGCTTTGCGCTTATCTCGGACCTGCTCTCGATTTCTCCGGGGATAAAGATCGTTGTGCTCTCCGGGCAAGGCGACGCCGGCAATGCTCGCCATGCGCGGGCGCTTGGCGCCGCCGATTTCGTCGCAAAACCCTGCAATCCGGGCGATCTGCGGATCATCCTGGAACGCGCGCTGACCTACCGGGCGCTAGAGAAACGCCAACCCCCCCCGCTAGCGCCGCTGCTGATCGGCAACAGTCCGGCGATCGAAAAACTCCGGCGGCAGTTGCAGCAGTATGCCGATACTCCTTTCCCCGTCCTGATTGAAGGCGAATCCGGCACAGGCAAGGAGATCGTTGCCAGCAGTTATCTTCATCGCAACACCAGACGCAGCGGCAAGCCTTTCTTTGCGCTGAACTGCGCGGCCATTTCGCCAACGCTGGTCGAACCCACGCTCTTCGGTTACGCGAAAGGCGCCTTCACCGGAGCCACCACGGCAAAATCGGGCTACTTCGAAGATGCGGCCGACGGAACCCTGTTCCTCGATGAAATCGGCGAACTGCCTCTCGAACTCCAGGCCAAGTTGCTCCGCGTCCTCGAAAATGGAGGATTCCATCGGGTCGGAGAGACCCAGGAAAGGATCAGCCGGGCGCGCGTCGTCGCGGCAACCAACCGTGATCTGCGCAGAGAAGTCAAAGCCGGAAGTTTCCGCGCCGATCTGTATCACCGCTTGTCCGTATGCACGGTCAGCGTGCCGCCATTGCGCGAAATGGAAGGCGACAGGCAGTTGCTGCTCGACCACTTCCGCCGGCTTTACGCCACCCAATCGCAAGCCCCACAGTTCGAACTTTCGGAGGAAGCGCGGCGTTTGTGGGCCAAATACGGTTTCCCCGGCAACGTGCGAGAGCTGCGCAACATTGTCATTCGCCTTACTGCCAAGTATCCCGGCCATACAGTCAGTCATGCCGAGCTGGAAGCCGAGTTGGATCTGCAAGACGAAAACGTTCCGATCTCCCCGGAACCTCCGCCTGAAACTGAGCAGCAAAACCAAGTCCTCCTGGCTTCCGCCATCAGCCGTCTACAGGAACAACAACCGTTCAGCCTCGACCAATTGCTCGCCGATACGGAACACAGTTACATCGAAGCAGCGCTTCGCCTGGCCAACGGCAACGTGAGCCAGGCCGCCCGCCTGCTCGGCATCAACCGCACGACGCTATACAACCGCATGGAATCCTTGTCCAGGGGATCGTGATGTACCTTGAACACTTCGGCCTGCGCGAGGCTCCATTCAGCATCACTCCACACACGGAATTCTTCTTCGCCGGAGCCAACCGCGGAAACACGCTCGAAGCGTTGATCTATGCCATTACTCACGACGAAGGCATTGTGAAGGTCAGCGGCGAGGTGGGTAGCGGCAAGACCATGCTTTGCCGGATGCTCCTGGAAAAACTACCGAATCACGTCGAAACGGTCTATCTGGCCACACCGTCGCTTTCGCGCGAGGACATCCTCCACGCCATTGCCGACGAGTTGAAGATCGACCTGCCCGTCCTGCGCACCCATCAAATGATGCGTGCCCTGCAGGAGCGCCTGCTGGAAATCTATGCATCCGGGCGCCAAGTGGTGGTAATGATCGACGAAGCGCATGCCATGCCGGCCGAAACGCTCGAGGAAATCCGCCTGCTTTCCAATCTCGAATCAAACCGGCACAAACTCTTGCACATCGTTCTCTTCGGCCAGCCTGAACTGGACGAACGCCTGAGCGAAAAAGGCATGCGCCAGCTGAAGGACCGCATCACCCACAATTTCGCGCTGGAACCGCTGCGCCATGGTGATATCGGTAATTACATGATGTTCCGTCTGCGCGCGGCGGGATACCGAGGCCCGGATTTGTTCACGGCGAGCGCCATAAGACTGGTCAGCAAAGCGTCCCAAGGGCTGACGCGCCGAATCAACATCCTGGCCGACAAGGGCTTGCTTTCGGCCTTCGCGGATGGCCGGCACATCGTGGATAACCGCCAGATCAAGGCAGCCATCCGCGACGCCCAATTGACACCAATACGGAACGACCGCTCGCCGATAGCCATGGCTGGGTTTGGAATTGCTGCAGTGCTCATACTGGCATTCATCGCCTGGCGGATCGGCATAACGCCGCCCCCCTTGCCAACAGCAGCGCCCGAATCCGCCCGAACGGAACAGGGCATTCCGACACTCCCTCCCAACGCCGAAAACCCGCCATCCGACAGGGCCATGCCCCACCCGGTGACCGAAGGTCCCGCGTCGTTGGCAAACGCATCAACGCTCACCGAACGGATTGCCGCCACCGACGAATGGCTGAAGATTACGCCGGATTCGCACTATTTCATCCAGCTCCTCAGCACGGACGGAAACAATCTCACCGACGTCCAGCTATTCATCGACAGCCTCTCCAGCAAGGTTGATCCGTTGCAGATCCGCGTCTATCGCTCCCGGCTCAGCGGGCGCAATCGCCTCGGTGTCATCTATGGCGACTACCCCACGCGCGAGGCGGCCAGCGAGCAACTGCCCATCCTCTCCGCAATCACCCCAGCCGGCCACCCCTACATCCGAACCGTGAGCAAGTTGAAATAGCAACACTGCGCCGACAACAGATCGGAAACGCTCAATCAATACAAATCAATCACTTGAAGAAAAATCTTTACGTGATATGATAATTTCAAATTTCCACCGGACGACAACAAGCATGCTGAGACTTGCCGGCGCGATTCTGACAGCCTTTCTGGTTGCTGCGTGTGCTCCCACGACATTGAGCGGCGGACCGTCTGCCGGGCATCTGCGGGCCGAGAACGTTACCAAGGCGCAGGGCTCCATTCCACAGCCTGTACAACAAAGCATTCCGCTCCCTCGTCCGAAGACTGCGGGAAAGACGGAGACCTACAGCGTCGTCGTCAACAATATCAAGGTCCATGACCTTCTCTTTGCGCTGGCCCGCGACGCCCGCCTGAATGTGGACATCCATCCCGGTATCTCCGGCAACGTCACCCTGAACGCCATTGACCAAACCCTGCCGCAGCTGCTCAGCCGCATTGCCAAGCAGGTAGACATGCGCTTCGAGCTCGACGGCCCGAACCTCGCGGTCATGCCCGACGCGCCGTTCCTGAAACACTACCGCGTCGACTATGTAAACCTGGCCCGGGAAGTGACCGGTACGGTATCGACCAACACGCAGATATCAACCAGTGCGTTGTCGACCGCCGGCAGCGCGTCGTCCAGCGGCAATGTGTCGCGCATCCAGATCGAGAACAAGTCGAAGAACAGGTTCTGGGAATCACTTGAGAAAAACCTCAAAGACCTGTTGCACGAAACCGACAAGGTATTCCCGGAAGGTTCCACGGAAACGGTCGTTGAACAGAATTCGGCGCAGAGCACGACCGGAACTGGCGCTCCCAATCCGGTGGGAACAAGTATTTCGCGCAGCAATCTGGCACAACAAACGCTGGCGTCCAGCCCCAATGCGGCCACCTTGCAAAACAGTGGCGCCACCGTGGTGAAGAGAATGACCTTCCGCGAGGCCGCTTCGGTAATTGCCAACCCTGAAACGGGTGTCATTGCCGTGCGCGCGACGTCCCGTCAGCATGAGAAGGTCCAGGAATTCATCGACCGCATCATGCGCAGCGCCCGGCGCCAGGTGCTGATCGAGGCCACCATCGTCGAAGTCAACCTGGGCGACAATTACCAACAAGGCATTGACTGGACCAAGGCGGCAACGCAGACCGGGTTCTCCCTGTCCCGTGCGACGAATACACAGACCGCCGGATCAACGGTCAACCCGTTCACCCTGACCTACAGAAACATTTCAGGCGGACTCAATGTAATCGTCGAAATGCTGCGCGGATTCGGCACGGCCAAGGTGCTATCCAGTCCCAAACTCACTGTACTCAATAACCAGACGGCGACGCTCAAGGTGTCCGAAGATTTCGTGTACTTCAATGTCAAACAGGATATCGCCGCGGGGAACAACAACACGAACGCCGTAACGACGACCACCACCACCCCGCAATCGGTGTCGATCGGATTTTTCATGAGCCTCACCGCGCAGATCAGCGACGACGATGTCGTGACGCTGAACGTCCGCCCGTCCATTTCCAGCATTGCCGCCCTCAAGGAAGATCCTAACCCGGCTCTCACGGTAAAGAACGAGGTTCCGCAGATACGTACTCGTGAAATCGAATCGATGATGCGCGTGCAAAGCGGCGACATTGCCGTGCTCGGCGGTCTGATGGAAGATCGGATGGAGAACAAGAGCGGCCGCCTGCCCGGCGTGGGTGATATTCCCCTGCTCGGCGAGATATTCACCACCCGCAGCAACGCCTCGACCAAGACAGAGTTGGTCATCGTGCTGCGCCCGACGGTGATCAAGGATGCATCCATCAGCGGCGACTTCAGCCACCTCGCCAATTCCCTCCCGGACAAGGACTTCTTCACGACGGATCAGGTCTATCAGCCATTTTCCGGCCCCAACCAACTGCAGGAGCCGCTCAAGTGAGCTTGCTGATGGAAGCGCTGAAGAAGGCTGAAGAGGCCAAGCGCCAATCCTCGGACAACCGCCAGGCTTCCGTTCCGTCAATGGCGGCATCGCCCTTGGGCGAAACCGCGGCGGCATCCGACAGCGACCGGATTGCAACCCTGGCGGACAGACAACCCCCGCCCGACATGTCAACACCGTTTAATGCCGAAGACATCGGCATCAAACCGGCACCGCCGCGGGCCATCAACCGGCCGACCGACACCGCCACCGAAGGCAACAGAGCCGCCGAACGAACCGCCGTGCGCAACGTCTTTTCGGCCAAACAGCCCCCGGGCAAGAACAACAATCTCTGGCTTGTTGCGGGCCTGGGCCTGTTCGCCGCGCTGGCTGTGGGAGGATATTTCTGGTGGCAGCTGCAAGCAATTCCAGCGCATACGCTCGCCAAACCCCTGCCTCCGGCACCTGCCACAGCCGCCGCTGCGGCATCTGCATCCCCCTCACCGGCATCCCCCATCGCTGGCGCGCTGGCCAACCCCACCCCATCGCTCCAACCCTCCCCCGCTCCCCCATCCGAAGAACTGAAATCTCCCGCCAACAGACTCTCCGCCAAGCCCTCGGCTTCCTCTGTCGCGGCAGAGCGTAAGGAAAAGCCGACCGCCCCGCCGGCGGATTCGATGGCGCAGGCGCCAGTCGACGGCCCGGTTCGCTTAAGCCGGAGCCAGCCCCGCGCAGACCCGGCACTTGAACGTGGGTACGATGCGCTGCAAGCCGGCCGGCTCGATGACGCTCAGCGCGACTATGAACAGGTCCTGCGCAACGACCCAAAGAACACCGACGCCCTGCTCGGTCTCGCCACCATCGCCGGACAGCAGGGACAGGCCGAAAGGGCGCAGAGGTATTACCTGCGCGCCCTGGAGTCGAATCCGAACGACGCGACCGCCCAGGCCGGCGTGATCAGTACGCGCGGGCTTGCAGATGCCGATTTTTCCGAAAGCCGGCTGAAGACCGCTTTATCCAGCCAGCCCGACTCGCCGGCCCTGCTCTTCGCGCTGGGCAACCTGTACGCCAGCCAAGGACGCTGGAGCGAGGCACAGCAGGTTTATTTCCGGGCCTATGCGACCGAGCCGGACAACCCCGACTTCATCTTCAACCTGGCTGTCAGCCTCGACCACCTGCGTCAGAACAAGCTGGCCGGGCAGTACTACCAGATGGCGTTGACGGCCGGCGAATCACGGACGGTGTCGTTCGACCGCAATCAAGCCAGGACCCGTATCCTGGAACTGCAGCCATAACCGCGCCCTGCGTTCGAGAATACGCGCCCGATGAACGCCCCCCATCCACGACAACTCGGACAAGTCCTGATCGCCAAGGGCATCCTCAGCGAGGATCAGCTGCGTATCGCCCTGCTGGAGCAGATGAAGTCCAACCAGCCGGTCGGCAAGTTGCTGGTTTCCCTGGGCTTCGTTACCGAGGCCACCTTGCGCGACGCCCTGTCGGAAAGTCTGGGCAAGCAAAGCATCGACCTGGCCAACGCCATCATCGACCCTTCGGCCCTGGCCCTGGTCCCGCGCGAACTGGCCAAGCGCCATCACCTGCTGCCCCTCGACTACGACGAGGAGCACCAGCGATTGACCGTCGCCATCGCCGACACCAACGACATCGTAGCGCTCGACCGTATCCGCAGCCTGACCAAGGGCGCCATCGAAATCGACACCCTGCTGGCCGGCGAAACGGAGATCGCGCGTGCCATCGACCAAGCCTATGGCTACGAACTGTCGATCGACGGCATCCTGCATGAGATCGAGACCGGCGAGATAGACTTCCGTGGTCTGCAATCCTCTTCCGACGAATACAGCCAGCCGGTCGTCCGCCTGATCGACTCGATCCTGACCGACGCCGTCAAGCGCGAATCGTCGGACATCCATTTCGAACCGGAGACCGGTTTCCTGCGCATCCGCTACCGCATCGACGGCATGCTGCGCCAGATCCGTTCGCTGCACCAATCCTACTGGCCGGCCATGGCTGTGCGCGTCAAGGTCATGAGCGGCATGAACATCGCCGAAACTCGCGCGCCGCAGGACGGACGCATCACCCTCAATATCCGGGGCCGCCAGATCGACTTCCGCGTTTCCGCACAGCCGACCATCCACGGCGAAAATATCGTGCTGCGGATCCTCGACCGCCAGAAAGGTCTCGTCCCCCTGGAAGGGCTGGGCCTGACCGAGCAGCAACTGAACATGCTCAAGCTGATGATCTCCCGGCCGGAAGGCATCATCCTGCTCACAGGGCCGACAGGCAGCGGCAAGACGACGACGCTTTATTCCATTCTCAACCACATCAACTCCGAGGGTCTGAACATCATGACCCTGGAGGATCCGGTCGAGTATCCGATGGCGCTTGTTCGGCAAACCTCGGTGGCCGAATCGGCCAAGCTCGATTTTGCCAACGGCATCCGCTCGATGATGCGCCAGGATCCGGATGTCATCCTGGTCGGTGAAATCCGCGACGCGGAAACCGCGGAAATGGCCTTCCGCGCAGCGATGACAGGGCATCAGGTCTATTCCACGCTGCACACCAATTCGGCCATTGGCGCCATCCCGCGCTTGCTCGACATCGGCGTGCTGCCGGACATCATGGCGGGGAACGTCATTGGCGTCGTCGCCCAGCGCCTGGTTCGCCGGCTCTGTTCGCACTGCAAGACGCCCTACCAGGCCGAGGATCACGAGACCCGCTTGCTGGGCACGCCGGCCGAAACCCCGCGCCCGGTCATCTTCCGCCCCTGCGGTTGCGAACGCTGCGATTTCCAGGGCTACCGCGGGCGGCTGGCGATCATGGAAATCCTGCGCATGAACGCCGACCTCGACGAACTTGTGGCCAAGCGCGCCACGGCCCGAGAAATCCGGCAGCTGGCTGCCCGGATCGGATTCGTACCGCTGGCGGACGATGGGTTGCGACGCGTTCTCGACGGGTCAACTTCGCTCGAGGAACTCGCCCGGGTGGTCGACCTGACCGACAGGATGTAGGCACCATGCCGCTTTTCAACTATCGGGCGGTCGATCCGGACGGACATTCGGTTACCGGCCGCGTCGACGCCATGAACATCGTCGACCTCGAAATGCGCCTGCGGCGCATGGATCTCGACCTCATCAACGGCGACCCGGTGAATAACAGGAACCTGTTCGGATCAAGAAACGTCCCGCGTCGCGAGCTGATCCATTTCTGTTTTCACCTGGAACACCTGGTGCGGGTGAAAGTACCGATTCTCGACGGACTTGCGGATTTGCGCGACAGCCTGGAGAACCCCCGCTTCCGCGAAGTCGTCGCCAGCCTGGTGGACGGCATTGAAGGCGGCCAGACCCTGTCGCAGGCCATGGACGCCCACCCGAGGATCTTCGACAAGGTGTTCGTCAGCCTGATCCGCGCCGGGGAAACGACGGGCAAGCTTCCCGAAGTGCTGCGCAGCCTGACCGACACGCTCAAATGGGAGGACGAACTCGCCTCGCAGACCAAGAAGCTCGCCATGTACCCGGCCTTCGTCGGCACCATCGTGATCGCGGCCACGTTTTTCCTGATGGTTTACATGGTGCCGCAACTCAAGCAGTTCGTTAAGAACATGGGTGAAGCTCTGCCGATGCAGACGCAGATCCTGTTTTTCGTTTCCGACCTGCTGGTTGCGTACTGGTACGTCGCGCTGCTGCTGCCCGTGCTGCTGGGCGTCGGCATCAAGATACTGCTGAATGCCAATCCGCTGGCGCGGATCCGCTTCGACGGATTGAAGCTCAGGTTTCCGTTCGTCGGCGAGATCCTGCGCAAGATCATTCTCTCGCGTTTTTCCAACACCTTCGCCCTTCTCTATTCATCGGGGATTCCGATACTCGAGTCGATCCGCACCACTCAGGATGTGGTCGGCAACCTCGTCGTCCGCCGCGGACTGGAACGCGTCGAGCAACTGATCGGCGAGGGGCAGAACGTGACCGCGGCGTTTCATCAGACCGGTTTTTTCCCGCCGCTGGTGATCCGTATGCTGCGGGTGGGAGAGAGTACCGGGGCGCTGGGAGAAGCCCTGGTCAACATCAGCTATTTCTACAACCGTGACGTCAAGGAATCGGTCGAGAAAGTGCAACAACTGATCGAACCGATGCTGACCATGGTTCTCGGCTGCCTGCTCGGCTGGATCATGCTGTCCGTGCTCGGTCCGGTTTATGATGTCATCAGCCGGATCAAGACATAACTCGACTCAAACCCATGAAATCCCAGCGCCTCCTCTACCTCAGCTCGCACCAGATGGCCGCCTACCACTGGCAGTCCGGCACGCTGACGTGCGAGGAAGCATTTTCGATCACGGAAACCGGGCTCCAACAGTTTTCGAACTATCTCGCGCACCATCCGCAAAGCATTTTTTCGCTGCTGGCCAACGTTGCGGAAGAAGGCTTCCACATCGAAACCATCCCTTACCTGCGTGGAGCCGACCGGAAAGCCGTTCTCGAGCGCAAGATCGGGCAGGCCTTCTTCAACACGCCGCTCTGCACGGCGATGTCGCTGGGCCACGAGAAAAGCCGGCGCAAGGACGAGCGCGTCCTCCTGACGGCGCTGACCAATCCGGCGTTTCTCCAGCCATGGCTCGACATCATCAGATCATCGGAAGCACCGCTCGCGGGAATATTCTCGCTGCCGCTGCTCGCCCCGATGCTGCTCAGGAAACTTCGCCTCCCTCCTGAGCCGAATTTGCTGCTCACCGTTCAGGACCAAAGCATCAGGCAAAGCTATTTCGAGAGAGGCGAATTGCACTTCAGCCGCCTGACCCCTCTCCAGCACAGCAGCATCGGCGGCATTGCCCAGACCTTCGCCACCGAATCGCTCAAGCTCCAGCAATACCTTGCCAGCCAGCGACTGATCGGCCGCAGCCAGGCCATCACCGCCCACATCCTCGCCCATCCCGGCGCCTTCAAGGCGATCCAGAACAGCTGCATCGACACACCGACGGTCCGCTTCAACGTCCTCGACATCACCGAATGCGCAGGCCGTACGGGATTGAAGACCGTGCCAGCGGATACGCACAGCGAACTGCTGTTCCTGCATTTGCTGGTAACCAATCCACCGCCGATCCAGTTCGCCAACGACGAGTTGCGCCACAACTACCAGATCGGCCAGATCCGCGCGCTCCTCCAGGGCGCGGGCGCCATGACCCTGATCGGCTGCCTGCTGCTTTCCGGGAAATTCTGGTTCGATGCCCACGAGGTCATGCAGGAGGCAGCAACACTGCGTAGCGAAGCCGCGCTCTCCCGGCAACGCTACGGCGATATCGTCAAGACCTTCCCGAGTGTCCCCACGGACAACGATACGCTCAAGAGCGTTATCGACCGTTACCGAGTCCAGGAAAGACGAAGCACCGTGCCGACCGCGATGTATCACGAGATCAGCCGAGCTCTGCAAGCAGAACCGGCCATCGAACTGGACAGCCTCGACTGGAAGATCGGCGGTGCCGAACCCGCCTCCACCGGTTCGATCCGGCAGAGCGCCGACATCAGAGCCGTTCCCGAGGACAGCGAGAGTGCCGTCGTGCGCGGCACGATACGTCTGGGATCCAGCCCCAATACCCGCCAGATGCTCTCGACGTTCAACCGTTTCGTCGACACGCTCCGATCCAACCCGAAGCTGCAGGTGGAAGTCCTGCAGCAGCCTTTCGATATCGAATCGGGCAAGTCCCTGCGCGGCGGAGACACGTCGCAGGAAGACGGCAAGCCGCGCAACTTCAGTCTTCAACTCATCCGGAAGATCGGATCATGAAGCTCGAACCGAAAGACTTTCCGAAATTGCAGATCAGCCTGCTGGCCATGCTGGCAATGGTGGCGATTGGCGCAGGAACCGTCCTCTTTTCGCGCGACAGTGTCAGGCAAGCCAATGCCGCGTTCGCCGCCGTGCAGAGCGAACGCAATGACATCGACGGCAAATTGAAACGGGTTCGCAGCGAAGAACACGAAATCCGCGAGAAAGCCGCACTGTTCAACGCACTGAAGGCACGCGGGGTGATCGGCGACGAGCAGCGGCTGGAATGGGTCGAGTTGCTCAAGGACATTCGCGAAAGACATCGCCTGATTGAACTGCGCTACGAAATCGCCCCGCAACAGCCTCTGGACAAAACGCCGACCGGCAATCTCGCCCTGTACGCCAGCACCATGAAGCTGCAACTGAGCCTGTTGCACGAGGAAGACCTGATCCGCCTGCTCGACGACCTGCGCCGCCAGGCCCACGCCTTGGTCCAGACCAGGCGCTGCGACGTCTCGCGAATCCCCCAGCGCGGCGCGGAAAACACCCTTCAGGGCTTCCTGCAGGCCGAATGCCTGATCGATTGGGTTACGCTGCACGAACCTGACAAGGGCAAAGGGGGCGGAAAATGAGAGCGACGACGCACGGCTCCGCCATTCCTGCGAATCTTGGGCGGTCGCTTCCCGCATTCCTCCTGATCCTGGCATGCATTCCTTCTCCGGCCGGCAGCGAGGAGCTCGGCCGCCTGTTTTTTTCCCCGGAGCGCCGTCAAATGCTGGACAGGCAACGGCAGTTCAACATCCAGGAACGCAAGGAAATCCCCGAGGACCCGACACTCACGATCAACGGCGTGGTCACGCGCAGCAGTGGCAAACGCACGGTATGGATCAACGGAGCCGCCCAGGATGACAGGGACGTTTCCAGTGGCGTGATCGCCAGCCCGAGGGCAAAGAATCCGGCCCGCGTCGTCGTCCAAGGCAGTGAAGCCCCAGCGGCAGAAATCGGAGTGGGAGGAACGGTCAATCGCAACACGGGGGAAACGGCCGACCTGTTGGGCGGCGGACGCGTCATCATCAAGAGCAGGCCGTAATTCCGATGCGTCGACCTGGAGAAGTTGTGCAGTTGACGCGTCGTGCTCGGCAGGACGGAGCGGCGCTGCTGCTCATGTTGTTCGTCGTGACCATGGTGTTGAGTTCGATCCTGCTTTCCGGCCTCTCGAAAAGCGACCTGGAAACACAGCGACAAAAGAAAACACTGGCGACACTGGCGCAGGCCAAGCACGCGCTGATTGCCTGGTCGGTTCTGCAGGGGGACAACGGATCGGGAACCTATCCTCGACCAGGCTCCTTGCCGTGCCCCGACCGAAACAACCTGGGCACGCTCAACTCGGGGAATGCGAGCGCCAGCTGTTCCACTTCCGGCGGCACATCCATCGGCCGACTGCCATGGAAATCCTTGGGAATTGAGGATCTGCGCGATGCCGAAGGCGAACTTCTGTGGTATGCGGTCAGCGACAATTTCCGCAAGGCTACCGCCGGCTCTTTCCCGGCGATAAACAGCGACACCAAGGGCACGCTACTCCTGTACGCGGCCGACGGCAGCACCCTGCTGACCGGCAGCGGAGAGGAACTGGCTGCCATTGTCATTGCACCCGGGAGGCCACTGACCGGACAGGATCGCAGCGGAGCCCCGGACGCAGTGACCAGCTATCTGGACAGCGGCAACGGCAGGAACAACGCTTCAGCCGGCGGCCCGTTCATCGCCGGTCCGGCCAGGAATGCGCAGGGCGACACGGTGGTCAACGATGTGATCATCGGCATCAGCGCGCGGGAACTCATGGCCGCCGTCGAGAAACGCGCGCTGCGGGAAGCGGAAAACGCCTTGTCGGCCTTCGCTACAGCCAACGGAGGCAAATACCCCAATCCAGCCAGCGCCAGCGGTGCCAATTGCGCCGCGGCGATTCCCAGCGTAAGTTCCCCTACCGTATGCGCCAGCGACAGCACCACCTGCATTGGCCGTCTTCCCGAAGATTCGGTCTATCCACCGGCCGCTCCTTGGTTCCGGCAAAACGGATGGGGCCGCGTGATGGCCTACGCTGTAAACGCCAACTACGCGATAAACGGCAGCGGCATGGGCTGCTCGACCGCGCTAAACGTCGACGGCCAGACGAAGCGCTACGTCCTCGTCGCCCCCGGCACGCCGCAAGGCGCACAGACACGCCCGTCGACGACGCTGTCCAACTATCTCGAGGACGCCGCCAATGCGGACGCTTGGAGTCCTGACCCCAGTTTCGCCGCACCCGGCACTGCCAACGCGAACAGCAACGACCAGTTGCGGAGCTATCCATGAGAGTCTCAAATACAACCGGCGCCGCGCATGGCTTCACACTCACCGAACTGGCCATCGTCCTGGTCATCGTCGCCCTGCTGATCGGCGGCATGCTGATTCCCCTGTCCGCCCAACGCGACGTCCAGGCCGCCAACGACACGCAACGTCAATTGGCGGAGATCCGGGATGCCCTGCTCGGTTTCGCCGCTGCCAACGGCCGCCTGCCCTGCCCGGCGTCTCCCAACCTCACCGGCGTCGAGAATCCTGCCGGTGGTGGCGCCTGCACCAATCAGTGGAACGGTTTTCTGCCCGGCATCACGCTCGGCATCGGCCCTACCGACGCCCAAGGCTACGTGCTGGATGCCTGGAGCAATCGGATTCGTTACGCGGTCACCACCAGCAACAGTAACGCGTTTACAACGACCAACGGTGTCAAGAACAACTGGTCAGGCACACTCTCGCCCGACCTGAAGGCGTGCAACACCGCCGCAAATATCACCAACGGAGGCACCAGTTCCGCAAATTGTCCTTCCGCCGACCGCCTAACCGACACAGCCGTCGCAGTACTGATCTCCCCCGGAAGGAACGGCGGGACCACCCCGACCTCCGCCGACGAACTGGCAAACTGGCCGAGTTCAAACGACCCGGTGTTCGTAAACGCCACCCAGTCGCCCGCTTTCGACGACATCGTCCTGTGGCTGTCAGCGAATATTCTCTACAACCGTCTCATCGCCGCAGGCAAGCTGCCGTGATAGCCGTTGCGGATACTCAATCCGGTTGACCCTGCCTGCCGTTTGGGTTCAAATCGAAGCAGTCCTCCAAATCGAACCGCCTCATGAACTCGCCAGGGAGTCTTGCCGAAAGGCTTCGCCATGCCGGAATCCAGCCGACGGATTCCGAAGAATTGCGGCTTCAGAAAACCCTGCTGATCTTCGCCACCGGCCTGATCAGCTTCGCCTCGATGTTCTGGCTGTTCATCTACTGGCAACTCGGCCCGCAGATCTCCTCGACGATTCCGTTCGTCTTTCAACTGCTGCTGATCGCCAACCTGGCGTTCTATCTCAACACGCTGAATTTCGATTTCTTCCGGCAGACCCAGCTGGCCCTGTTCCTGTTCATGCCCTTCGTCGCGCAGTGGAGCATGGGCAACTTCATCACCGCCAGCGGCGTCAGCCTGTGGGCGCTGCTCGCGCCGATCGGCGCGGTGCTGGTCGTCGGCGCCCGCGAGGCGCTGGCGTGGTTCTTCGCTTACATTTTCCTGACCGCGCTCTCCGGCAGCTTCGACTATTATCTGGCCGACACCACGCTGCCGCCCCCGGTGAAGATTCCCACTAGTACAACGGTCTTCTTTTTCGCCCTGAACTTTGCAGCCGTATCGACCATCGTGTTCCTGCTGCTGCGCTATTCGGCAATCGAGAAGCAGAAAGCGCAGTTGCGCCTGGAAGATGCGCATCGCCTGCTGCAACTGGAACAGGAACGCTCCGAACGGCTGCTGCTGAACATCCTGCCCGGCCCCATTGCCGAGCGCTTGAAGAACAGCAACCAGACCATCGCCGATGGCTTCGCCGATGTCTCCGTGATGTTCGTGGATATCGTCAATTTCACGCGCATCGCCGAAGGGTTGAGTCCGCAGCAGGTGTTTTCGATGCTCAACCGGGTGTTCTCGTCGTTCGATGAGCTTGCCGAGAAATACGGGCTGGAGAAGATCAAGACGATCGGCGATGCCTACATGGCAGCCGGCGGGCTGAACGACCAGCGGGAGGATTTCACCGAAGCCCTGGCGGACCTGGCACTGGAGATGCGTGACCTGCTGCAGCGTGATTTCCAGGTCAACGAAATGCATCTGGAAGTGCGCATCGGGATCGGTACCGGGCCGGTCGTCGCCGGCGTGGTCGGCAAGAAAAAGTTCATCTACGACTTGTGGGGCGACACCGTCAATCTGGCCAGCCGCATCACCAGCGAGGGCATTCCCGGCATCGTGCAGGTCGACGAGGCCACGTATCTCAAACTGCGGCACAGTTTCGATTTCCAGCCGCCGCAGACGATCTATCTCAAGGGCAAAGGCGATACTGTCGTGTATCGCGCCATCGGCCGCAAGACGCCGGTCGTTCCCGGCGTACGAGAGAGCAGCGCGATCCTGTCCTAGCGCTCGGCCAGCGCTTTCCAGGAAACCACGAACCGGCGCGCGATCCCGGCGACTTCATCAGCCGTCATTCCGGGCTTGTAGAGCGCCGAACCCAGGCCGAAGCCGGTGGCCCCGGCATCCACATACGGCTGCATGTTGTCCGGCGTGATGCCGCCGACCGGCAGCAGGCGCGTGCCCTTGGGCAGCACGACACGAATCGCCTTGAGAATGGCCGGCGTCACCAGTTCCGCCGGAAAAATCTTCAGCGCATCGGCACCGGCCGCCAGCGCGGCGAACGCCTCCGTTGGCGTGACAATGCCCGGCGCGCAGACAAGTCCCGCCTCCTTGGCCGCGCGGATCACCGCGGTATCGGCATGCGGCATGACGGCCAACTCACCGCCGCAGTCCTTCAACTGCCAAACCTGCTCGATCGTCAGCACGGTACCGGCGCCGACCAGCGCGTCGTCCGGAAGGACCCGGCGAATCGCGGCGATGCTCTTGAAGGGATCGGGCGAATTGAGCGGGACTTCGATCAGCCGGAAACCGGCCTCGTAGAGTCTCAGGGCCATGCCCTCGGCTTCTTCAGATTTGAGCCCGCGCAGGATGGCCACCAGCGGCAACGCATTGTTGGCTGCGGCAAACCGCTCGGACAGGGAATGGTTCGACATGTGCAGTTCCTTCTTCAAGTGTGCTCAGCGCCTGCCGACCAGGCCGGCCGCCATGGCCAGATTCCACAAGCCGACCGGTGCGGTATTGTCGAGCACGGCATCGACCGACTGGCCAAAATAGCGCAGGGAATGAGCATAGCGTTCGCACAGCGACGGCGCACCGATCATGACCAGCGGCACCGAGCTCAAATTGCCGGCTCCGGCCATCCCCGACACCAGTTCATGGCCGATCAGCAGGCCGGACAGGTAATCGGCCAGCGCGCCATGCGGCAACCGCCCGGTCAGCCCCAGCGTGCGGGTGCCGAAGATCTGATGCGACAGGTCTCCGGGACCACTGTTGCGCGCAGTTGACAGCCCCAGTTCGAAAGCCTCCGGGTCGGATTCCTTCTTGCCCTCGGTTTCGGCAGGCATCAGGCGCCCCAGGATCGAATGCTTGCTCAGGACGGCGAACAGCTCGCCGGTGAGGTAGGTGGCATAGCGTACGATCTTTCCATCTTCGATCTGCGCCCACTTCGAATGGGTACCGGGCAGCAGCATGCAGGAGCGGGCCGCCCATTGCGGATTGGTCAGCAACGCTCCGGCAATCTGGATCTCTTCTCCGCGCATTACGTCGGGCAGTTCATCCGGTTCGTCGAACAGGACGCCGGGAGCAATCAGGATGTCAGGACCCAGTCCGCTCGGCACCGAGATGCTCTGCCTGGCCAGGGTCTTGATATCGGCCGGGCAGCGCACATAGGGCGCCTCCTTCCAGCCTTGCGCGCTGCCGACCATGCCACAGGCAACAACCGGCAATTGCGGCCATTGCCGCAGCCAGTCTTCGGCGATTTGGGCGAACGCATGCTGGTAGCCGGGCGTTCCCGGCGCGGGAAGGTGCTGAATGCCGTGCCCGGACTGCCGGGTCTCAATGATCCGGCCGTCACGCATCAGGAAGGCGCGCAGGCTCGAGGTACCCCAGTCCAGGGCCAGCAACTGTGGAGGAGAAACAACGGCTGCATTCATGGTTCGTGATTCCTGAAACGGGAAGGTGAGCATCCTACCATTCGGCCACGGCGCCATCCGCGTGACGCCACACCGGATTGCGCCAGTCCGGCGCCGCCTTGCTGCGTTCGATCACCAGATCTTCATTGACGTCCACGCCGAGACCCGGCTTCTTCGGCGGCAGCATGTGGCCGTCGTGGAACAGGAAGTCTTCCTTGTTCAGCACGTAGTCCAGCAGTTCGGCGCCCTGGTTGTAGTGGATGCCCATGCTCTGCTCCTGCAGCACGGCGTTGCGTGAAACAAAGTCGACGTGCAGGCAGGAAGCCAGCGCCAGCGGGCCAAGCGGGCAGTGCGGCGCGAGGCCTATGTCATAGGCTTCCGCCATCGCGGCAATCTTGACACATTCAGTGATGCCGCCGGCGTGCGAGAGGTCCGGCTGGACGATGGAGATACCTCCCGCGGCAAAGACTCGCTTGAACTCGAAGCGCGAGAACATGCGCTCTCCGGCGGCGATCGGAATGTGCGTCATTTCGGCGAGGCGCGGGTAATACTCGGCCTGTTCGGCAAGAACCGGTTCCTCGATGAACAACGGGCGATACGGCTCAAGTTCCTTGATCAGTACGCGTGCCATCGGCGCGGCGACACGGCCGTGAAAATCCAGGCCGAATTCGATCTCGTTGCCGAACGCGGCGCGAATCTCCGCCACCACGGCCACCGCTGCGTCGATCGTCTTGCTGGTATCGATCAACCCCATTTCCTCGCAACCGTTGAGTTTGAAGGTATTGAAGCCGATGCCCTGCAGCTTTCGGATGCCGGCGATGACGTCCGCCGGGCGATCGCCGCCGACCCAGCTGTACATCTTCATCCGGTCGCGCACCAGCCCGCCCAGCAGTTCATACACCGGAGCGCCCAACACCTTGCCCTTGATGTCCCACAGCGCCTGGTCGATACCCGCGATGGCGCTCATCAGGATCGGGCCGCCGCGGTAGAAGCCGGTGCGGTACATGGCCTGCCAGATATCGTTGATGCGTGCCGGATCTTTCCCGATAACGTATTCGGACAGTTCATTGACCGCCGTCTCAACGCTTCGCGCACGCCCCTCGATGACCGGTTCACCCCAGCCGGTGACGCCGTCGTCGGTTTCGATCTTCAGAAACATCCAGCGCGGCGCCAGACGGTAGGTGGTCAGTTTCGTTACTTTCACGGAATAGTCTCCTGGAAGGAAAAACGCCAGCGGCTTGTGTTCCGCTGGCGCTCTGATATCGGTGGATCTACCGCGTCATCCACTTAAGCGGCAGGAGGACGATATCGGGGAAGACGATGAGCAGGGCCATGACGCCGGTTTCGGCGAGGAGGAAGGGCCAGACGCCCCAGACGACCTTGTTCATGGGCATCTTGCCGACGGTGCT
>JARKPC010000188.1 GCA_029975435.1 Propionivibrio sp. | reverse complement strand
ACTGAAGAGACCTATCGCGAGGTGACCGGCGTCGAGCTGCAGCCGACCCTCGATTTTGCCAAACGCCTGTCGGCGCTCGGCAAGAAGATCTGGCTGCGCTACGTGCTGGTGCCCGGCCTCACCGACAAGCTCGACGAGATCACCGGCCTTGCCGCCTTCGCCGCCAGCCTCGGCGTGGTCGAGCGTGTCGACATCCTGCCCTTCCACAAGCTCGGCGAGTTCAAGTGGAAGGACTGCGGCAAGGAATACAAGCTAGCCAACACCGAGCCGCCGTCGCGCGATCTGGTGGAGGCGGTGCGCGGGATCTTCCGCAGCGAGGGGCTGAACGCTCACTGAGGCGCGTTCGGTTTTCAATGATCCAAATCAAGACCTCCGCCAGAGGCGGAGGTTTGGAACGCTGCGCTTGGGCCACTAGAAGTGGCTTTGTTACATCAGGTGTTCAGCTTGAACAGATCGTTGTGATCTGACGCCTTGTCGGCTTTCTCCTGGTCCCTGATGTAACGTCTAACGACCTGTTCATTATAGCCGGTGGTGGATACGAAGTAGCCGCGCGCCCAGAAATGGTAGCCGCGGTACTTGCGTTTGCGGGCATATTTGTTGGCGACATAAAGAGCCGTCTTGCCCTTCAGGAAGCCGACAACATGTGAGACGGAATATTTCGGCGGGATCGAGATCAGCATGTGCACATGGTCGAGCATCATGTGCCCTTCCACGATCTGACAGCCCTTCTGGAGGCAGAGTTTCCGGAATTGCTCCACCAACTCCCGACGCAACTCTCCATAAAGCCTTTTCATTCTGTATTTACTTGCAAAAACCACATGATATTTGCAGTCCCACGTCGAGTGGGCTAGATGGTTATCGTCCACTATAACCTCCGTTCTTGACCCACTTCGTGGCCCAAGCACGGAGGTTTCTTTTATACTGTGTAGAACCCATCCAATCCTCCACCATAGGTGGAGGTTTTCTTTCGATAAAGAGATAGAGCATTTCCGGTGAACTGGATTTCACCGGAAATTCTCTAATGGAGACCGCCCATGACTCTCGGAACAATCCTGGTGATCATCCTGATCCTGATCCTCATCGGGGCGTTGCCGCGTTGGCAGTATAGCTCCAACTGGGGGTACTTCCCCAGCGGCGGCCTGGGCCTGATCCTGCTCATCATCATCATCCTGATGTTGATGGGGCGCATCTGACACCGCGCCGTCCGGCATTCGCTACGCCCGATAGAGGCGAGACAATTGCTCTCCCGTCGACATGGTGATCGGTCCTCGTGCAGGGCCCAAACAGAAAAGCGGCGCGGTCCCCAGGGATCGCGCCGCTTGTTCATTGTTTCCAGGCCCTCGCCTCAGACCGCCTTGGCGCTCTGCTTGGGGCTGCGCTTCCTCGGCTTCGGCGGCACGGTTACGTCGCCAACCTTGGCGTCCACCTCCTCCACCTTGCGCTTCAGCGCCGGGTCGGGCAGGCAGTCGAGCTTCAGGCCGATCTCGCCGGCCTCGTTGGTCTCCACCGACACCTTGACGGTACCGCCCTTCTTCAGCACGCCGAACAGCACCGCGTCGGCCAGCGGCCGCTTGATGTGCTCCTGGATGACGCGGCCGAGCGGCCGGGCGCCCATGCGCTCGTCGTAGCCCTTGGTGGCCAGCCAGTCGACAGCCGCCTCGTCCAGCTCGAAGGTGACGTTGCGGTCGGCGAGTTGCGCCTCGAGCTGCATGACGAACTTCTGCACCACCGAGCGCACCACCTCGGGCGGCAGCGCCCCGAACGGGATGATCGCGTCGAGACGGTTGCGGAACTCCGGCGTGAACATCCGGTTGATCGCCTCGGTATCGTCGCCCTCACGCCTCGTCCGGTTGAAACCGATCGGCTCGCGGGAGAGGTCGGAGGCGCCGGCGTTGGTGGTCATGATCAGGATGACGTTGCGGAAATCGACCTGCTTGCCGTTGTGGTCGGTCAGCTTGCCGTGGTCCATCACCTGAAACAGGATGTTGAACAGATCCTGATGCGCCTTTTCGATCTCGTCGAGCAGCAGCACGCAATGCGGATGCTGGTCGACGCCGTCGGTGAGAAGGCCGCCCTGATCGAAACCGACATAGCCCGGAGGCGCGCCGATCAGCCGGCTGACGGTATGCCGCTCCATGTACTCCGACATGTCGAAGCGCAGGATGGGCACGCCGAGGATCGAGGCGAGCTGACGCGCCACCTCGGTCTTGCCGACGCCGGTCGGGCCGGAGAACAGGTAGTTGCCGATCGGCTTCTCCGGCTCGCGGAGGCCGGCGCGGGCCAGCTTGATCGCCGAGGCCAGCGCGGCGATCGCCTTGTCCTGACCGTAGACGACCCGCTTGAGGCTAGCCTCCAGCCCTTCCAGCACTTCGGCGTCGTCCTTGGAGACGGACTTCGGCGGAATGCGGGCCATGGTGGCGATGGTCGCCTCGATCTCCTTGACGCCGATCACCTTCTTGCGCTTGGGCTCGGGCAGCAGCATCTGGCTGGCGCCGGTCTCGTCGATGACGTCGATCGCCTTGTCCGGCAGCTTGCGGTCGTTGATGTAGCGGGCGCTCAGCTCCACCGCCGCCTTGATGGCGTCCTGGGTGTAGCGCACCTTGTGGAACTCCTCGAAATACGGCTTGAGGCCCTTCAGGATGTCGATGGCGTCGGCGACCGTCGGCTCGTTGACGTCGATCTTCTGGAAACGCCGCACCAGCGCCCGGTCCTTTTCGAAGAACTGGCGGTATTCCTTGTAGGTGGTCGAGCCGATGCAACGGACGGTGCCGCTGGACAGCGCCGGCTTCAGGAGGTTGGAGGCGTCCATCGCGCCGCCCGAGGTG
>JARKPC010000180.1 GCA_029975435.1 Propionivibrio sp. | reverse complement strand
GGCTTTTCCGACCCGGTGATGGACGTCGAGCGGCTGACCATGACCTATCCGTCGCTGGATGTCCTGTTCAGCGAACTGCGCCGGAACGGTTCGACGTGCGCCATGGTCGAACGCAGGCGCGGCCTGATGGGTCGCCACGCCTGGAAAGTGGTTTGCGACGCCTACGAGAAATTGCGCTTCGAGGGGCGCCTGCCAGTGACTTTCGAGGTCGT
This sequence comes from Propionivibrio sp., assembly GCA_029975435.1. Lineage (GTDB taxonomy): Bacteria > Pseudomonadota > Gammaproteobacteria > Burkholderiales > Rhodocyclaceae > Propionivibrio. Next base: position 26,919 of record JARKPC010000180.1, on the reverse strand, counting down.
CCATGGGCACGCGTGGAAGGCAGAGCCGACGAAATCGACCGATGGCCGTGCGGTGATCAGGTTCGATCCGAAGCAGCGGTTGCGCTGAGGAAATCCGTTCGCATTCCGCGGGCCGGCTTGGATTTGCTATGATTCGCTGGTTTGGCCATTGAACCAATTTCGCTTTTTCATCCCAAGCAGGAAAACACCATGTTGCAGAAACTCGCCTCTTTCGCCGGAATCCAGGGCCCGGTGGTCACCATCATCATGGACGGATACGGCTTGCCGAAAACGGATGTCGGGAGCGCCATCGCTGCCGCCAAGAAGCCGAACCTCGACCGACTGTTCGCCAATTACCCCAATATCAGCCTGCGTGCGCACGGCACGGCGGTCGGTATGCCGTCCGACGAGGATATGGGCAATTCCGAAGTCGGCCACAACGCTATCGGCGCCGGGCAGGTTTACAGCCAGGGCGCCGCGCTGGTGGCCGACGCCATCACTACGGGCGCGATCTGGCAGGGTGAAGCCTGGCAGCAGGTCGTGGCGGGCGCCAAGGCCGGAACGTTGCATTTCATCGGGTTGTTCTCGGACGGCAACGTGCATAGCCACATCGATCACCTCAAGGCGATGGTGCTGCGCGCCCGCGAAGAAGGCGTCAAGACGGTGCGCGTGCATATCCTGCTGGACGGACGCGATGTTCCGGAAACCAGCGCGCTTGAATACGTCGAGCCGTTCGAAGCCTTCCTGGCCGAGGCCAGTACTGGCGGCTTCGACGCGCAGATTGCCTCCGGCGGCGGCCGCATGACCATTACCATGGACCGCTACGAAGCAAACTGGAGCATGGTCGAGAAGGGCTGGAACACCCACGTGCTGGGCAAGGGCGACCAGTTTGCCAGCGCCTCCGAGGCGATCAAGGCCCTGCGCGCCAAGTTCCCGGGGACTATCGACCAGGATCTGCCGGCCTTCGTCATCGGCAAGAATGGCAAGCCCGTCGGCACGGTGGAAGACGGCGACGCGGTGGTGTTCTTCAACTTCCGCGGCGACCGCGCCATTGAAATTACGCTGGCGTTCGAGCAGCCCGATTTTGCCAAGTTCGACCGCGTGCGCGTGCCGAAGGTGACCTACGCCGGGATGCTGCAATACGACGGCGATCTCAAGCTGCCCAAGCGTTTCCTGGTCCCTCCTCCCGCGATCCAGGACACCATGGGTGAATGGTTCTCCAAGGCCGGCATCACCCAGTTTGCCTGCTCGGAAACGCAGAAGTACGGGCACGTGACCTACTTCTGGAACGGCAACCGTTCCGGCAAGTTCGAAGGCGAAACGTATCAGGAAGTCCTGAGCGACGTGGTTCCCTTCGAGCAGCGGCCCTGGATGAAATCGGCCGAAATCGCCGATGCCATGATCGAGGCGCTGAAGAGCGGCAAATACCGCACGCTGCGCTGCAATTTTGCCAACGGAGACATGGTCGGGCATACGGGCAATTTCCGCGCTGCGACGATGTCCATCGAAGCCGTCGATCTGGCCCTCGGGCGCATCCTGCCGGTGATCGACGCCATGGGCGGTGTGGCGCTGATCACCGCCGACCACGGCAATGCCGACGAGATGTTCGAACTGGACAAGAAGACCAAGCAGCCGGCGCAGAACAAGGACGGATCGTTCAAGGCCAAGACGGCGCACACGCTGAATCCCGTGCCGTTGATTCTTTACGACAACGTGACGGGCGGCAAGCTGGGGTTGAAGCAGACGGAAACCGCTGGCCTGTCCAATCTCGCGGCCACGACTGCCAATCTGCTGGGTCTCGAGAAGCACGCCAAGTGGGACGAGAGCCTGTTGGAAATCCGGTAATCTCGACGAACGGATACAAAAAAGAGCAGGCCAAGACCTGCTCTTTTCTTGTTCTCGGGTGACTCGCCTGTCAGCGCTTGATGTAGTTTTCCAGTTGGCCGATGATGAACTCCTGCTGGCTGAGCAGTTCCTTGATGACGTCACCGATGGAGATGATGCCGATGACCTTTTCTTCGTTGTCCAAAATCGGCAAGTGGCGGACGTGCCTCTCGGTCATGATGGCCATGCACTCCTCGATCCGCGCCTCGGGCGTTACATGAACTGCATCGCCGGACATGATTTCGCTAACCTTGGTCTCTTTCGACGCCTTGCCTTGCAGGATGACCTTGCGTGAATAGTCGCGCTCGGAAAACACTCCGATTAGGCGTTTTCCGTCAATCACCGGCAAAGCACCGACATCATATTGCGCCATGATTTCGAGTGCGCGCAGCACTGTCTGCTCGGGAGATACGGAAACAAGCGGCTTGTTCTTGCTTTCGAGGAATTGTCTGAGGGTTTTCATTGTTTCATCCTTTGAGCTGGGAAAACCAAGCCACCTCAGGTGACCTCGTTATTGGCGCAAGCCGGCCACGTAGTCCGCCAGTGCCTTTATCTGCTTGTCGGAAAGCTTGTCCGCAATCGTTCTCATCGTTCTTTCCGGGTCGTTCGACCGCTCCTCGCTACGGAAGTTCTTGAGCTGCAGTTCGGTGTATTCGGCGTATTGTCCGGCAAGGCGCGGGTATTGCGACGGAATGCCCGCACCTGCCGGGCCATGGCAGCCGGAACAGGCCGGTATGCCCCGGTCGAAATCACCTTTGCGCCAGAGGTGCTTGCCAGTCTCGACCAGCTTTTCGTTGGTGGCGGCCGAGGGCTTGATCTTTTGCTGCGAGAAATAGACCGCCAGAGACTTCATGTCTTCGGGCGAAAGCGCCGCGGTCATTCCGGCCATGATCGGATTGTTGCGGATAGCCGGTTTTCCGTCCGCGGCCTTGAATTCCGTCAGCTGCTTGAGAAGGTAATCAGCGCCTTGTCCGGCCAGGATCGGATTGGCCGACGTCGGGCTGTTTCCGTCGGCGCCGTGGCAGGCGATACACACCGTTTCGGCGATTTTCTTCGCTTTTTCCAGATCGGGTTTGCCTTTCGCAATATCCGCGGCAAACGCGGTACAGCAGAAGGCGGACATAATTGCGATGGCCGTGGTGCGAATCATGTGGAAACTCCTGTTGATGAATCCCGGTCCGAGAAGCACGTATAAACCTGATATTCTATAGCACTTTCCCAAAGCATCATCCCGGCCTTCGGGGGCCCTCCCTCATGTCACTTTTCAGCAACGCAGCATTCCAGATAACCGTCGCAAACCTCAGCGATTTACCCGGCGATTCGGTCAGCGAAGTTGCCTTCGCCGGCAGGTCGAACGCGGGAAAATCCTCGGCGATCAATACCCTGGTCAACCATACGCGGCTGGCATTCGTCTCGAAGACGCCGGGACGTACCCAGCATCTGAATTATTTCCGGCTCTGCGACGGCAAGTATTTCGTCGATCTGCCCGGGTACGGGTTCGCCAAGGCGCCGGCCGAGATTCGCGACCAATGGGAAAATCTGCTCGCGCCGTACCTCGTGCATCGCTCTCCCTTGGCCGGATTAGTTCTGATCATGGATAGCCGTCATCCGCTGACCGGATTGGACATGCAGATGATCGATTGGTTTGCGCAGACCGGCAAGCCAATTCATGTTCTCCTTTCCAAGTCCGACAAACTGACCCGCCATGAACAGGCGCAGGTCATGCGCGAGGTCAAGGGCGCGCTGGAGGCGCTTGGCGAAAGGTGTTCGGTGCAACTGTTTTCCAGCCTGAAACGCTTGGGTGTCGAGGAGGCAGAGGGGGTTTTGGGCCGCTGGCTCGGCATTGAGGTGAGTGCAGCGGACCGGCAAACGCTGACGAAAACCATTCCAGGAAAGGTGGCCCGCCCCAGAAAGCGCAATGCCATGGGCTGGAGCGCCCGAGTGGCGGCCAAACCGAAGCAGACCCACAAATAAAAACCCCCGGTCAAGGGATGACCAGGGGCAAAAATGCCTTACGGGGATGTAAGGCACCCGCTCAGGGAGATGAAGCGGGAGATGGTGCGTGCCATCTGTAACCTTTGAGTGGGGTGCCGAAGGATAGTTCCCGTTTTTTTGTTTTTTTGCTGAAGAAGGAGCGCAGTTCGATCATGATGGACTTCAATGCGAATTTCCCGGGAACGCGTCTTCGCCGCATGCGCCGGGACGAGTTCTCTCGTCGCCTGATGCGTGAATCGGTCTTGACGGCCAATGATCTGATCTACCCCGTGTTTGTGCTCGAAGGAGAAAAGCGGGTAGAGGCGGTGGCCTCGATGCCAGGTGTGGAACGGCAAAGCCTCGACCGTCTGCTGGTAACCGCGGAGCGGGCATTCACTCTCGGCGTTCCGGCTCTGGCGCTGTTTCCTGTCATCGATCGGTCGCTCAAGACATCGGGCGCGGAGGAGGCGTGGAATCCGGACGGACTGGTTCCTCGGGTAGTTGCGGCATTGAAGAAGGAATTCCCCGAATTGGGCGTGATTACCGACGTGGCGCTTGATCCGTACACTAGCCATGGCCAGGATGGTTTGATTGCCGCCGATGATCCGCGCGCCTACGTGCTCAACGACGAAACCCTCGAAGCTCTGGCGAAGCAGGCGCTCACTCATGCGCAGGCCGGTGCTGACGTGGTGGCTCCGTCGGACATGATGGACGGTCGCATCGGGCGTATACGTTCGGCGCTGGACGGCGCCGGGCAGATCCATACCCGGATTCTGGCCTATTCGGCCAAGTACGCGTCGAGTTTCTACGGCCCCTTCCGCGATGCCGTCGGGTCCGCTGGCAATCTGGGCAAGGGTAACAAGTTTACCTACCAGATGGATCCGGCGAATACCGACGAAGCCTTGCGCGAGGTGGCGCTCGATCTTGCTGAAGGTGCTGACATGGTGATGGTCAAGCCGGGGATGCCCTACCTCGATATCGTCCGGCGGGTGAAAGACGAGTTCAGGGTGCCTACCTATGCGTATCAGGTCAGCGGTGAGTACGCCATGCTCAAGGCCGCGGTCCAGAACGGGTGGCTGGAGGAAAAAGCGTGCGTCCTGGAAAGCCTGCTGGCCTTCAAGCGCGCCGGGGCCGATGGCATCCTGTCGTATCACGCGCTCGATGCGGCCGGTTGGATCAAATCTTGACCGATGCGATCAGGCGGGGGTGACCTTCCCCCGCAGCAAAAACGCGGGCTTTTCAACCAGATGATGGAGAATCGCACCGGCACCGATACTGCCAAACCACGCGATAAGCATGCCTCCTAGCTGGATGGCGGGTGCGTGTGGAGCAAAACGCTCGAAAACGGCATTGACGACGAGACAAACCGGAAAATGGATCAGGAAAACGGAGTAGGAGATCTCCGATAACCAACCCATTAGCTTGGATTTTGGCCAGGATTCTATGACTCCGGTGCAGCGGCCAATACCCAACCCGACTGCAACGAGCAAGGCAACCAGGATGCGGAGCCGGAAATCAAGCCACAGGGCAGCGACGGCGAAGGCAACGATGGCAGCAAACCAGAGGCTGATCCGCTTTGGCTGCGTGCTCCAGTAAGTGACTGCTCCTAAGCCGTAGGCGCCGAAAAAATAGACTGCCCAGTTGTCCCAGGAAGCGTCACGGTTGAAGTAAAACAGTGAAGCGGCAATGAGGGCGAGGGCACACCACAGGCCGGCGGCCGGCTTTCCCGGGAGGGACCGCCGGACCAGCCAGAGCATGAGGAGCAACAAGGCGTAGAGCTGGAAATCGATAGCCACGTACCAGGCACCGGCGGAAAGACCGTCGAAGCCCAGAACGCCTTGCAGTAGGAGCGCATGCGCGACCAATTGCGTTACGATGGGCGCGTCCGGGATCGAGTCGTGGGCGATCAGGCTACGGGCGAGGGCGGCAGCGGCAAGGGCCAGCAACAAGGCAATGAGATACGGCACCGCCAGCTTGACGTAGCGCCTCTTGAGCAGTTGCAGAAGCGGTTTGTCGGTCAGTTTTCCATCGCGAGCGAGGGCCTGTGCCGCGAGAAAGCCGCCCATGACAAGAAAGGCCTGGACAGCGATTCTGGCGTGTTGCGAGAGCCATGCGATCGTCTCCGGGCAGACTGTACGCGCGTAGTCCGACATCGGGCCGTAGAAGGCCAGGTGATGCAGGACGATCAATTGCGAGGCGACGGCCTTGATCGCATCGATGAGCGCCAGCCTGTTGGGCGGGATGCGTTGCGCCGTCATGCGTTGCGTTGGCTCAGGCAGGCAATGCAGAGCATCGGCCATTGTTGCGCCCATTGTGCGGCCGGTTCGCGGGTGAATCCGCTTTTCGCATATTGCTGCCAGCGCCCGATTACGTAGCAGAGGAGGACGTTGGCCAGTCCGCCGAAGTCGGCATTCGCAGATATCTGCTCCTGAGTTGCGGCTACGCGCAGTGCCTGCTTGAGCGCCGCTTCGATCTTGTCGAGCAACTGGTTGATGCGCGCCTGCAGGCGCTCGTTTTCGTTGACCAGGGCGTCGCCGGTGAGCACGCGGGTCATGCCTCGGTTGCGCTGGGCAAAGCTTAGCAGCAGTGCCAGTATATGCTCGACCTGTCGCAGCCCTTGCGCCTCTTCGGCGGATATCTGGTTGATGACGCCGAACAGGCTGGTTTCGATGAACTCGATCAGTCCGTCGAACATCTGGGCCTTGCTGGCGAAATGGCGATAGAGGGCCGCCTCGGAACAATCGAGCTTGGCCGCCAGCGCGGCCGTGGTGACCTTCTCGCCCTTCGGGTCTTCGAGCATTGCCGCCAATGTCTGCAGGATTTGCAGTCTTCTTTCGCCCGGTTTGGTCATGTCCTGCGCTCCCTGATGGTGCTTCTTATCGCGACTGATTATATCTGCCCGAGACGCTGCGGCAAATCGAGCACGCTTCCGACCCGGATGTCAGCGTAGGGTGGCTTGCGCATGCAGGAACTGACCCAGACAGTCTTCATGCCAAGACGCTTGGCCGTCTTCAGGTTTGGCAAGGTGTCCTCGATCATGATGCACGAACGCGGGTCGAGTCCCTCGGTCCGTAACAGATGGAGGAATCCCCGTTTTTCCGGTTTGGGTTTGAAGCGTAGTCGTTCGACCGAGTAAACCGCGTCAAAACAGTTGCGGACGCCGGTGATGGCGAGAATTGCCTTGGTGTAAACCAGCGGGGCGTTGGAAAAGATGATCTTGCGCCCGGGCAAGCGCTTGAGCATGGCCTTCAACCCGCGTTCTGCCACGACCATGCTGGCCAAGTCTTGAAACTGGTGGGTATGGTGAAGAAAGTGCTTCGGATCGATGTCGTGATGTCGCATCAGGCCTAGCAACGTCGCGCCGTAGCGTTTCCAGTACTGCTGGCGGAGTTGCGTAGCCTCGGCCTCGTCGAGATCCAGATGCCGACTGATGTAGTCCCGCATCGAACGGCCGATGTGCGGGAAGATGTGAGCGCTGGCGTTGTGCAGCGTATTGTCCAGATCGAACAGCCAGGTTCGCGTGGCGAACCTGGCTGCTGACGAGGAGTTTGGGGTGAGAGGAGAAGAGGGGACGGTTCTCACGCCGACTTGATCATAGTGCCGAAACCATGGTTGGTCAGGATTTCCAGCAGCAACGCGTGCTCGACACGGCCGTCGATGATATGCACGCTCTTCACCCCGCTCTGGGCGGCTTCCAGGGCCGAGGAAATCTTGGGCAGCATGCCGCCGTGCAGCGTTCCGTCCTCAACCATCGCGTTGATCTGCATCGGGGTGACGTCGGTGACCACCTTGCCGTTCTTGTCCAGGACGCCGGGGGTGTTGGTGAGCAGCACGAGTTTTTCCGCCTTGAGGATTTCGGCGACCTTGCCGGCGACGACATCAGCGTTGATGTTGTACGTTTCGCCTTCTTCGCCAACCCCGATCGGCGCGATGACAGGAATAAAGGTTCCGGCTTGCAGATGGCTGATCAGTGCCGGGTCGATCTGCGTGATGTCGCCCACCATTCCAATATCGATCAGGTCGGCGTAATTGTCACGGCTGTGCAGCATCAGTTTCCTGGCACGGATCATCCCGCCGTCCTTGCCGGTCAGGCCGACTGCCTTGCCGCCAGCCTGGTTGATAAGGTTGACGACGTCCTTGTTGACCTGCCCGCCCAGAACCATTTCGACGATTTCCATGGTCTCGGCGTCGGTGACGCGCATGCCCTGGATGAATTCGCCTTTCTTTCCGACGCGGGTCAGCAGATTCTCGATTTGCGGCCCTCCGCCATGAACCACCACCACGTTCATGCCGACCAACTTGAGCAGGACGACGTCGCGTGCGAAGCATTGTTTGAGTTTCTCGTCGATCATGGCGTTGCCGCCGAACTTGACGACGATGGTCTTGCCATGAAAACGTTTGATGTAGGGCAGGGCTTCTGCCAGGATGGCAGCTTCCTGGGCAGGCGAGATTTGTTCAATGGTCATGGTCAGGTTCCTTTTGGAGACTGGCGAATTTTACTCGGCGGCCGGGCAAATAAAAAGGCGAAACGATTACTGCGGGAGGACGAATATGGCAGAGACGATAGGGCAGGATGATTCCTTGCCGAAGGCGGTCTGTCCGGTTTGCGGACGGCATTTCGTCTGCGGAATGGAGGCCGGGCAAGAGGAGTGCTGGTGCATGGACCGGCCGGTTCTGCCTCTGGAAGCTGGAGAGGGTGGCGCCTGCCTGTGTCCGGAGTGCTTCGACCGGCTGATCAGCGAGCGCACTTCTCGGGAAGCATGAGAATCGCTTCCCGGTTGCTCCAGGAAAAACACTGCTCGGCGGCTTCGCGCCAGGGGCGCCAGCAATAGCCCAGGTGTTCGTCCGGTGCTATGCGGATTGACTGGCCCAGTGGCACTTCGAGTGAAAAGACATGTTCTGTGTTGTGCGTGACGCCGGGTGCGTACCGGTAGCGCCACTCCGCGAATATTTCGAAGGTGTTGGTGATTTGCCAGTCGACGAAGCAGCCGATGGGGGCGACGATGCCCGTTTCTTCTTCGACCTCGCGCCGAGCGGTTTCGATCAGGGCTTCGCCGTCTTCCTGGCTGCCGGTGACGGATTGCCAGTACCCTGCATGTGACGCTCGTTCGAGCAGCAGCACCTGTAAATCAGCCGTGTGGATAACGACGAGTACCGAGACCGGCCGCTTATGGTGAGTCATGCCAAGGTGGGCCGCGCGGCCAGGCCGTCGGCACGCATGTCGTAGAAGACCCAGAAAGGAACGCGCTGGGTGCGCCATTCCTGTATCGCAGCGCTGAATACCTGATTGATCCGTGCGAAGGGCTCTCCTTGCGCGTGCAGGGTGTCGGCGCCGGAAATGATGAGCACATAGCCCGGGGCTTCCATCCACGAGAGATCGGTAAGACAATCATTAAGGGCGTCGAGGTTGGCGCCATACCACGTCGGAAAACCCAGGCGACTTCCCAATTCCGCCAGGACGAACGCAAGGTCGCCTGACTCGCGAAGATCGATCCTGATGCAGGCGAAATCGAGCGATTCGGCCGCTTTCTGCAGGGGTTCAACACCGCTCGACGGCAGATGGTAGATGCCGCCGAGCGCAGTGTTTGCCAGCATCTTGCGAAGTTGCTCGGATTTCATGGTCATTCCTGAATGCGGCGGAAACTACGGTAGTGATCGTGGCTATAGTAGTACTCCCCTGAGTTGGCGACGTTGCCGGTGCGCCCGCTACCCGCCACGATCCGTCTGGCGCCGCGGTCGCGGCTGCCCGGGGTCGGCACCGTGTACTCACGATAGTAGTTCCGGGGCCGTTCCGGAAGTCGTTTCTCGAAATTGCCGAAAGTGCTGCCATCCTTGCGTGGATAGGGGAATGGGCCGCCCTGCTTGATCAGGACCAGGGTGGCTCGCGCTTCGGGCGGCAGATCTCCCAGGCGGACCGACTCAATCTCGTCTCCCCTGTCGCTATTCCGGGATAACGCCGGAGTGCTGCCGAAACAAAAACCGGCTAACGCCAGGAATAGCGTCAGCCGGAGGATAGATACAAGCCGATTCATCAGGCTCGAGTTCAGGCCTTGGCGCCCTCGCCGCTTGTTTCGACCTTCTGGCGCAGGCGAATATGCAATTCGCGTAGCTGCCTTTCGTCGACCGGGCTTGGCGCGTTGGTTAGCAGGCACTGGGCGCGTTGGGTCTTCGGGAAGGCGATAACGTCGCGGATCGATTCGGCGCCGGTCATCATGGTGACGATGCGGTCAAGGCCGAAAGCCAGGCCGCCGTGCGGCGGCGCCCCGTATTTCAGCGCGTCCAGCAAGAAACCGAACTTGAGTCGGGCTTCGTCCTCGCCGATGCCGAGTGCCTTGAAGACCTGTTCCTGGACGTCGGCGCGGTGAATACGCACCGAGCCGCCACCCAGTTCCCATCCGTTCAGCGCCAGGTCGTAGGCCTTGGCCAGGCACTTGCCCGGGTCGGTTGCCAGCAGGTGGAGATGCTCGTCCTTCGGGCTGGTGAATGGGTGGTGGCAGGCAACCCAGCGCTTGTCTTCGTCGTCGTAATCGAACATCGGGAAGTCGACGACCCACAGAGGTTCCCACGCCTTGCCGTTGAGGAAGCCTTTTTCGTGGCCGATCTTGATGCGCAGGGCGCCGAGTGCGTCGTTGACGATCTTGGCCTTGTCGGCACAGAAGAAGATCAGGTCACCGGATTGTGCCCCCGTCCGCTCGATGATGGCTTTCAAGGCGGATTCGCTGAGGTTCTTGACGATCGGGGATTGCAACCCCGATTCATTGATCTGCGAGACATCGTTGACCTTGATGAACGCCAGGCCCTTGGCGCCGTAGATGCCGACGAACTGGGAGTAGGCATCGGTTTCGCCGCGCGTGAGGCTGGCGCCGCCCGGGATGCGCAGTGCGGCAACGCGCCCGCCTTCGCTGTTGGCCACGTTGGCGAAAACCTTGAAGGCCACGTCCTTGACGGCATCGGTAATTTCGGTGAGTTCCAGAGTTACGCGCAGATCCGGCTTGTCGGACCCGAAGCGGTGCATGGCCTCGGTGTAGGAGATGCGCGGGAAGGGATTTGGCAGTTCCGCACCGATGGCTTCCTTGAAAACGTAGCGGATCAGTGCCTCCATGATGCCGGTGATCTCTAGTTCATTCAGGAAGGATGTCTCGATATCGACCTGAGTGAACTCCGGTTGGCGGTCCGCACGCAAATCCTCGTCGCGGAAGCATTTGGTAATCTGGTAGTAGCGGTCGTAGCCGGCGATCATCAACAACTGCTTGAATAACTGCGGTGATTGCGGCAGGGCGAAGAACTGTCCGGCTTGGACGCGCGAGGGAACCAGATAGTCGCGAGCGCCTTCCGGCGTGCTCTTGGTCAGCATCGGGGTTTCTATGTCGATGAAACCAGCTTCATCCAGGAAACGGCGGAAGGCACGCGCCGTCTTGTAGCGCAACAGCATGTTCTTCTGCATCTGCGGCCGGCGCAGGTCGAGCACGCGATGCTGCAGACGAACGTTCTCGGAAAGATTTTCCTCGTCCAGGTTGAATGGCGGTGTCACCGATGGGTTGAGGACTTCGATGGCGTGGCAGAGGATTTCAACCTCGCCGCTTGGCATGCTGGGGTTGACCGTGCCTGCGGGGCGAGCGCGGACGATCCCGGTAACCTTCAGGCAGAACTCGTTGCGCACCGATTCGGCAATGGAGAACATTTCCGGACGGTCCGGGTCGCAAACGACCTGGGCCAGGCCCTCACGGTCGCGCATGTCGATAAAGATGACGCCGCCATGGTCGCGCCGGCGATGAGCCCAGCCGCAAAGGGTGACTTGCTGGCCGATCGTCTGTGAGGTGAGTTGTCCGCAGTAATGGGTACGCATGCTGTCTTCGAGATGAAAGGTTGATTGGGAAATCTAGGAACGTCTTTTCGGGTGGGGAGGTGGTGCAACAACGCCCATCGAGATAATGTACTTGAGGGCTTCATCGACGTCCATGTCCAGTTCGATGACCTGGCTCTTGGGGAACATCAAAAAAAAACCCGAAGTCGGGTTCGGTGTCGTCGGAACATATACGCTGACATGCTCCCCCTTGAGGTGATTGACGACATCGCCCCCAGGTTCTCCGGTGAGAAAGGCGATGGTCCACGATCCCTGATGGGGATACTGCACCAGAAGCGGCTGGCGGAAGGCCATGCCCGAGGAAGACAATAGGGTGTCGGAAACCTGCTTGACTCCGTTGTAGATCGAATTGACCACCGGAATCCGTGCCAGCAGCTTCTCCCACCAGTTGACCAGACGCTGACCAATGAAATTGGCTGCCAACAACCCGGTAACCAGGATGATGAGCAGGGTTACGACAATGCCCGCTCCGGGTATATCGAAACCCAGGAGGTTGTGCGGGTGAATAAACTCCGGCAGCAGCCGCAACGACTGGTCTGCCGCGCCGGCGATCAGCGACAGAACCCAGGCAGTGATCGCCAGGGGAACCCAGATCAGAAGGCCGGTGATGAAGTAACGTTTGATCAGTTGCCCGCGCACGCGTTTGCTCCGGGGCAACTCTGGCATGCGGGAGGGGTTTCCGGTTTCGCCGCTGCTGTATTGCCTCCCTTGAAATCGGTGGCGTACCAACCATTTCCCTTGAGTTGGAAACCGGCGGCGGTCACCTGTTTCTGGTACGTGTCCTGGTTGCATTCAGGACAGGTGATCAGCACGGGGTCGTTGAGCTTCTGCAAATGATCTTTTTCAAAGCCGCAGGTTTCGCAGCGATAAGCATAGATCGGCATAGGAGTCTTTCAGTCAGCAAAACAAGGTTGTCGATTATAACCGAACGGGCGCGCGTAGTCCGGCCTCGCTGAACGCGATATAGGGGCGATATTCATGATTTCAAGGTGTTATTGCATTTCCGAGGATGATCGGGAAATGGGATCACTCGCAATGGTGCAGCGCACAGCCCCTAAACCAGACGAAGGTAGTATGCGGTCAATTCCTGGCCCCAGAAAAGGGCGAGCAGCCCGGCTGTCGCCAAATATGGGCCAAAGGGGATGGGGATGTCGCGTCCTCGCTTGGTCAGCACTATCAACAGAATTCCGACAATGGCCCCCACGAACGAGGATAACAAAATGATCAACGGCAACATCTGCCAGCCTTGCCACGCGCCAAGCGCAGCGAGCAACTTGAAATCCCCGTAACCCATGCCTTCCTTGCCCGTCGCGAGTTTGAACGCCCAGTAGACCGACCATAGCGACAGGTACCCCGCCATTGCACCGATGACCGCAGAGGCAAGATCAGTATATGTTCCGGACAGGTTGAGCAGCAATCCGCACCATAAGAGCGGAAGCGTGATCGCGTCAGGAAGGTATTTCGTATCGAAATCGATGAACGTCAGGGCGATCATCGACCAGATGAAAACGATGGCCCCCAACGCACTCCATCCGAAACCGAAATGCATGGCGGCAAAAGCCGTAAGCAAGCCGGTAATGGCTTCGACAACGGGATAGCGGGGCGAAATGGCAGCGTGGCATGCGGAACACTTGCCCCGCAAGATCAGCCAACTGATGATCGGAATGTTCTCCAGGGCTGAGATTCGATGTCCGCAGTTCGGGCAGCGCGAGCGAGGCGTGGCGAGCGAGAGCGGTTCAACCGAAGGAGCCTCTTCGCCGCGCAATTCCGCGCATTGGCATTGCCATTCGCGCTCCATCATTTTGGGGAGGCGGTGAATGACGACGTTGAGGAAGCTGCCGACGAGGAGTCCAAGAATTCCGCAAAAAACCGGAAACAGGCCCGGGTGGGTTGCTAATGCGTCCAGCAAGAACGGCTCCAGTTCTTTAGACCACGGCACCGAGTTTGAAAATTGGCAGGTACATGGCAATGACCATGCCGCCGATCAATACTCCAAGAACCACCATGATGATCGGTTCCATGAGGCTCGACAGCGCTTCCACCGCGTCGTCGACTTCAGCTTCGAAGAAGTCGGCCACCTTCCCGAGCATTGCGTCAAGTGATCCGGATTCTTCGCCGATGGCGACCATCTGGTTGACCATGTTCGGGAAGAGATTGGTGTTCTGCATCGCGGAAGTCAGACTGGTTCCGGTGCTGACTTCGCCTTGGATTTGCCGCGTTCCTTCCTTGTAGACATAGTTGCCGGCAGCGCCGCCGACTGACTCGAGGGACTCGACCAAAGGAACCCCAGCCGCGAACATCGTGGCCAGCGTGCGGGTCCAGCGCGCGATGACGGATTTGCGGATGATCGGACCAAAGATCGGCAGGCGGAGAAAGAGACGATCCAGAAAGAATTGCATCTTTTCCGAGCGCTTCCACGTATAGAAGAAGGCAGCCACGCCGCCGATGATAGACCCGAAGATCAGATACCAGTATTCGACAAAATAATCGGAAATGGCGATGACCATCAGCGTTGGGGTCGGCAGGTCAGCTCCGAAACTCTTGAAAACTTCCTTGAATGCAGGGATGACGAAAATCATGATCACTGCTGTTATGACGAAAGCCACAATAATGACTGCTATAGGATAGAACATTGCCGATTTGATCTTCGACTTGATGGCGAGCATCTTCTCCTTGTAGGTCGCCAGCCTATCCAACAGCGTTTCCAGAATACCGGCCTGCTCGCCCGCAGCAACCAGATTGCAGTACAGCGGATCGAAATATAGTGGGAACTTGCGGAACGCTTGCGACAGCGAGCTGCCTGTCTCGACGTCGGACTTGATGTCGAGCAGCAGTTTCCCGACTGCGGGGTTGTCGTGGCCCCGACCGACGATGTCGAAAGTCTGGAGCAGGGGGACTCCGGATTTCATCATCGTGGCGAGCTGTCGGGTAAAGAGCGCAATGTCTTTCTCGGAAACCTTGCGTCCTCCACGAAATTTCTGTTTTGCTACCTTTGTCACCAGAATACCCTGGCGCCGCAAGGTGGCATTGACCACAGCCTCGCTGGTCGCCCGCTGTTCGCCGCGGACGATCTTGCCGGCCTTGTTCTTACCGGTCCACAGGAAGGTAAATTCCTTGACTTCTTGCCTGAGCTTGGTTGGATTCCCCGCGGTCGCCATGCTGTCCCCTTTATTCTTCAAACATTGGTGCTGCCCAGAACTTCCTCGAGCGAGGTAAGTCCCTGCTTGACCTTCAGCAATCCGGATCGGCGGAGATCGTTCACTCCCTCCTTGCGTGCCTGATCCGCGATGTCCAGAGATGTTCCGTTTGTCATGATGATGCGTTGAATGGCTTCCGTCACCGGCATGACCTGGTAGAGGCCAACGCGGCCCTTGTATCCGGTCCCTCTGCAGCGGTCGCATTCGCCGGGGCCATAAAGAACCCAGCTGCCATCAAGATCGTCTTCCGTAAATCCGGCGTTCAGCAGTGTCTCGGCCGGGGTGTCGATGGGTTTCTTGCAGGTGCATAACCGGCGGACCAAGCGTTGAGCGGTGATCAGCAATACGCTGGAGGCGATGTTGAACGTGGGGAGACCCATGTTCATCAAGCGCGTCAGGGTCGATGGTGCGTCGTTGGTGTGCAGGGTCGATAGCACCATGTGGCCGGTTTGCGCGGCCTTGATGGCGATTTCGGCTGTCTCGAGATCCCGGATTTCGCCGACCATGATGATGTCCGGATCCTGCCGCAGGAAGGCTTTGAGGGCTACCGGAAAAGTGAGTCCCTGCCGGTCATCGATGTTGACCTGGTTGATTCCGGGGAGTGCGATTTCCGCGGGATCTTCCGCCGTGGAAATGTTGATGCCCGGCTTGTTGAGTATGTTCAAGCAGGTGTACAGCGAGACCGTCTTGCCTGAACCGGTGGGGCCGGTGACCAGCACCATTCCGTAGGGGCGTTGGATGGCCTCTAGCAACAGGGCCTTCTGGTCGGGGTCATACCCCAGCATGTCGATGCCCAATGTCGCGCTGCTCGGGTCCAGAATACGCAGCACGATCTTTTCCCCATACATCGTCGGCAACGTACTGACCCGGAAATCGATGGCTCGGCTCTTGGACAAGACAAGGCGCATGCGTCCGTCCTGCGGCACCCGCTTCTCGGCAATGTTCAACCGCGAGATGACCTTGATGCGGGAGGCGATCTTTTCCTTGATGGCCAGTGGCGGGGAGGCGATCTCGCGCAGAATGCCGTCGATCCGGAAGCGGATCCGATAATTCTTTTCATAGGGCTCGAAATGGATGTCGGACGCCCCGTCGTTAATGGCGTCCAGCAGCATCTTCTGGATGAATCGCACCACAGGCGCATCATCGACCTCGACCGAAGCGGCTTCTTCGTTTTTTTCTGCGGATTCGTCGTCGGTGAATTCGAGGTTGATGTCCTCGCTGACCAGACTCTTGAGCGTTTCTTCCGCCGATTCGGATAGCGTGGTGACCACCGGCGCGAGCTGGGTTTCGTCGACTACGACCGGGTCGACCGCCATCCCGGTCTGAAAGCGGATTTCGTCGAGCGCGCGCAGATTAGTGGGGTCAGCAATCGCGACGGCCAGACGGTTGCCTCTTTTGTGCAAGGGAATAACGCGATGCGCGGCGATCAACTTTCTGTCGATCGCCGTTTTCAAAATATGGGCGTCGTCGAATGCGGCGAGATCGAGAAGTGGGTAGCCAAAGGTGTCGGAAGCAAAGCGAGCGATATCTGCCGATTTGGCCTTTTTCGAGGCGATCAGCTGTTCGATGAAGGTCGTTCGGGTGGCGGTCGCCTGCGACAGCAATACCTCAGCTTCCGACTCCTTGATCCGGCCGGCTTGTACCAAGGCGCGCGCGAGGCCGCTTAATGTCGATTGTTGAGGGTTTGCTGCCATATTCTTTCAAACGTTGGCGCCGTGTGGCGCCTGCAAACAAAAACCGGTGAGTCTTCAAGGATTATGTCAGATTGATGATGCATCGTGTGCCTCTCTTTGTAAAGAAGCACAAGAAAAACACCAACCTATGCCCAGTCCCTTATCAGGACACGGGTCTATGAACAAGTAAGCCGTCGCACTGGTCATATTCGGCCGAGCAGCACTTCGGAGACAAAACGGCTTCCGATGTAGGCGAGGATAAGCAGAAGAAAGCCGGCCAGCGTCCAGCGCAGCGCGATTCTCCCGCGCCAGCCATACTTGATCCGCCCAAAAAGGAGCGCTGCGAAAATTACCCACGAAGCGAACGCAAACAATGTCTTGTGATCGAAAACCAGAGCCTTGCCGAATATCTGCTCAGAGAACAACAGCCCGCTGATCAGTGTAAGGGTCAGTAGCGAGAAGGCCACGCCGATCATGCGGAAGAGCAAAGCCTCCATGGACAGGATCGAAGGCAGGCTCGACTGGTGCTTGTTGAGGGCTCGGCGATGCAGTTTTTGTTCGACGAATCCCATGAACAGCGCGTGCATGGCGGACAAGGTGAACAGGCTGTAGGCAAGCATCGCGGTCAGAAAATGCACCTTGAAGCCAAAGGCGTTCGCATAACCGATTTCATGGGTTTGCGGGAAGAGTACCGGGAGTATGGACGAGATGGCCGCCAGTGGCAGGACCATCGGCTGCATGCCGTCCATGCGCGATTGAAAACTCTCGAGCCAGTAAATCAGTACGGCCAGCCAGAGCATTAGTGATACGGCGAGGCTGAATGAGAACCTTAGCGTCCCGGTGGCGAACAAACCCTCGTGCAACCCCAATCCCTGAACGGTCAGCGTGGCGGCAATGGCGATCCTTTCCCATCTTTGCATGGGCAATGGGTCTAGGGGTCTGCCTGCGTCGTGCCAACGCGTGTGCCAGAAATGGAAGCCTAGCGCTGCATAAAGCAGGGCCGCGGCAATATGGGGCACAAGGTGCAGTAGAATATCCGGCATTTTTTGAGTTTACACCAAGCCGGAAACCAAATGCTCGATAACCTGACTCAACGCCTTGCCCGCGTAATGAAGACGCTTCGTGGCGAAGCGCGACTGACTGAGGACAATATCGCCGACGCCTTGCGCGAAGTGCGCCTTGCGCTGCTGGAGGCCGACGTGGCGCTGCCGGCGGTCAAGATGTTCATCTCCGCGGTCAAGGAAAAGGCGGTTGGGGAAGAGGTGATAGGTTCCCTGAGTCCCGGACAGGCGCTGATTGGCGTGGTGCATCGGGAACTGACGGCGCTGATGGGCGAGGCGCATGATGGACTCAACTTGGCTACGCAGCCGCCGGCCATTGTGCTCATGGCGGGCCTGCAAGGGGCCGGCAAGACGACCACTGTCGGCAAGTTGGCGAAATTGTTGCGCGAAACGCAAAAGAAGAAGGTCCTTGTGGTTTCCTGCGACGTTTACCGCCCGGCGGCCATCGAGCAGCTCAAAACTGTAGCGGAGCAGGCGAGTGTCGATTTCTTCCCTTGTTCGACCAATGAAAAACCAGTCGAAATTGCCCGCAACGCGGTAGATTGGGCAAAACGACATTTCTTCGACGTATTGCTGGTCGATACGGCGGGACGTCTCTCGATCGACGAGGCGATGATGAAGGAGATTGCCGAGCTGCATGCGGCGCTCAAGCCGATCGAAACGCTGTTCGTGGTCGACGCGATGCTCGGCCAGGATGCCATCAATACGGCCAAGGCGTTCAGTGAGGCCCTGCCCCTGACCGGCGTGATCTTGACCAAGCTCGATGGCGATTCGCGAGGTGGGGCGGCGCTCTCAGTGCGGCATATCACGGGGAAACCGATCAAGTATGCCGGCGTCGGCGAGAAGCTATCCGGTCTGGAGCCTTTCCATCCGGAGCGGATGGCTTCCCGTATCCTCGGGATGGGTGACGTCCTGTCTCTGATCGAGGATGCGCGCAAGGGAATCGATGAGGCCAAGGCTGTCGAGTTCGCCAAGAAACTCAAGTCCGGGAAAAATTTCGATCTCAACGACTTCAAAGAACAGATCGGCCAGATGCGCAAGATGGGTGGAATCTCGTCAATGATCGACAAGTTGCCGGCCCAGTTTGCCCAGGCCGCCAGCCAGATGCCAGCGGGTGGCGAAGACAAGGCGGTTCGTCGCATTGAAGGCATCATCAATTCGATGACGCCGGACGAGCGGAGCAAGCCGGAACTGATCAAGGCCTCGCGCAAGCGTCGCATTGCCACTGGGGCCGGCGTGCAGGTTCAAGAAGTGAACCGGCTGTTGAAACAGTTCGAGCAGACCCAGAAGATGATGAAGCAGTTTTCGAAGGGCGGAATCGGCAAGCTGATGCGCAGCATGAAGGGCATGATGCCCGGCTTGCGTTAAGTTAAGGAGTAGCGGCAGGGGATTCCTGCGTGACGACGGATATCCGTCGGCTGGCGTAGACCCACTGCCCTTGCCATGCCCCGCGTACCAGATTTGGATACTCCGGGCGCCCGAGGCTCCCGTTGTAGCGCCCGAGCGCGCGGAATAGATCGCCCTGTTCGATATCGAGATAGTGGCGCAGGATGGTACACCCATAGCGCAGATTGGTGCGCAGATGGAAAAGGTTATCGTCACCGCTGCCTATCAGCTTTGTCCAGAACGGCATGACTTGCATGAAGCCGCGCGCTCCGGCCGAAGAGACGGCATATTTCTTGAAGCCGCTTTCCACCTGGATCAACCCCAGCACCAGTTGCGGGTCGAGCCCGGCTCGCGTTGCCTCATAGTGCAAGCTACGCAGAAACTCGAGCCGGTTCTCGCGGTTGGGCATTTTCTTCTCGAGGCGTTGCGACATCTCGGTCAGCCACTCGATGGATTCCATTGGATCCCGGAACGAGCTTCGCGGCGGCGCCTGGTCCGCGATCGATCGCGACAGGGCGGCGCGCACGCTGTCTGAGAGCGGCTCGTATTTCTGCGCCCCGGCTAACGCAATCGCTGGGAGCAGCAATGCAAAAAGAGTGGCTAGGCGGCGCACAACTTGGCCTGGAGGAACGTGCCGATGGCTTCCAGCGGCACCATCTCGGCTTCGCTGTCGGTGCGGCCCTTGTACTCGAGCTTGCCTTCGCCCAAGCCGCGTTCGCCTACCACGACGCGGTGCGGGATGCCGATCAGTTCCATGTCGGCAAACATGACGCCGGGGCGTTCGTTGCGGTCGTCGAGCAGGACGTCGATCCCGGCTGCCTTGAGATCGGTGTAGAGCTTGTCTGTCGCGGCCTTGACGGACTCGCTCTTGGTGTAGCCCATGGGTACGATGCAGACTTCAAAGGGCGCGATCGCCCGCGGGAAAACGATGCCGCGCTCGTCGTGGTTTTGCTCGATGGCGGCTCCGACGATGCGCGAAACACCGATGCCGTAACAGCCCATCTCCATGGTCTGGCTTTGGCCGTTGACATCGAGGAAGTTGCATTTCAGTGCTTCGGCGTATTTTCTGCGCAACTGAAAAATGTGGCCGACTTCAATGCCTCGGCAGAGTTCAAGCGTTCCCTTGCCGTCGGGCGATGGGTCGCCGGCAACTACGTTGCGCAGGTCGGCGACAGCAGCAGGTTCGGGAACGTCGCGACCAAAGTTCACCCCCGTTAAGTGGAAGCCGGCTTCGTTCGCGCCGCAGATGAAGTCGCTCATGGTCGCTACGCTGCGATCGGCAAAAACCGGAATGTCCCCGATGCCGACCGGGCCGATGTAACCGGGTTTGCAGCCCAAGGCCTCGACGATTTCGTCGTCGCGGGCGAATCGAAAGTCGCCGACGATCTTCTGAGCCTTGATTTCATTAAGGTCATGATCCCCGCGCAGCAGGATCATGGCGAATTGGGCGGCGGTGGCTTCGTCAAGCGTGCGCATGATGGCGATTGCCTTGACCGTCTGCGTCAACGGGGCCTCGAGGAAAGCGGCAACGTCTTCGCAGCGAATCTTGTCCGGAGTGGCAACCTTGGCCATCGGCACTTTGGCACTTCTGCGCGGGGCTGATGGTGCCAGAGCTTCGGCCAACTCAACGTTGGCGGCGTAATCCGAGTTCGGGCAGTAGGCCAGCGCGTCTTCTCCCGAATCGGCCAGGACGTGGAACTCGTGCGATCCCGTGCCGCCGATCGATCCGGTGTCGGCGGCAACCGCCCTGAACTTCAGACCCATGCGCGAAAAGATCCGCGAGTAGGTGTCGAACATGTTGCGGTACTCGCGCTGCAGATCTTCAAAACTGGTGTGGAATGAATAGCCGTCCTTCATCAGGAATTCGCGGCCGCGCATGACGCCGAACCGCGGGCGGATCTCGTCGCGGAACTTCATCTGCACCTGATAGAAATGCAGCGGCAACTGACGGTAGCTCTTGACCTCCTTGCGCACAACATCAGTGATGACTTCCTCGTGCGTCGGGCCAATGACGAAATCGCGCTGGTGGCGGTCCTTGAGGCGCAGCAACTCCGGGCCGTACTTATCCCAGCGGCCGGATTCCTGCCACAATTCGGCGGGTTGCACTGCCGGCATCGACAGTTCGATGGCGCCCGCGCGATCCATTTCCTCGCGGACGATATTTTCCACCTTGCGCAGAATGCGCAGGCCGATCGGCATCCAGGTATAGATGCCACCGGCCAGGCGCTTGATCAGGCCGGCGCGCATCATGAGTTTGTGGCTGACGATCTCTGCGTCCGAGGGGGCTTCCTTCAGTGTGGAAATGAAATAGTTCGACGTTCGCATGGGGCTCTGTTTTCCGAATCGCAGGATAAAGGATGGATTTTACAAGACTCATGGATGAGTGACTCAGCTTTCCAAGGCTTTTGAAATGTGGAAAAATGGGGGCAACCAACATATTTGCAGGTTTATACGAAATGCTCGATCGTGAAGGCTATCGCCCGAACGTCGGCATCATCCTCTGTAACGCGAAGAACGAGGTTTTTTGGGGCAAGCGAATCCGGGAGCATTCATGGCAGTTTCCGCAGGGCGGCATCAAGCGCGGGGAAACCCCCGAGCAGGCGATGTACCGGGAGCTCTATGAAGAAATTGGATTGCGCCCGGAGCATGTCTGCGTGCTCGGCAGAACCAAGGACTGGTTGCGTTACGATGTGCCGATTCACTGGGTCAAGCGCGAATGGCGCGGAAGTTACCGTGGACAAAAGCAGATCTGGTTTCTGCTTCGTCTGATCGGGCGGGACAGCGACGTCTCCCTGCGAGCCTGCGATCATCCCGAGTTCGACGCTTGGCGCTGGAACACTTACTGGGTTTCGCTCGATTCCGTCATCGAGTTCAAGCGCCATGTGTATGAGCAGGCGCTGAACGAGCTGGCCCGTTTTCTCGATTCGGATCATCGTCGCTGGCGCCGTGATATCGTTCGCCGCCGTGACGCAGAACGGTCGGAACTGGAGCGCAACGAATGATCGACGTTTCCGTCCCGCGTTTTATGGGTGATGGAGAGCTTGCCTGATGCGCGCCCTGAACAAGTGGATTGTCGTTCTGTCTCTGGCGTTTGTTTCTCCGCTGGTGATTGCTGCCAGTTTCGATAATGAATTCGATGAAAAGCCCTGGGCGGAAATAGACGTGCAGTTGCCCGCTTTCCCGGAGAAACAAAACCTGATTCCGTTCAAGGTCGGGTCGGTTACGGACAAGCAGTTCTTCATCGATGAAAAATCCATCACCGTAGGGTCTGACGAGGTGATTCGTTATTCTCTCGTGGTGATCAGTTCGGCCGGGGCGCAGAGCATCAGCTTTGAGGGAATGCGGTGTCTTACTGGCGAGCGCAGGGTGTATGCATTCGGACACTCGGACAATACCTGGTCCAAGGCGCGCAGCAACAAGTGGACCAAGCTGCAGGGCGGGACCAACAATCACCATGTTGCTCTTTTCGCCGATTACTTCTGTACTGTCGGGGCGGTTTCAGTCACGAAACCGGAGGACGCGATCCGAATCCTCCGCTACGGTCATTGAACCAGGTCGTGGAAATGTCCATGCTTGATGCTTTGATTATCGAATTCGACAAGGCGCTACGTACAGTATTCTGCAGGGCGGAGACCGTGCGCGCGATGCCTGGGGCGGAGTTGCCGGAGGCTGATCTGTCGGATGCGGAAAAGGCGCGGGCCGGGGCGTTGATGCGCGTCAACCATGTGGGGGAAGTCTGTGCGCAAGCGCTGTATCAAGGGCAGGCCGCCGTCTGCAAGGACGCACGGATCCGCATGGCATTGATTCACGCCGCAGACGAGGAAACGGAGCATCTGGCCTGGACCGAGCGGCGGATAGGGGAGTTGGGGGCGCGGAAAAGCTGGCTGAATCCAGTCTGGTACTTCGGAGCTTTTTCGTTTGGCGTGATTGCCGGGAAACTGGGCGACGGGTGGAATCTCGGGTTTCTTGCCGAGACGGAGCGGCAGGTCGAGGCCCATCTCGAAGGGCACCTGCACGCACTTCCCGAGGTGGATGCCAAATCGCAAGCCATCGTCCAGCAGATGAAAGCTGATGAAGTCGCTCATGCGGAGATGGCCGTGGGTCTCGGGGCCAAAGAGCTTCCAGCGGCGGTGAAGGCGGCGATGCGCATGGCCGCCAAGGTGATGACAACGACTGCCTACCATTTGTGATGGTCTGTTCCGGGGCTCTGTCTGCGCGCTCGTCGATGTTGGATTGTTCCTGAGTGGAGCGCTTTGGTCAGGGCAAAACTTAATAAAAACATTGATTGACATGGAGCGGAAGCTTGCAATAGAATGTGCGGCTTTCCGTTATCAGGCATACAAGGACGGCATCAGAAATGAAGACTTTCTCCGCCAAGTCGCATGAAGTGAAACGCGAGTGGCTCGTGGTTGACGCCACTGACAAGGTGCTCGGTCGCCTCGCGACCGAGATTGCCCGCCGCCTGCGTGGCAAGCATAAACCCGAATTTACACCGCATGTGGACACTGGGGACTTCGTCATCGTGACCAATGTGGAAAAGCTCCGCGTGACCGGCAACAAGGCTGATGACAAGATGTATTACCGCCACACCGGTTTCCCTGGCGGTATCTACGAAACCAATTTCAAGAAAATGCAGCAGCGTTTTCCTGGGCGTGTGCTTGAGAAGGCGGTCAAAGGGATGCTTCCGAAAGGTCCGTTGGGCTATGCCATGCTGAAGAAAATGAAGTGCTATGCGGGCGACGTGCATCCGCATGCGGCTCAGCAGCCGAAAGTTCTGGAACTTTAAGAGGTCGAAATGGCTGAAAATTACTATTACGGTACCGGACGGCGCAAGAGTGCTGTTGCTCGGGTATTCATGAAGCGTGGCTCCGGCAGCATTGTTGTCAATGGAAAGCCGGTCGATGAGTTTTTCTCCCGCGTGACGGGGCGGATGATCGTTCGTCAACCGCTCGAACTGGTTGAGCAGACAACCGGTTTCGACATTCTCGTCAACGTCTCCGGTGGTGGCGAATCGGGTCAGGCCGGCGCCGTACGGCACGGAATCACCCGTGCGCTGATCGAATACGACGCCGCCTTGAAGTCGGTGTTGTCGAAGGCGGGTTTCGTGACTCGCGACGCTCGGGAAGTCGAGCGCAAGAAGGTCGGTCTGCACAAAGCTCGTCGCCGCAAGCAGTTCTCCAAGCGCTAATTCGCTTTCGCCGCAGAATTTATCAAAGCCGCCCAACAGGGCGGCTTTGTGTTTTTGGGGTGCGCGGACTATCATTCCGCACCTGCCGTGGGTGATGTGCTGCTCAACGCTGGAATTGTCAGTGGCGCCGAGGGAACGTCAGGATGAACACAATGTTTGCGTTATCGGAGATTCAAGGGTTGTGGCGACTTCCGGTACTTCCATAAAGCTCAGGCGCCTGCGCCAACGCTTTGGCATCAATGCGCCAAGGCTGGCGATCAGGACGCATGTGCCATGGTACTGGCGGGCTTTGACCGTAATTGCCATCGTATCCGTGTCATTGGCTTCTGCTGCCTGGATCTATGACGCTGGGCGGAAGATCGCCGGCTATCACGTGAACGAATCCGTCGGCGAAATCCAGTCGCTGCGGAATTATGTGATGGAACTCGATGCCGAGTTGACCAAACTGCGCAGTCTTGCCGGGACCGGTGAAAGCAGTTTGCAGATCGAACGGGCGACGCGAATGCAACTGGCGAATCAGGTCAAGGCTCTGGAAAGTGAAAATGCGGCTCTGCGTGAAGATCTCGCGTTCTTTGAGGGCTTGATGCCCGGAGGTGATTCTGCGGAGGAGGCGGCCGTCAGGATCGACCGTTTGCGAATTGAGCCGCTGGGAAATGGCAGTGAGTACCGATATCGTTTGTTGGTAATCAACAATGGAGGGCGACAGGTCAAGGAGTTCAGGGGGAATCTTCAATTGCAGGTGAAAGTGCGCCATGAGGGTAAAGATGCTATGATCACCGTTCCTCCTCAGAGGGAGGGGGATTCAGGTGTTTTTCGCTTGGAAATCAAACATTTCCATCGCCTTGAGGGAGTCTTTTCCGTCCCGGCCGGGGCGAATGTCTTGAGTGTCGAAGCCCGTTTGATGCAAGACGGTGTTGTGCGCGCCAAACAATTCTTGACGCTTTAGTCGGAGAGATCATGTTCGGAAAGAAAAAAGGGGGCGCTCTCCAAAACAGCATTGACAGTCTGATCGGTGCGGGTACCCGCGTCGAAGGGAACGTGGTGTTTTCCGGAGGGTTGCGTGTCGATGGAGAGGTCCGGGGCAACATCAGCAGTGAGAATCCCCTTGAAGGGACACTGGTTATCAGCGAAAAGGCGAGTGTCGAGGGCGCTATTTCGGTCGGGCATGTGGTCATCAACGGCACGGTCATCGGACCCGTCTTTGCCGGCGAGTCGCTGGAACTCCTCCCTTCGGCACGTGTCACAGGGGATGTTGAGTACCATCAGATCGAAATGCAGCAGGGGTCCGTCATTCAAGGGCGGCTGGTGCATCAGGCAGGTGCCAAGACTGTCGAGCTCAAGCTGGCATCCAACAATTGAGTGGCTGCCTGGCGTCAGGTTCGAGAACTAATTTGAGTGTTTGGAAGGATAGTAAATGAATACTGCAACCGATATGCCGATGCCCTTCGTTTTCACGGATAGCGCAGCGAGCAAGGTCAAGGAACTGATCGAGGAAGAAGGCAATCCGGAATTGAAACTGCGGGTTTTCGTGACGGGGGGCGGATGTTCCGGTTTCCAGTACGGATTCACGTTTGACGAAGAGGCCAATGACGACGATACGTCAATGGAGAAAAACGGCGTGACTCTTCTGGTGGATCCAATGAGTTACCAATATCTGGTAGGCGCCGAGATTGACTACACGGAAGGCCTTGAGGGCGCGCAGTTCGTGATCAAGAATCCCAATGCCACGTCCACCTGCGGGTGCGGCTCTTCGTTTTCCGCCTGAGCGGGCCGTCCTTACGCGTTCAAAACAAAGGCGACCTCGGTCGCCTTTGTTTTTGGGCCTATTCCGCAGAAGCCAGCGTCTTGAGTTGCTTTGCCATTTCGAGTTGCGGACGCAAGGTTTCCGTGGCGATCCGGAAGCGTTGGAGAAGCGATGCGTTCAGGGGGATCGCATCCGGCAGCGACGCCGTCATCGGGTTGACCTGCTGTGAATTGATGCGGAATTCGTAGTGCAGATGCGGGCCGGTCGCTATGCCGGTCTGTCCGACGAAGCCGATGGTGTCTCCCTGGCTGACGCGCGCTCCTTTGCGGATTCCGGGAGCGATTCCGTTCAGATGTCCGTAGGCGGTTGAGTAGGCTCCCTGGTGCTTGAGGATTACCAGGTTGCCATAGCCGCCTTGGCGGCCCGCGAATTCGACGGATGCATCCGCCACCGCGCGCACGCGAGTCCCGATGGGGGCGCCGTAGTCGATCCCCTTATGGGCGCG
This sequence comes from Propionivibrio sp., assembly GCA_029975435.1. Lineage (GTDB taxonomy): Bacteria > Pseudomonadota > Gammaproteobacteria > Burkholderiales > Rhodocyclaceae > Propionivibrio. The sequence goes on along the minus strand of JARKPC010000180.1, from coordinate 464 downwards.
GGTAATCTGCAGCACCGGGTGAAGTCGCGCGCTCGAGAACCCCGAGGTGACCCGTGAAAATTCGAGCGGGGAGCGGAGAAACGCCTTGCGCAGGTTCTTGCCGTCGGCGCCGTAGTAGCCACCTTTCCCGTCTTCCGCCTGGAACCAGTAAGCCTGATGCGTTTTGTTGTTGTTGACGAATTCCGCGGCCAGAATGCGGCCGCTCCGGATGGGTTGGCCGTTGTGGATCAGGGTTTCATAAATAATAGTGAATCGGTCGCCTTTGCGCAGATCGCGGTAGAAATCAATGTCGCCGCTGAAAATCTCAGCCAGTTGCGTGGCTATCGCGTCGGGAATACCGGCCGCGTCGGTGGCGCCGAAGAGGGAACTGGTAATCTCCCCGGTTTTGAAATGCGTCTGCGTCGTCAGATGCAACGCCCGTTCGCCGGCGACGAAACCGTCGTTCTTCCTCTCGATGATCAGCG
>JARKPC010000165.1 GCA_029975435.1 Propionivibrio sp. | reverse complement strand
GGTAGGCAGGAATGTCATGGTGCTGCCCCAGGAAGAGGTTGGCGATATCGAACAAGGCTTGCCGCGCATGGCGGTAGCCGACCCAGCCGCGTGCGTAGCCGCCGACCCAGTCGTACTGGGGGAAACCGGCACGCAGCAACGAAATACCCAGGCGATTGGCGACCTCGACGCCGTGCGAATTGCATACGAGCAGTTGCGCGCCGTTCGCGGCCGCCGAGGCTTCCAGGTCTTCGAGGTCGCCGACCAGCACGCTCGCGCACGGCAGCGATTCGAGCACTTCGGCACGTGCGGGGGCGACGGCGGTGACGACCTCGGCCCCCATGCTGACAAACAGATCGGACAAGCCTTTCAGCAGGTCCGGATCGAGCCCCAGGGCGATCTTCAGGAAACCGGTCATGAAGTGCGTGTCAACCATCGCGTCCTGCAACTGGCTGCGCTGCCGCTCGATCTTCGCCGGCACCGGCTGGCCGGAGATCTCGGCCAGCGTTTGTGTGAAGGCGTCGCAGGCGTCGAGACCGATCAGATGGTCGAAACGGAAGGTCGGCACGCCGGTGCGCGTTTCCAGGCGATTCGCGGCGTTGGCGATGGAGCGGCCGATGGCCAGCGTGGCCACCGATTCGCCCATCGCGCCGATCTCGGCCAGCGGAGCGCCACCGAGCGTCAGCGGCGTATGTTGCTTCTCGATCAGGTGCCCGTCCATCGAATCGCCGATATCGGGCACCATGACCGGACGCAGGCCGAACGCCTCGATCCAGTCCTTGATGGCCTCGATGTCCCCGGGCGAGAGCATCGAAGACGCCAGCACGTTGACCTGCTTGTGTCGCCGCCCGGCATGCTTCGTTTCCGGGACCAGCGTGTCGATGATGGCATCGACGGCCAGGGCGAAGCCGCTTTCGAAACACCCGTTGAAATCGGGCGTATTCACCGGCACGATGGCCGTTCCGGCGTGCTCCGGGTGCTTGGCGCGGAATTCGCGCACCAACCGCAGGATGTCCGTGCCCTGCGTTTCGGACAGTCCCGTGGTCGGCAGGCCGATGACATCGGGCTTGCTTTTCTCGCAAATCGTCTTAAGTCCGACGATGACGTTCTCGTCGGAATTCATCACCGTGGCGATCTGGTCCATCGCCGTCGTCTGCAACGGGATCGGCTCGCGGAAATGGCGCACCAGGAAAACCTTGCCGAAGGCCGTGCAACCCTGCGCACCGTGCAGCATCGGCAGGCAGTTGCGCAGCCCCAGGAAGGCCAGCGCGGCGCCGATCGGCTGGCTGGCCTTGAGCGGACTGACGGTCAATGGTTTGGCGTGGCGGATGATTTCAGCCATGGCGATTCCTTCGGAGGTAACCATTTCGCAATACCTCGTCATCCCGGCGAAGGCCTGGATCCGGGTATTCGGAGCACCGACTGGATCCCGGCCTTCGCCGGAATGACGGAATGAATGAGTTCATCGCGGCACTCCCATGACTTCTCCAACAGCCTTCCCGGTCGCCCAGGGCGCCGGTTTGCGCACCGCCTTCCACACCGGGTTCTCGATGGTCAGCGCCAGTTGCCGGGCCATTTCGACCATGCCGGCGTAACCGGCGTAGGCGTATTCGCGCTCCTGGTTGATGTCGAGGAAGGGAATGCGCGCCTTCATCGCGGTGTAGAGGTTGCGCCCGCCGGCAATGAGCACGTCGGCGCCCCGTTCGTTGAACACCTTGAGCAGCCCGGCCGGATTGCCGTCTTCAAGCATCAGGGCATCGTCGCCCAGCAGGTCGCGGATGCGCTCCTTGTCGCCTTCTGTGGATTTGCGCACACCGGTGGCCACCACCTCCATGCCCAGATCGTGCAGGGCCGAGATGATTGACCACGACTTGACGCCGCCGGTATACAGCAGGGCACGCTTGCCCTTGAGGCGGGCGCGCCACGGTTCAAGGTCGGCATGCACCCTGGCCTCCTCGCGGGCGATCAGCGCCTCGGTGCGCGCGGTGAGATCCCGGTCGCCGAGCAGCCGGGCGAACTCGCGCAGCGCCTGGGACATGTCGGAAATCCCGTAGAAACTGCCCTCGAAGTACGGTACGCCCCACCTGTCATTGAGCTTGCGCGCCACGTTGAGCAGGGCGTTGGAACAGACGACCATCGACGCCTTGGCGCGGTGCATTGTCTGCACTTCACGGAAGCGGGCGTCGCCCGACAGCGAACCGATGACGCGCAGGCCGAGTTCGTCGAACAGCAGCGCCACGTGCCAGAACTCGCCGCGGATGTTGTATTCGGCGATCAGCGCGATGTCATGCACAGTGATGCCCGAACGCTGCGCAGATTCCGGCACCGGATCCGGCTCGCGCGTGCCGATCACGTACTCGAACATGGCCTCGCCGGCAATGCGGTCGCCGAGTTTCTTGGAACCGTAGAACCCCGCCGCGTCGATGGGCACCACCGGCACGCCCCAGCGCTTTTCCGCCGCCTTGCACACCGCCAGCAGATCGTCGCCGATCATCGCCGTGACGCAGGTGGCGTAAACGAAGACGGCCGCCGGGGAATGGCTGTCGATGGCCTGCTTGATGGCATGGAACAGGCGCTTCTCGCTGCGCCCCATCACGATGTCCTGCTCGGACAAGTCAGTGGTCATGCCGATGCGGTAAAGCCCCGGCCCGGAGGTGCGCGTGCCGCGGTTGTCCCACGAATCCCCGGCGCAGGCGATCGGTCCATGCACGATGTGCGCGACGTCGGCGATCGGATAGAGCGTGATCTGCGCGCCATCGAACGAACAACCGCCGGCGGTGGCCCCCGGCTTCGGGCGCGTGCAGCCGCCCTTCTCCTTGTTCGCGTTGTTCGAACAGGCCGGCTCGTCGATCAGCAGGGCGATGTCGCTGGTTCTCATGGTGGCATCCTTTCGCCCCTGCCCATGCAATCGCCGTGCCACGGCTAAAACGCTGTTTTCATGGGTTTTCGCACGTTGCATGCTTGTGACAATCGTGACAGACAGGCGTAGGAACACACGCTCGATTGTCGGGAAAGCGACATTCAAGTACCGGAAAACACCGGTTTCCAACCTGGAAAGCGTCTTGCTTTGTGATGACAAGGCTCAGCACCGTCATTCCGGCGCAGGCCGGAATCCAGTACGCCGCGCTGGGTCCCGGCGTCCGCCGGGACGACGGAGAAACGACCCATCAACTATCGAGGAGACGTTATGCCCCTGCCCTCTTTGCCCCCTCTGGCCCACGCCCGCTACCCGGACGACCCAGCCACCATCGCTTTCGCCGGCGTCATCACCCAATCCATGCTGGCCCAGCGCCAACCCCTGATCCGCGGCCTGAACGAAGATGGATTCCGCAATCTGCTCGATGCCTTCTTCCCCGGCCTGGAGTGCCGCAACGGAACATCTGGCGATTTAAAGCTTTTTGAATACGACGAGTTCGACGACATCGTCGCCCTGTTGCTCGCCCACCGGGCTCGCGGCGAAGAGATGGAAACCTGGCTGGCGCACGCCATCGCCACGGCAGCGATGGGCGAGAACCATCTCTGGCAGGACATGGGCCTGCCCAGCCGCAAGGTGCTCTCGGCCCTGATGCAGAAGCATTTCCCGTCACTCGCCGCGCTGAACGACAAGGACATGAAGTGGAAGAAGTTCTTCTACCGCCAGCTATGCGAAAGCGCCGGCGTGCTGATCTGCAAGTCGCCGCACTGCGCGGAGTGCTGCGACTACCGGATCTGTTTTGATCCCGAAGGCGCGTGAGGCGGAGAAACCGAGTGCAACCGTAGATGCTCCTATCAAGCGCAACGCGAGCCGTTGCGCACCATTTTTGCCCGGAATGCGCGAGCGCAACAACTCAACGCATTCGAGATTCGTCGCCCGAGATGTTCATATGTCGGCCCGCACCTCGGCCTTTGCTGTCATTCGGCCTGCGGCGTGAGTCAGTCAGCAATGCGTTGGCAAGCAGTCCTTCTGCGGTAGCTCGGATCTGGCGAGATCGCTTGATCGTTTGTAGACTCAACGTGAACTTTCATATGAGCTACTTTTTCTAAATGGCCTCACGTCTATTTCTACGTCCATGGGCATCTTAATCAGCCCATGCCTTGTTCGCTCCCTTTCGGACCCCGCGTTTCATTACCAAGTGAGACAAAGCCCCTGAGCGAGGGGCCTTGTCTTGGTTAGCACTGCAGAGAAAATCTTCTGTCGGCTGTTCTACTCAAATCGAACGGCCTTGCAGTGATATGGCGCTGTGCGGTTTCAGTTTGGCTGAATAGCTTAAGTCCTCCTGGTTTTCGCCATGGTGATAGCAGCATCTTCGATCATGTCTTCCTGCCCGCCGACCATGCCACGGCGGCCGAGTTCGATCAGTATTTCTCTGGCGGGCACGCCGTATTTGGCCGCGGCGCGCTTGGCAAAGAGCAGGAACGAGCCATAGACACCGGCGAACCCGATCGTAAGCGCATCGCGATCGATACGGATCGGAAAATCCATGATGGGAACAACCCGATCCTCGGCGACATCCGTGACTTTGGCGACATTGATCCCGGTTTCGACGCCCATCATCTCGCAGACGGCGCAGAATACTTCGAGCGGTGTGTTGCCGGCGGCTGCCCCCAGCCCAGCTGCGGCAGCGTCAATGCGACAGGCTCCAGCCTCGATCGCTGCAAGCGAATTGGCTACCCCCATCGCGAGGTTGTGGTGGCCGTGAAAGCCAAGCTCCGTCTCCGGCTTGAGGGCATCCCGCACCGCTCCCAACCGTGCCTTTACCCCCTCGGGCAGCAAGTGCCCGGCCGAATCGGTGACGTAGATGCAATTGGCTCCGTAACTTTCCATCAACCTAGCCTGCTTGACGAGAGTTGTCGGATCACTCATGTGACTCATCATGAGGAAACCGACCGTGTCCATGTCGAGCTGGCGGGCTTGGGTGATGTGTTGTTCGGAAACATCCGCCTCTGTGCAGTGGGTAGCCACTCGGATGGTGTGAACCCCCAGATCGCGTGCCATCCTTAGGTGATCCACTGTGCCGATACCCGGTAGTAGCAAGGCGGAAACCTTTGCCTGACGCATCAAGGGAACCACGGCCGAGAGATATTCCTCGTCGCTATGGGCCGGAAATCCGTAATTGACGGAAGCGCCCCCGAGTCCATCGCCATGGGTCACTTCGATCAACGGGACTCCGGCTTCATCCAGTCCAGTGGCGATGGATTTCATCTGCTCAAGACTTATCTGGTGGCGTTTCGGGTGCATTCCGTCGCGCAGAGTCATGTCGTGAACCTTAATTTTTCGACCTTGGATTGTCATAGTTATCTTCTCCGCTTCAGTGAGCACCGCAGCCCGCCAGATGCGGTGTTCCGGTGGCGAGTTTCGGTGCGAGGACCATTCGTCCGGCGAGGATTTCTTCGGCGAACATTTCGGCGGTCCGCGCCCCCGCCGCCGTCATAATGTCCAGATTGCCGGCGTACGTCGGCAAGTAGTCGCCCAGCCCCTGAACCTCCAAAAACACCGAAACTCGGTTGCCATCGAACACGGGACCGTTCACCAGGCGGTAACCCGGCACGTATTTCTGCACCTCCTGGATCATGGCCTGAATCGAGGCCGTGATCGCGCCCTGATCCGGGGGCGACTCCGTCAAGCAATGCACTGTGTCGCGCATGATCAGTGGGGGTTCCGCCGGATTGATGATGATGATCGCCTTGCCCTTGGCCGCCCCTCCAACCTGTTCGACAGCGCCGGCGGTGGTCCGCGTGAATTCATCGATGTTCTTGCGCGTACCCGGTCCGGCCGATTTCGAAGAGACCGTGGCGATGATCTCGCCGTAGGCGACCTTCTGGATGCGCGACACAGCAGCTACCATCGGGATCGTGGCCTGTCCGCCGCACGTCACCATGTTGACGTTCATCTCGCACTTGCCGACATGTTCGGCGAGATTGACAGGAGGCACACAGTAAGGGCCAATCGCGGCCGGCGTCAGGTCGATCATGAGCACTCCCAGCGCATTGAGCTTGCGCGAATTCTCGGCGTGAACATAGGCGCTCGTGGCATCGAAGGCGATCTGGATTCCGTCCGCGACCACGTGCGGCAGCAGACCATCGACGCCTTCCGACGTTGTCTTCAGGCCCATATCCCGGGCACGCGCCAGTCCTTCTGATGTGGCATCGATGCCAACCATCCATACCGGCTCCAATACCGGACTGCGTTTCAATTTATACAGTAGATCCGTCCCGATATTCCCGGGCCCAATCAGCGCGCATCTGATTTTCGTCATAGTGCATATCTCCGTTCTGAGAATGGAACTACACTCACCAAGGGTATGATCAGAGCGTACGCCCTGATGAGTGGGCCATGTCAGTCATCCAGTTCCTGGCCGTGTTTATCCTTGGAAAACGCGATCGAAACCAGAGAAATGACGCCGCAGATCATGATGAATACTGCGACAGGAACATAACTTCCGTTGTATTCCTTCATCAGCCACGTGCCGATCAGCGGTGCGGGACCGCCAACAATGGCGGCACCGATTTGATACCCAAGAGATACGCCGGTATAGCGCACATCTGCGGGATAGCTTTCAGCAAAGAGCGTTCCGAGAACCGCACCATACATCGACCAAATAACGCCAAAACCGACGACCAACGCGAGAATCAGCAAAGTTGTCGATTTTTGGTTCATCAGCCAAAAGAACGGAATGGCATATGCCATGACGCAGACGGCACCGATGGAATACATCTTACGTCGCCCGATATGGTCAGAGATTGCCCCAACCGCAAGCATGACAGGGATTGCCAGATGTTCAGCCCCATTCCCATCCCATCAGGTTTGGTTGTGAAGAACGGTTGAAATACCTTTTCCCAGTTTTCTGGCGCGATGCCGGGTCCTTGATCGATCACTTGAGTCTCGACGAATGAATCCTTCTGCACTGAGTTGATGATGAGGTGCTGCCCTCTCGAGACATTGACTTGCATGGCATCGGTACTGTTACGCACAAGGTTGAGAATGACCTGCTGGATCATGATCCGGTCAACCATCACGGGGGATAAAGATGCCGGCGCGTCGACACATATCGTGATACCTTGACGCCGTGCGTCAAATTCGGCGAGCAACACCGTATCCCCGATAATCTCGCTCAAGTCTTGGGCATCGAGCACGGGGTCACTTCGTCGCAAGTACATGCGGATACGTGCAATGATTTTGGAAGCTCTGAGTGCCTGATCTGCAGCCTTGCGCATCGGTTCAAGCAGGTTTTCCCGGTTCGGATTACCTTCTTCAAGCAGGGAAATGCAGCCGCGACAATAATTCGTGATGGTCGCCAAGGGCTGATTGAGTTCGTGCGCCAAACTGGTTGCCATTTCACCAACCGTGACTAGGCGGGAGGTTTGCTCCAAACGGACAGCATTCTCGCGTTGTTGTTCCAACCAGGCGGCACGTTCTTCGCTGGCCGCGTTCTCCTGACGTCGCAATTCAATCTGTAGTGCCTCAAATTCACGCCCGGTCTGCTTGAACACCTCCAGGGCGCGGGCTATGTCACCAATTTCATCGGAGCGCTCCCTGCCATCAATGGGGACATCGTAATCCCGCTCGGTCAGGCGCCCGATCACTTGAGTCAGTTTTTTGAGTGGCCGTGTTATTCCTCGCGATATAACGATCACCAAACCGCCAGTAATCAGCACGACCAGCGCAAAGCCTCCAAGCAGATGCATCAGTATCTCGTGGATTTCTCTGTCGACGTCGTCCAGATAAACGCCGGTTCCAATCAGCCAATTCCAAGGTCTGAAGGGCAGGACATAGGCAGCCTTATTAACGCTGATCTGACTATTTTCTTTGGGGAATTTGTAATAGACCGTGCCGCCCCCGCGCATTGCGGTGTCGCGCTGGATACGGACAAAGTGTTTCCCGTCGCTATCAACCTCGTCAGTAAAATTGCGTCCTTCCCATTCCGGAATATTTGGGAGCAAGATCGAAACACAGTCAAAGTCATCGACGAAGAAATATTCATTGTTCCCATACCGCAAGACACGTAATTCGTCTAACGCCGTTTTCTTTGCCAGAGCCTCATCGACTTCACCGCGCTGAAAGCGCTGGTACTGCCATTGCAAAATCCCTCGACCGATTTCCGCCATGTGACGAATTTTGGTCACCCGGTCCTCAATCATCTGCTGGCGGACGGACTGCATAGCCATCACCGTCAGCACCACGAAGCCCATCAAACACACCAAGCCGACGAGCAGCAGGCGCATACGGATGTTCAGGCGCTGATATAGGAAGCGCGCAAATAGTGAATTCATCGGGTAAGGCATGAGGTGCGAAGTCAGATAGCGTCGAAAACAATCCTAAATCGGGCTATAAGTGCAACCCGTAATGCGCGACATCGTAGCCCGATTGCCGCGGCAATGTGCACTCGCAACGGTTTTTATGTCTGCAATGGCCGACTAGCTCGCGTTGTACTTCCAGCAAGTGTTGGAGCAGATCCGGCATAGGAACAACCAGCGAAGATGGACGGTGGCCGGCCGGCTATTGCCGATTGCCGCCTGATTACATCAGGTCGAAACGTCAATGATCGGTGGTCAGGGTTGGCGACTTCCGACTGTCGCCCCGAACGGGACTCCGAATTTGTCGCGTCTCACCCAACCCGTGTTGGGAACGTGCCAATCCGCGCACATCTCGCCAGGATCGCCTGTGCCCGTCCCCACCTTTGATTTGCAGGCCGACGTCGCAAAATGAGACGCCTCACAACCATTCAGGCACTGTTGTTGCTAGCGTTATGTAGCGTATGGTAATAACGACAAACCGCACGAACTGGAAGACGAAAACCATGACCGACCCATCCGCCGCGACCAAGCCGTTTCCGTCCCTGCTGGCACGGGGCAAGCGCTGGGACCACCTGGAACTGCTCGAACGCATCGACGCCACGGGCTCCATCTCGACCGCTGCGGGCGCCATGGGCATGAGCTACAAGGCCGCCTGGCAGGCCGTGGAGAGCATGAACAACCTGTCCGAGCATCCGGTCGTCGAACGGCAGACCGGCGGCAAGCATGGCGGCGGAACCCGTTTGACGCCGTATGGCCGGCGTGTTCTTACGGCCTACCGGCGGCTGGAAAAGGAACGCGAACGGGTACTCGCGGCACTGGATCAGATCATGGACGACTTTGAACAGTACTACCAACTCATCCGGAGATTCGACATGAAAACCAGCGCGCGCAACCAGTTTCTCGGCAAGGTCAAATCCGTCAAGCACGGCCCGATCAATGCCGAAGTCATTCTCGACATCGGCGGCGGCGATGAACTCGCCGCGATCATCACCGAGGACAGCGCCGGGCATCTCGCCCTCGCCCCGGGCATGGAGGCTTATGCTCTCGTCAAGGCACCGTGGATCATCGTCAGCACCGACGATTCGCTCAAGGTCAGCGCCCGCAACCGCCTGTGCGGCACCGTCGTGCGCTGCCAGGAAGGCGCGGTCAACGGTGAAGTGGTGATCGAGCTGCCGGGCGGCAAGCTGGTGGCGGCCACCGTCACCAACGAAAGCATCCACGAACTCGGGCTCAAGGAAGGCCAGCGCGCCTGCGCGCTGATAAAGGCTTCCCACGTAATTCTCGCCGTCTCTAACTGAAAGGAATACCCCCATGTTGCGCTTGCTGCTCCTCGCAATCTCCCTTTTTGTTTCGTTTTCCGCTCATGCGGAAAAAATAACCGTGGCGGCAGCCGCCGACCTCAAGTTCGCCATGGACGAAATCGCCGCATCGTTCAGGAGCGCCAGCCCGGGCGACGAAATCGAAGTCATCTACGGCTCGTCCGGCAAATTCCACACGCAGATCCAGCAGGGCGCGCCCTACGACCTGTTCTTCTCCGCCGACATCGGGTTCGCTCATGAACTCGTCAAACGCGGACTGGCGGCGTCGAGCGTCAAGCCCTACGCGGTCGGACGCATCGTGTTGTGGAGCACTACCCGGGACGCGACAAAGATGACGCTGGAGAGCCTGACCGACCCGAAAATCGCCCGTATCGCCATTGCCAATCCAAAGCATGCGCCTTACGGCAAACGCGCCGAGGAAGCCCTGCGTGCTTCGGGTTTGTGGGAAAAGGTCGAATCCCGCCTGGTCTACGGCGAAAACATCGCCCACACGGCGCAGTTCGTTCAGACGGGAAATGCAGAAGTCGGCATTATCGCCCTTTCGCTGGCTGTCAATCCGGAACTCGCCGCCAAAGGGGGTTACTGGCTGATTCCGGATAACCTGCACGAGCCACTGGAACAAGGCTTTATCATCACCAAACGCGCGGAGAGCAACGCGCTGGCCAGGCGCTTCGCGGGATTCATGGAGACCAAGGCCGCGCGCGCGGTGATGACAAAGTATGGTTTCATCCTTCCCGGTGAATCAATCCGCAAATAAGGACAGGAATTGGACAAGCAACTTCGCTCACGGTACGGCTTCATCGCCGGCACGCTGATCGGCACGCTCGGCGGGCTTATCGGCCTCGGCGGCGCGGAGTTCCGCCTGCCCGTGCTCGTCGGCGTGTTCAAGCTCGACACCCTGCGCGCGGTCATCCTGAACAAGGGCATGAGCCTCGTGGTCGTGGCCGCGGCGCTCATCTTCCGCGTCAAGGCGATCCCATTCGACCAACTCGCCGCCCATGCCGACGTGGCGCTCAACCTGCTCGGCGGCAGCCTCGTCGGGGCGTGGTGGGCGGCGGGACACGCGATGACCCTGCCGCGGCGCTGGCTCGACCGGGTCGTCATGGTCATGCTGGCCGGCCTGTCACTGGTCATGCTCGCGGAGGCGTGGTTCGGGTTGCACGGAGGCGGATCGCCATTGTTTGAGGATTTCATCCCGCGTGTGCTCGCCGGGCTGGCGGCCGGCTTCGGTATTGGCGTGGTCGCCGCGCTGCTCGGCGTTGCCGGGGGCGAACTGCTGATCCCGACCCTTGTTCTGCTGTATGGACTCGACATCAAGCTCGCAGGCAGCGTTTCGCTGGCCATCAGCCTGCCGACGATGGTCGTCGGCTTCTGCCGCTACACCCAATCCGACGCCTTCGCCGTACTGCGGCAGGAACAGACGCTGTTCCGCTGGATGGCGGCGGGTTCGGTCCTCGGCGCAGCCATCGGCGGCCTGCTGCTCGGGCTGATCCCGACGCGCGTGCTGATGGCCCTGCTCGGCGCGATCCTGCTGGTTTCCGCCATCAAGACGTTTCAACACGCCCGACACTGAAAGGAATAGAAATGTTGCTTTCGGATAGCGACCTGCAGGCCATCTGGCTCACCGTGCGGCTGGCCTCGATCGTCACATTCATCCTCCTGCTCATCGGCACGCCCATCGCCTGGTGGCTGGCACGCGCCAAGACGTGGCTGAAAGGCCCGATTGGCGCGGTTGTCGCACTGCCGCTCGTGCTGCCGCCGTCGGTGCTGGGCTTCTACCTGCTGCTGGCGATGGGGCCGCACGGCCCGGTCGGGCAACTGACTCAAGCGCTGGGACTCGGACGGCTCCCCTTCACCTTCTGGGGGCTGGTCGTCGCTTCGGTGTTCTACTCGCTGCCGTTCATGGTGCAGCCGTTGCAAACGGCGTTCGAGGGCATCGGTGAGCGACCGCTGGAAGTCGCCGCGACGCTGCGCGCCTCGCCGCTCGACGCCTTCTTCACCGTCGCCGTGCCGCTCGCCCTGCCCGGCTTCCTGACCGCATCGATTCTGACGTTCGCGCATACCGTCGGCGAATTCGGCGTGGTGCTGATGATCGGTGGCAACCTGCCGGGCGTGACGCGCGTCGCTTCGGTGCAGATCTACGACCATGTCGAAGCGCTCGAATACGCACAAGCGCATCGTCTCTCGGCGGTGATGCTGGTTTTCTCCTTCCTCGTGCTTCTGGCGCTGTACGCCTGGCGGCCGGGCGCAAAGAAGGGAGCCTGAAATGAATGCCATCGACGCCCGCTTCCGCCTGGACTGGCCCGGTTTCACCCTCGACGTCGACCTGGCGCTGCCGGGCCGCGGCGTTACCGCGCTGTTCGGCCACTCCGGTTCGGGCAAGACCACGCTGCTGCGCTGCATCGCCGGACTGGAAAAGGCCTCGCGCGGGCGACTGTCGTTCAAGGGGAACATATGGCAGGACGAACAGACCTGGCTGCCGCCCCACCAGCGCCCCATCGGCTACGTGTTCCAGGAAGCCAGCCTCTTTCCGCACCTGACCATCCTCGGCAATCTGCAATTCGGCATGAAACGCAGCGCCACCGCCCAACGGGTCGGTCTGGAGCAGGCTATCGAACTGCTCGGCATCGGCCACCTCCTGGCGCGCAAGCCGGACACGCTGTCGGGGGGGGAGCGCCAGCGCGTCGGCATTGCCCGGGCGCTCGCCGTCGGGCCGGAAATCCTGCTCATGGACGAACCGCTGGCGGCGCTCGACCTGAAACGCAAACAGGAAATCCTGCCCTATCTCGAACGCCTGCACGACGAACTGGCCATTCCGGTCATCTACGTCAGCCACTCGCCCGATGAAGTCGCCCGCCTCGCCGACCACATCGTGGCGATGGAAGGCGGGAAGGTGCTGGCCAATGGCCCTTTGGGCGACACGCTGGCACGGCTCGATCTGCCGATCCGGTTGGGCGAGGACGCCGGCGTGGTGATCGAGGCGACGGTTGCGGAACGCGACCCACAGTGGCATCTCGTCCGTGTTGATTTCCCCGGCGGGCACCTGTGGGTGCGCGACAACGACATGCCGCTCGACCATCGCGCCCGGGTGCGCATCCTTGCCCGCGACGTCAGTCTTTCGCACAACAAAGGCGAAGACACGAGCATCCTCAATGCCCTCCCCGCCCGCGTCAGCGAAATCGCCGAGGATACCCATCCGGCGCTGGCGCTGGTTCGGCTGGATGTCGGGAACACGCCGCTGATCGCCCGCGTGACCAAACGTTCCGCTTCCCAGCTCGGAATCCGGCCCGGCATGGAGTTGTGGGCCCACATCAAAGCCGTAGCCCTGATCGGATAACCATGAACGCCACCATCGATTTCGCCACCGCCGACGACCTGGAACCGATGGCCGACCTGCTCGCCGAATTGTTCACGCTGGAAAGCGACTTCAAGCCGGAGCGCGGGAAGCAGATCGCCGGTCTGCGGCTGATCCTCGACAATCCCGCCATCGGGCAACTTTTTGTCCTGCGCGTTGACGGCCGAGTCGCCGGCATGGCCAACGCGCTTTTTACGGTAAGTACCGCCGAGGGGCGGCGCGTCGCGCTGCTCGAAGACGTGATCGTCAAGGAGGCTCACCGCGGCAGCGGACTTGGACGCAAGCTCGTCGAGCATATCCTCGCCTGGGCCGCCGCCAACAGCCTGCCACGCGTCACCCTGCTCGCCGACAAGGACAACGCACCGGCACTGGCGTTCTACGAACGGTTGGGATTCGAGTATTCGGCGATGCGGGTGCTACGCAAGGCGATGTGAAGCAATTTCCCTACTCCCAGCTCTTCCGCAGCACCGAAATCATGCCGATCGTTGCCGGATTCGATTCCTCGCTGGCGCGGTAGACGAACACGACCTTGCTCGTCAGGCAGGCGTGCGGCCAGATGAAGAATTCGCCTTCGGCCGCCATCTCGGTCGCCACGTCCTCGCGCATCAGGGCGAGGCCGAGGCCGGACCGCACCATGCCCTCGATCGCTGCCAGGTGATCGCACTCGATGACCACGTTCGGTGCCAGCCCTTGGTTGGCGAACATGGCGTTCTGGATGGCGCGCACATGGCTCCGACCGGGCGGCGAAATCCAGGGCAGCGCCGCGACATCCCGCCAGCCGGCCTTGCCGAGCGAATCACGCAGCGTTGCGGGCGCCAGAACGACGTAGTTGACCGTGCGCAAGCGGATTTCGCCGAGTTCCGGCGGCACGGCGTCGACGATGCAGAATCCGGCGTCGCATTTTCCGGCGATGACCCGCTCTATGACTTCCTCGGACGAGCAATTCGTCGTACGCAACTGCAACAGCGGAAACGCCGCGCGCAGTCCGCGCAGGAAATTCCCGATGCGCTGGAACTCGATGTCGTCGACCATGGCGAAGTTGAGGCTGCCGGTCACTTCGCCCTTGATCGACTTGGCGTGGCTGAGCAGGAGGTTGAAATCGGACAGGACGCGCTCCGCATCAGGCAGCAGCGCGACCCCGGCCTTGGTCAGTTCGATGCGGTTGGCGGTACGCTGAAACAACGCGACGCCGAGTTCCTGTTCCATCGTCCGGATGTGCCCGGTCACCGCCGGCTGCGTGAGGTGCAGCGCCTCCGCCGCGCGGGTCACGTTTCCGAGGCGTGCCACGGTGACGAACGAGCGAATCCTCAGTATATCCACCCCGAACCCCTGATGTTTCCTTCAGACATTGATGAATCGTATCTGGCTTGTCTCGACGCCGACCAGAATCTCGCTTCCCGCCGGCAGCGCCAGCGTCGCCTTGCGATGCGGCAGATCGCATACGACAGTTTCATCCCCCACACTGACACTGTAGCGCAGATAGCCGCCGCGAAACTCGCTGCGCACGATCCGCCCCGGCATCCAGACCGAATCGGAGGAATCCGTCATCGCGTCATAGGGCGCAAAGCGCACCGACGTCGGCCGGAAGCACGCCAGGGCAGATCCGGCCGTCGGGCGATGCAGGCGTTCGAACAGCGGCACATCGCCGGTCGCGTCGGAGTTGAAGCGCATCTGCCCCGTTTCATCCTCGAACACTTTTCCTGCCAGCAGATTGGCGGTCCCCACCGAAGCGGCGACGAACGAATCGGCCGGGTAGTCGTAGAGCGCCGCCGGCGAACCGATCTGCCGGATCGTGCCGTCACGGATCACGGCTACACGATCGGCGACACTCAGCGCCTCCTCCGGTTCGTGGGTCACCATCACCGTGGTGATCCCGAGTTCCCGTTGCAAGGCATGGATATCGCCGAGCAACTGGGTTCGGAACGTCAGGTCCAGTGCCGACAGGGGCTGGTCGAGCAGGAGGACGCGCGGCTCGACGGCCAGTGCGCGCGCCAGCGCCACCTTCTGCTGCTGACCGCCGGAGAGTTCTCCCGGGTATTTTTCGGCAAACTCGGTCAGGCCGACGGTTTCGAGCATCGTCCCGACCTTGCGGCGTATCGTTTCGTCCGGCAAACGTTGCCTCGCCAAGCCGTAACCGACGGTCTCCGCCACCGTCATGTGAGGCCACAAACCGAGCCCCTGGAACACCATGCCCACGCCACGCTTCTGCGGCGGCCTGGCGGTCACGCGCTCGCCGTCGATCAGCAGTTCCCCGGTTTCCGGCGTGGCCAATCCGGCGATGACCCGTAGAAAAGACGTCTTCCCCGCCCCCGACGGACCAAGCAGGCAGAAGAAATCGCCGGCCTCGATCCGCAGATCAATCTCCGTAAGTACGCGCCTGTCGCCAAGCGACAGCGACACCTTCCTGGCTTCGATCGAAACCCCGTGAAACGCTCTCATCAGCCGACTCCCGTTGCCAACCAACCCACCGCCGCCTGCCGGTCAGGTCGGCAATTCATCCGCCCACTCACCTGGCCACTCCGCGTACACCATGTTTTTCGGCCAGTACGATGGCCGCCTTCAGATCCGCCATGACGTGCCCCCAGCCCGGCAAGTGCCGATGTGCCGACATCAACAGCCATCCGCCCGACAACACCGCCGCGATGCACCCGGCGAGCACCACGCCGTAAGCCATGCCGACCCCGAACTCGCCGATGCCGATACGATCGATCATGAAGGTCGTGGCCACCTGATTCTCCGCGGAAGATAACAAAAGAACCGACCCGAGGGTCGTCATCGAGCGAATGAAGCCGTAGGCCACGCAGACAACGAAAACCGGACGCAGCGTCGGCGTCGCCACGCGCAGAAAGGTCGTGGCTGAACTCGCGCCCAGCAGTCCTGACATTTCGATCTGCGCGCGATCCAGGCGGCTCATGGCAATAGCGCCAAAACGCAGGGAAATCGACAGATTACGGATCAGGATGGCCAGGACGATCATGAACCACGCGCCCAACTCGGAGAACCCGAGACTGCCGAAGGCCAGCATGAAGCCGGCTCCGATCACCACACTCGGGACGGAGAAGAAATACGACGAAAGATTCCCGACGAAGCGGGCCGATGGTTTGCCGACCCTCCCGAGCGTCCAGACCATGAGCATACCCGCCGTGCCGCCGGCCAGTGCCGCCAGCAGCGCGCACCAAAGGCTGGCCAACAGGGAATCCCACGCCGAACCGGTCAGCTCGATCCCGCCCGCTGTCAGCGTGAAGCCGAAACCTCGCGAGAAGTTGTCGAGAGTCAACGAAGCGAACACCTTCCCGCCTTCGGAAAAGGCCCCGACTCCGATGGCCGCATAGACGCCTATCAACACCAGGGCCGTCGCCACGAGCAGGAGGCCGGACGACCATGACAGCGTCCGCGGCAGGTCGCAGCGCCCGGGCTCGCGGGAAGTGGCTTCCATTTCCGCAACAGCCGGCCGGCGCGCCACGTAGTCCTTGAGTGCGGTCATTGCCAGGGCAATGACCACCAGCAGGAGCGCCGGAACCCCGGTCATCGCGTTGGCGGCCAGTTCGCTGCTGCTGCTGTAAAAGAGTTCGGCAGGCAGCACCCGCAGCTTGCCGCCGATCACCAGCGGGTTGCCGACATCGGACAGCGATTCGACGAAGATCACCAGCGTCGCCACCGCGAGCGGATCGCGCAACACCGGAAACACCAAGGTACGCAACACATCGCCGTTCGAAGCGCCAAGGTATTTCGCGGCATCGATCTGCGCGCGACCGAGCGAATCCAGCGCATGCAGCGCCATGAAGTAGGCCAATGGGAAGAAGGCGAAAATCTGCGCCATCGCCACGCCGTACCCGCCGAAGAACCAGCGCGTGCTCGTCACCCCGAAGACGGTTTCGAGCATCAGGCTGACCAGCCCGGCCTTGCCGAACAGTTGCGCCAGTCCGAACCCCACCAGGAACGGCGGCGAGATCATCGGCAGGCAGGCCAATACCGCGACGGATCGTCGCACCCCCGATCCGGCGCGATGGACGAAGAGCGCCAACGCCGCGCCCAGGATACCGGCAAGCGTGGCGACAAGTATCCCGAGCACGATCGAATTGACGGCCGAACCGCACGCCCCGCCCCCGGCAAGGCAGCCGAGACTCCAATAACGTGCGCTGACCAGGCTCTCCAGACCGCCGAACAAACCACCCCACCCGCTGCCGCCGCGATTCCAGACAAGGCTCCACGCACAGGCGATCGGCACCGCGACGAGAATGACGAGAAAGGCGATCCAACCGCTCGCGACCAGCGCAAATCCCGTCTCCGCCCGGGAGGTATCGACGTGCCGCGGTTCGCCCTCCTTCCGGCGCATGGCCAGAAACAGGACGAACATTGCGATCAGGAGCAGAAGCAACGGCACGCCATGCACCCCCGGCTCCATGTCGGTCGCACGCTGCATCGCCGGAATCCCGGCAAGGAAGATCGCCGCCGCCCCGAATAACCCGAAAACCGCGGCGAACCGCTGCCACGCGAGCCGATCCGCACTGTGCCAGCGCGGCCAAAAAGTCAGGGCAGCGACGAGCAGACCGCCCCCCAGAGCGACTTCCCCCAGGCTGCCCAGGGCACGAAACATGTCGTGGATCTCCGGTGTCACCTCGGAGACGGCCTGATGCAATCCGGCCACGGCATGCGCCGGCAGCGCGACCGCGAGCCACCCGGCCAGGAGGCCCAGAAGTCGAAAGCGAAGGGAAAGCGGCTGCTCGCGCATGATCAACGTCTCACTCGTTGCCCGGAGCATTGACTTCGTTGACCCAACGGGTCAGCAGACGCTTTCTCACCTCCGACGATCCGAAGCGGCGATGATCGTATTCGATGATTCCCGACATATCAGCCGTCGGCAGCCCCGCGACGCCCGAAACGCGGGCGTTGGACGACCACTGGAAGGCGCTCGCCTGCCGGGCCAACGTCTGCGCTTCGGGACTGAGCGCCCATTCGTAGAATTCGCGAGCCTCGACGGCATTGGCGCCGCCGGCGACCAGGGAAAGCGATCCGATTTCCGCCGGCGCTCCCTCGCACGGCAGGGTAAATGCCAGCCGCGCGCCCCGTTCCTGTGCCGTGATTGCGTCATGCATGAACCCGATCGCCACGCTGGCCTCACCACGCACGACGTTCTCGATGCTGCCCCGTCCGCCATGGGTGTATTGCGCGACATTGCGATGCAGCTTCTTCATGTAGGAAAAAGCACCGTCTTCGCCGAACAGTTGCGTCAGCGCCGAGAGGATCAGGTAGCCCGTTCCGGACGAGGTCGGATTGCCCATCATGACCTGGCGTTCAAACTCCGGACGGACAAGATCCCTCCAGCAGCGCGGCGCTTCGACGCCAAGGCGGCGGATCTGCTCGGGGTTATAGGCGATGCCGAGCGCTCCGGAATACAGCCCCACGGTCCGGAACGCGCCCCGCTTCGCCTGGGCCTGTGCCCAGGGCTGCAGGTCGTCGAACTGGCGCGAGCGGTACGCGACGGTCAAGCCCTGTTCCGCCGCCTGCAGATGCGGATCGCCCGTGCCGCCGAACCAGACGTCGGTGCGCGGGCTCTTGCGTTCCGCCATCAGCAACGCCAGGGCCTCGATGCTGCTGCGGTGGATCACCGCCATGCGGACTCCGGTGGCCTGCTGGTACGCTTTCCTGACGAGTTCGCACCACTCGATCTGGACCGAGCAGATCACGTTGAGCCGTCGCGTCTGCGCGCCGACCGGCCCGGCCATGGCCAGCCACGCCAGAAATACGGTGGCGACAAGACAACAGATGCGCTTTCCGCTCATGGCCCGAAGCTTCAGGCGGACTGGCCGGAGTCGGCGAGTTTCCGGATCAGATCCGCGATGGCGCTGCGAGAATGGCAGGCCGTGATGATCTTCGCGTGCTGCTTGACCTCGCCGAGCGCGCTCTCCGGCGCCGCGGGGATGTCCGACTCCTGAAGCATCTCGATGTCGTTGTTGTAGTCGCCGATCGCCACCACGCACCTCGGCGCGGGATTGAGGAGCGACCTCAGGTGCGCCAGTGCCGTTCCCTTGTTCACGCCTTGCGCGGTCACCTCGAAGTAGCGCGGCCCCGACCGCATGCTGTGGGCCGCGCCGCGCAACGGATCGCCTTCGAAGAGCGCTTCGATGCCGTCGAGGTATTCCGGGGTATCGCTGCAGAACAGCACCTTCAGCCAGTCGTCGGTAATCGCTTCGACAGGCTTGTTCTCGAATGCCTGATTTTCCCGGACGGCGATCGCATCCGGCTGCCCGTCGGCATTCACCTGGCAGAACGGCCCGCCGGCATACACCTGGATATTGACCTCGCGGAATTGCGCCATCACCCGGCACACGAACGCCTGCGCCAGCGCACGCGGCAACGGCGCCTTGTAGATGAACGAAGCCTTTCCCCAGTCGTAGATCGCCGCGCCGTTGTACAGGATCCACGGCGAGGACAGGGGAATGCCGGCGGTATAGGGCCGCACGTTGAGTTCGGTCCGCCCGGTTGCTCCGAGAAAACGCCCGCCCTCGGCGACGAACTCGCGAATGGCTGCGACATTCTCGTCCGAAACGCTGTGGTCGCGCCCGATCAAGGTTCCATCGAGATCGGATACGAGAACGTAGCCGTCAAACTTGCCCATTTTTCCTCCAAGAACCGCATTTTCAGACTACAGCGCCAGTTCCTTGCCGCCGGTCAGTTTGAAGAAGATCATCAACGAGACGATGGTCGTCAAGGTCAGGATCGACGACAGCGCCGCCGCCGTGCCGTAGCTCGCGCGGATGACTTCCGTGTAGATCGACACCGACATCGTCCGCGTCCCGCCCGTATAGAGGATCACCGACGCGGAAAGCTCGTTGATCACCGTGATCCAGCTCAGGATCGCGCCGGCCATCACGCCCGGAAGCATCATGATCGCCGTGACCTTGAAGAAGGTCTTCATCGGCGAGCAGCCGAGGCTGATCGACGCTTCCTCGACGCTCGGACTGATCTGGTACAGGATCGCCGCGCTGGAGCGCAGGGTATACGGCAGGCGTCGGACGACGAAGGCCAGGATGATGATCATCGCCGTGCCGCTCAACACGATCGGGGGCTTGTTGAACGCCAGCAGCAGCGTGATCCCGAGGACCGAACCCGGAATGATGTACGGGAACATGGTGAAGGTATCGATCACCGAGGTAATCAGGTTCCGGCGCCGCGTGGCCAGGTAGGCGATGAGCATTCCGAGCAGCACGATGATGAGAATCGCCGCCAGCCCGTACAGGTAGGTATTGGTGATCGCCGTACCCAGCTTGTCGAAGATGATGCGATAGCTGTCCAGCGAATAGCCGGACGTAAACACCACGCCATTGACCTTCATGAACGAGGTGTAGATCACCGTGAGCTGCGGAATGATTGACAGGAACACCAGCCCGTAGATGAAGACGTGGGCCAAGGCGCTCGGCACCGGCGTCAGCGTCGTCGGCTTCATCGGCCGCAGCGCGCTCATGGTGAAGGACTTCTTGTTCACCACGTATTTCTGGCCGAGGAAGATCAGGCAGGTCAGGATGACCATCAGCGCGGCGAGCGCCGCGGCGAAGTTGGCCTGCCCGCCCATCTCGCTGACGAACTCGGAGTAGATGAGCACCGGCATGACCACGAAGCCCTCGCCGATCAGCATCGGCGTGCCGAAGTCGGCCAGCGCGTTCATGAACACCAGAAGGCCGCCCGCCAGCACGGTAGGCGTCACCAGCGGCAGGATGATCGTGAACACTTTCTTGATCGGGTCGCACCCCAGGCTCTCCGCCGCCTCGCTGAGCGACACGTCGATGCTCTTCAACGCACCCGAGACGTAGAGATAGACGAACGGATACAGTTTCAACGTCAGGACCAGCAAGATCCCGGTGAAACCGTAGATGGTCGGCATCTGCATGCCGAAGTACTCGGAAACAAAGGTGGTGATCACGCCGCTGCGGCCGCCGAGCAGGATCCATGAATAGGCACCGATGAACGGCGGCGAGAGCATGGAGACGATGATCAGCACATCGATCACGCGCTTCCCGCGAATCTGGAACGCGGAAGTCAGATACGCCATCGGCGCGCCGATGAGCACCGCCAGCACCGTGACGCAGGCCGTCACGCTCATGCTGTTGAGCAGCGCCCGGTAGTAATAGCGTTTCTTGAAAAACTGGGCGTAGTGCGCCAGCGTGAAGCCGCCGCTTTCGGGGTCGACGAAACTGCTGGTAAACAACGAGAACAGGGGATAGACGAGAAAGACGATGAACAGCGCGGCGATGCACAGCGTGGTCCAGAACCAGAAATCGCGCGGCGACGATGAAAGCTTGGCCAGCTTCATGGCGCCACTCCGCGCATCAGGCTGATCCCATCCTCGGAGAACACGTTGATCTTCGCCGGATTGACTTCGAGGTGGATGGTCTCGCCCGGCTCGAACACCCTTTTCGCCGTGCCGACGTCCTGGGAGAATTCGATGGCAGCCTGGTCGGGCCGCAGCGTGGCATCGGCAAACGCCAGTTCGTAATTCACGTAGCGGCCCAGGAAGGTCGTTTTCACGATGCGCGCAGCCAATCCCGTGCCGCTATCGGACAGGTGAAACTCCTCGGGCCGCACCCCGGCCACGACGCGCCCCTCGCGCGCATCCGATCGCA
This sequence comes from Propionivibrio sp., assembly GCA_029975435.1. Lineage (GTDB taxonomy): Bacteria > Pseudomonadota > Gammaproteobacteria > Burkholderiales > Rhodocyclaceae > Propionivibrio. The sequence continues at coordinate 25,499 of JARKPC010000165.1, read as the reverse complement.
TGTGATCGCCCAGGTTGCAGGCGTATCCGGGAGCGAAACGCAATTCCCCGCCAGACCAGGTTGCATTGAACAGGTTCGAATGCCCGATGAAGGTCGCCACGAAGGTGTTGGCCGGCCGCGCATAGATCGCCTGCGGCCCCCCGACCTGCTGGATCACGCCCTCGCGCATGACCGCGATGCGGTCCGAGATGCACAGCGCTTCCTCCTGATCGTGCGTCACATAGACGGTGGTGATGCCCACCTTCTTCTGGATATCGCGGATTGCGCCGCGCATTTCCACGCGGAGCTTGGCGTCGAGGTTCGACAGCGGCTCGTCCATCAGCAGCACGCTCGGATGCACGACGATCGCCCGCGCCAGCGCGACGCGCTGCTGCTGACCGCCGGACAAGCGCTCCGGCAGGCGATCCTGGTACTCATCGATACGGACCGTCTTCAGGATGTCATCGACCCGGGTGGCCATCTCGGCCTTGGACACCTCGCGGAACTGCAAGCCGTACTCGACGTTCTTCCTGACCGTCAGATGCGGGAAGATCGCGTAATTCTGGAACACCATGCCGATGTTGCGCTTGTGCGCCGGGATGGCGTTGATGACCTGCTCGTCGAAGCGGATCGTTCCCGCTTCGATACTGTTGAACCCGGCGATCATGCGCAGCAGCGTTGTCTTGCCGCAACCGGACGGCCCGAGCAGCGTAAAGAACTCCCCGTTCCGGATATCGACCGAGAGGTCGGGGATGATCGTCACCGGACCATACTGCTTGACCACGTTTTCAACATGAATAGACACACTCACGGATTGACCCCTATCGATGGACCGCGCCGCATGGCGCGGTTCTTTGGCATGTTTTTTTGAAACGGTCCCCGGAGCGCAAAACGCCCCGATGAAAAAAAGCGGCCGGGGCAGAATGCCCGGCCGCTATCGGCCTTACAGGCTGGTGTAGATATCCTTGAATTTTTCCAGCCACTGACGCTTGCTCTTATTGACCACCTCGGTGTTGTCCTGGATCAGCTTGATCTGGGGCAACGGCATCAGGCCCTCACCGGGCGGCACGTCCTTGCGTACCGAGCGGCGGTTCAGTTGCGAAGCGATCATCGTCTGCGTCTCCTTGCTGGAGACGAAGTCGACGAATTTCTTGGCGTTCTCCAGATTCTTGGCGCCCTTGATGATCGCCGTGCCGTCGGCCTTGGAAATGACGCCCTCGCTCATGTACACAATCTTCACCGGAGCCTTCGACTTCACATAGGTCGCGGCACCTTCCTCGAAGGTCAGGCCCACCGTGTATTCGCCGTCAGCAACGCCCTTGTACACCGCAGACGAGCCCGAGAGCAGCTTGCCGCCGAGGTTCTTGGCCAGATCCTGCACGAAGCCCCAGCCTTTCTCCGGATCACCCTTGCCCATGGCATAAAGAATATTGACCACGTGCTCGAACGAGGAGGATGACTTGGACGGATCGGCAAAGGCGATCTTGCCTTTGAGCGCCGGGTTGAGCAGATCCTGGTAGCCCTCTACCTTGATGTTGCCGATCAGCTTCGTATTGACCATGAGCACGCTGGGAACCAGCGTGAAACCGGTAATCTTGCCGTCACGATCCTTGGCTTCATCGACGAACGTAGCCGCCTCCGGCGATTGATACACCTCGAAGAATTTCTTCGACGGATCGAGCACTGACAGGGTGCCGCCCCACATCACGTCGCCGAGCGGATTGGACGATTCGGCCTCGATGCGCTTGAGCAGCTCGCCCGTACCGGCAGCCACGACTTCCGTCTGAATGCCGGTAGCGGCCTCGAACTTCTTGACGATCGGATCAATGAAGACCAGCGGATGCGGGCAATAGACGACCAGTTTCTTGGATGCGACCTGGGCGTTTGAAACGCCGATCATCCCGACAGCCAGCGCTGCGGCACACAACACCTTGGTAAATTTCTGCATGTTTTCCCTCCGGCGGTAAGTTGAAAGATTCTTGGCAATACAACCGGATGGTAGGAGTCGGAACTCGGGGTGTCCAATTACATATCGTGATAGCGGCCATCAGGAATTGGACTGGCCATTTTCTTTCACAAAATCAACGCGTTAAAGCAACAACACGCCTTCTCCGACGACGACGCCCCCGCATTGGAAAGCCGCCACCGGCACCCACTCAACGGCTGGAACGCCGGTTGGCGAGATCCTCGACATCGGCGCCCAGATCATTGTCCGACCAGCCGCTTCGCGATGCCGGTTTCCCCGGCGATTGCAGCGCGTCGTGGATCATCGACAGCCGGAGCAGTTCGCTGGCCACCTCGTTCGGAAAGCCTTGCCGATTCGGCCGGTCGTCGCTGAACATCAGGTCGTTGAGGAAAGTACTGGCTGCCGGCTTGCCCCACAGCTCGACGAGTTTCGCCAGGATGCGCGGGAAGTGCTCTTCGATCTGGCGCGGGTAGGCATCGGCCTTATCGCCGAGGAGTGCCAGCATTTTTTCGCGAAGAGAGGGAATATCGAAGATGTCGTTGGCATTCATTCTCGCCTCCTTGGAAATCCGGTTGCAGAACTGCGCCAGGAACTGCCGGCACTCAAGCGCGATCAGTGTTTCGCGAGGAAATCGCGCTTGCCGATATCCACGCCGTTCTCGCGCAGGATGTTGTAGGCCGTGACCATGTGAAAGTAGAAGTTGGGTAATGCGAACCCGACGAGATAATCCATACCCTTGAACTTGAGATCGTGGCCGCCGAGCGTGAAGGCGATGTCGCGTTCCTCGGTACCGTCGATCTGTTCCGGCTTGAACGATTCGACGAAGGCGATCGTCTTGGCGATGCGCGCCTTGAGATCCTCGATGGTCTGCTCGTTGTCCTCGTATTTCGGCAGCTCGACACCGGCCAGACGGGCGACGGCGCCCTTGGCGTGATCGGTGGCGATCTGCACCTGCTTGCTCAGCGGGAACATGTCGGCAATCAGACGCAGGCCGGGAAGCACGTTCGGCGCGATCTTCTTCGCCGCGGCATGGCCTTGCGCCTTGTCGAGAATCAGGTCGAGGTTCTTGAGCATTCGCACGAAAACGGGAACGCTCGCTTGGTACATCGAAATGGTCATCGCAATCCTCCAGAGATCAAATACCCATTTAGCACTATAGGCCGGAGCCTGCCATTGAGCCAGCGCCTGCAATCCTGTGTAAGAGCGTGGCAATTGCCTTTCCGACATCCGCCGATGTCGCCGGTTCAATAAAGAGGCTTTTGTGTCTGCGTGCTTTCCCGGGGGCTTTGATAACGCACAAAAGCGCGACCACCCTTCCGGATGATCGCGCCTTTTGAGTTCTCCTGCGATGCCTTGGCTCCCCTACTTCAGCGCAGTCGGCAACCACATGACCAGGCCCGGAACATACGTAATGACGAGTTGCACAGCGACCAGGACGACGACGAAACTGATGATGGCGCTGGAAAGCCTGGTCATCGACACCTTGGAAATGCTCGAAGCAACAAACAGGTCGACACCGACCGGCGGCGTTATGCACCCGATGGCCAGATTCGTGGTCATGATCACGCCAAAGAAGACTGGATCAATCCCCAGCTTGACGGCGATCGGCACCAGAATCGGCGTCAGGATGGTGATTGCGGCCGAGGCGTTCAGCAGGCAGCCCACGATGAACAGCAGGACGTTGATCAGCATCAGGTAGACGATCGGATCACTGGACAGGCTGATGAAGTACGCCGCCAGCTGCGCCGGAAACTGTTCGCGCGTGATCACCCAACTGAACAAGCCGGCAGCGTTCATGATGAACATGACGACTGCCGTGCCGATGACCGTGCTCTCGAAAATCTTCGGCAGATCCGCAATCCTGAGATCCTTGTAGATGAAGAAGCCCACGACCAGACCGTAGACCACGGCAACAACGGCGGCTTCCGTGGCCGTAAAGATGCCCCCGTAGATGCCGCCAAGGATAATCACCGGCATGAGCAGGCCCCACACGGCTTCGCGGAACGACTTCAAGACATTGGCGCCGCCCTTGAACTTCTCGCCGCCGTAGCCCATCTTCTTCGACTTGAAGTAGATGAGGAAACACAACGCAATGCCCATCAGCAAGCCGGGAACGACGCCGGCCAGGAACATGTCCCCGATCGACACTCCGGCGATGACGCCGTAAACCACCATCGGCACGCTCGGCGGGATGATGATGCCGGTTTCGCCCGCTGCGGCAATGATCGCGGCGGAAAAACTGCGGTCATAGCCGCGCTTCTCCATCTCCGGGAAAAGGACACCGCCAACTGCCGCCGTCGTCGCCGCTGAAGAGCCGGAGATGGCCGAGAAGAATATCCCGGTAATCTGCGCGACGATGCCGAGACCGCCTGTCAGCCAGCCGAACAGCGAATCAGCGAAGACGACGAGCCGCTTGGACACCCCGCCTTGCGACATGCACGACCCCGCCATGATGAAGAACGGAATGGCCATCAATGGAAACGAGTCGTTGGAGGAAAGCATGCGCTGCACGACGATGGTCAGCGGCAGGTCCGAGTACCAGATCGATAGCGCGGTCGATAACCCCAGCGCGACGGCGATCGGCACATTGAGCAGCAGCAGGATCGCCAAGGCAATAAACAAAATGGTGACCGTCATGTTGCTACTCCCCCTTCACGGATTCGTCTGCGCCCTTGGTGCCGAACAGGTCATCCAGGACATTTTTTATCTCGCATATGAACAGCACGATCGCCGAGAGCGGAACCGCCAGATAGACGTAGCCCATCGGCAGTTCGAGCGCCGCCGATTCCTGGTCCATCGTCTCGCCAACCATTTCGAAGCCGTACCAGACCAGCATCCCGTAGAAAACCAGGCTGATCACGCAAGCCAACACCTTGGCCTGCGTGCCGAGACTCTTCGGCAGCCGCTCGACCAGGAGTTCGACGCCGATGTGCGAACGTGTCTTCAGCGCCAGCGCCGACCCCATGGCCACTGACCAGATGAACATGTAGCGCGCGAGCTCTTCGGAAAAGCTCAGCGATTCGCCGAGCACGTAGCGATACACGACCTGCAGGAAAATCATCACCGTCATGACGATCGCCGTGGAGATGCCGCACCACTTGGCGAACGCAACGGAGATGTCCGTAATTGTGTTGATGAATCTCATCATCCCTCCGATGAAAAGAGGGCGATCCTCGGACCGCCCCCTTGATGCCCTGCCTCAATTACTTGGTATCCTTGATTTTCTGGATCAGATCCTTGCCGATCTTGTCGGCAAACATGTCCCACACCGGCATCATCTTTTCCTGGAACGGCACGATCTGCTGGGCCGTGAGCGCCGTCACGCTCATGCCTTTTTCCTTGAGCTTGCCGACGTATTCCTTGTCCATCTTCGCCGACAGTTCGCGGTTGAATTTCTTTGCTTCCGCACTGGCCTTCAGGATTTCCTCCTGATATTTGGCCGGGATCTTCTTCCATGTCGCCAGGCTGAACACGACGACTTCCGGCGAGTAGGTGTGACCGCTCAGAGTCGCGTACTTCTGGACCTCGTAGAAGCGCGAGGTGTAGATCTGCCCCAGCGGGTTTTCCTGCCCATCGACCACCTTGGTCTGCAATCCGGTGAACAGTTCGCCGCGCGCCATCGGCGTCGGGTTGGCGCCGAGCGCCTTGAACATCTCGATGTACATCTTGTTTTCCATCACGCGGATCTTGACGCCCTTCATGTCTTCGGGTTTCTCGATCGGACGGACGTTGTTGGTGATGTTGCGGAAGCCGTTTTCCCAGGTGTCGATGACCTTCATCTTCTTTTTCTCGTCGCCATCGTAGATTTCCTTGGCGAGTGGGCCGTCAACCACTTTGTAGACGTGCTCGCGATCGCGGAACATGAACGGCAGCTCGATCACCTGTGTCTTCGGCAGAAAGCTCGAAAGCACCGCCGCCGTGGTCAACGTGACGTCGACCGATCCGAGTTGCAACCCTTCGAGCAGTTCGCGCTGCCCGCCGAGCAAGCTGTTCGGGAAAATCTGGATCTGTACCGCCCCGCCGGTATTCTTGTTGACCAGTTCGGCGAATTTCTCGGCGGCCTGATGGTACGGCTCGTCGGTGGGCGCCACGTGACCGAGCTTGAGCTTCATCACGTCCTGCGCACTTGCGGGAAACGTCAGCGACAGGGCGCTGGCGAAGAGAATCGAAGAAATGACAAGTTTTTTCATGGTTCATTACCCTCCTTATTTGATGAAACTCACCTGGCTGTAGATCTTTTCCAGAATCGGCCCCTTCTTGGCGTTGAATTCCGACTTGTTCTTCTCGATCAGGTTGTTGCCTTGCGTATCGATCGAGATGATCAGCGGGCCGAGTTCCTTGACGCGGTTGACCCACAGTGTTTCCGGCATGCCGAGGTCCTGCCATTCGGCGCGCTCGATTTCCTCGACCTGCGTTGCCGCGAGCACCGCGCAGCCTCCGGGGAAGATGGCATGCACGGCCTTGTGTTTCTTGCAGCCTTCCTCGGTCAGCGGCCCCATGCCGCCCTTGCCGACGATCAGTTTGACGCCGGTCTGCTCGATGAACTCGCGCTCGAATTTCTCCATGCGCATGCTGGTCGTCGGGCCGATCGACACCATTTCGAACTTCCCGTTGTCGAGCTTGCGCACGATGGGGCCCGCATGGAAGATCGCGCCGCCCTTGAGGTCCACCGGGAGTTCCCGCTTCAGTTCGATCAGCCGCCGGTGCGCAACATCGCGGCAGGTCACGATATGTCCGGTCAGATAGACGACGTCGCCGACCCGCAGATCCTCGAGGTCCTCGTCCTTGATCGGCGTGGTGAGTACTTTCTTGTTCACAGTTTGGCTCCTTCATGCGTCAGGATTTCGTACGACAGGTCGGCGCTGATGCGGATGCGCCCGCGGCGGTGCGCCCAGCAGCCGGTATTGACGGCGACGCCGATGGTCGACGGATGGCGGGCCGACGACTCGATGTTCACTCCCATGACGCTGTTCGTCCCGGTCAAGCCCTGCGGACCGATGCCCATTTCGTTGAGCCCGTCTTCGAGCAGCGTTTCCATCTTTGCGGCATTGGGGTCGGCGTTATGCGAACCGACAGGTCGCATCAAGGCTTTCTTGGAAAGCCGGGCGGCCGTTTCGACGGCGGTGGACACCCCGACACCGACCAGCAGCGGCGGGCACGCGTTGACGCCGCGCGAGGAGATAACGTTGAACACGAACTCGGCGACGCCTTCATAGCCCTGCCCCGGCATCAGCACCGTCGCCGACCCCGGCAATGTGCAGCCACCACCGGCCATATACACGTCGATCGTCACGCCATCGTCATCGGGAACGATATCCCAGTCCAGCCAGGGAACCTTGGTGCCGGTGTTGGTCCCGGTATTCTTCTCGACAAAAGTCTCGACGGCGTTGTGCCGCAGCGGCGCCGTGCGCGTGGCTTCGCGCGTGGCCTCCTCGAGGATCTCGCCCAGCTCGCCGAGCAACGGGAACCTGGCCCCCGCGGTGACGAAATACTGGATGACGCCCGTATCCTGACAGCTCGGCCGATCAAGGCGGTTGGCAGCCTCCTGGTTCTCGGCCATGGACAGATAGATCGCCTTGGCCAGCGGCTTGGTTTCCTTGGCGCGAAGTTCGGCCAGTTTCTTCTCGACATCGGTCGGAAGGTGCTTGCCGATGTAAGCGGTGAACTTCGCCATGGTGTCAGTCAATGACTGTACGGCTGCTTGCTTTTCCAATTTCCACTCTCCTGACAACACCCTTACGGGCGACGTGGATAATCTATAATGTTCCCTGTTGGATATAAATACGCAATCTGGCAAACCATATGTTCCACACAGGAAAATATGAAACTACGCACCGACCTCGCTTTCTTTTCCACGCTGGTGAAGAGCGGAAGCCTTTCCGCCGCCGCCCGCGAGTTCAATGTCACGCCGTCGGCGGTCAGCAAATGGCTGGCACAACTGGAGGCCCGGCTCGGCGTGCGGCTGATCGCGCGCAACACGCGGCACCTCAGCCTGACGCAGGAAGGAGAGATCTATCTTGCCGAGGGGCAGCGCATCCTCAGCGAGATCGACGATCTGGAGCACGCCATCTCGAGCAGCCACGGCGCCCCCATCGGACTGTTGCGGGTGCAGGCCACGTTCGGATTCGGGCGCAACTTCATCGCCCCGGCGATATCCGAGTTTTCACGGCACTATCCCGATCTCGAAATCCAGCTCCTACTCTCAGACAGGCCGGCGAGCCTGGCCGACGGCGAGGTCGACGTCAGTGTCCGCTTCGGGCCGCCACCCGATAGCCGCGTGATGGCGCGCAAGATCGCCAACCACCGCCGCCGCATCCTGGCCTCGCCGCGCTATCTCGAGAATCGTTCGCGCCCCGTGGTTCCAGACGATCTGACACAGCACAACTGCCTGATCGTGCGCCAGGACGATGTCGCCTACGGGCAATGGCACTTCACCAAGGCGAGGAAGACGCAGAGCGTCAAGGTGCGGGGCAACCTGAGCAGCAACGATGGGGCCGCCGTCCTGACCTGGGCGCTGGAGGGGCACGGCGTGATCATGCGTTCGGAGTGGGACGCCTCCCCCTTCGTGCGTGCCGGACAACTCGAAGTGCTGTTGGGTGACTACGCCCTTCTCCCCGCGGATATCTACGCGGTGTACCCGCAAAAGCGCAATCTGCCCGCGAAGGTACGTGTGTTCGTCGACTTTCTGGCCGAGCACTTCGATGAAAAGACGGGGCTGCACCGGAGGCTGTGGTAGGTCTCGTTTCGATACCGTTCCACGCCATCTCCTGCAGTTGTCTTCGAAAAGAGCGGACCTGCAGCCCCGCATGATCACAAGGTTGTCCACCCGCGCATTTCGGGTTGAAACGGAATATCGGCAACCACCCAACCCTCGGCCATCCGATCGCTTCGCTTGATATCAACGGGGTCATAGACACGGAGCCCGAATACGGCGGAACCTACCGGGCTCAGAATCGACCAGTAATTTCTCTCGGGTTCATGATCTTCCGGATAGACCAAGGTTACTTCCCACTGCTCGCAGGCAATCGGATCCACGAGAATGACCGTCGAATTCATGGTGACCAAATCGCGGGGCACGTCCTCCGGCGGCACGACCAATTCTGCCGAATGCAGACGGCGGAGGACCTTTTCGGCCGCCGGATTCAGGGTTAGGGCACATTGACCGTCCGTCCGGCGCGCAATCAGGGATTCCAGGCGACGTTTGTCGAGCGCCGAAACGCAGGACACGGGTTTTCGATGAAATGTTGCCGGCATCATGAACTCCTTTTATTACTTCGGCCAGACGAAGCAAATTGATGCCGTCATACCGGCGAAGGCGGGTATCCTGTATCGGCGAGCAATCGCCGACTGGACCCCGGCCTTCGCCGGGGTGACGGATCCAAACATCATCGAGCCGAATCACAAATGAATCTGGTTCGCCACATCAAAAGCTGGCCGTCAGTGGCCGCGAGAACTCAACTCTCGAAAGTGGCAAGAACAAACGACCTGCGCTGTCCCTGTCCGCCGATACGTGAGATCTTTCCTCGCCGCCTGAGGTCAGCTACCGCCTTTGCAAGCGCTTCATCGGCCGCGTCTACGCCGTGAAGTGCCGCCAGCTGGCGCAGATCAAGACACGGCTTCTGGTGAAGTTTGCTCAATATCGATTCTGTTGAAACAGCGGCCATGGTCAATTTCGCCCACCTCCTTTACACATGGTCATATCGGGCGCCGTTCATGCGGCTGGGAAAGAACACGTTTCACCGTTATTCGGTGGATCTTCCCCCCGGGCAGTTCCCAATCGATCGAGTGCCCCACCGCCAGCCCCAGCAGCGCCGAGCCAACGGGTGCCAACACGGAGATCCTTCCTTTCGCTGGATCAGCCTCCTCCGGATAGACCAGTTCCACTTCGCGCGCTGTCCCGGTGCTTTCATCGACGTAAATGCAGCGCGAGTGCATGGTTACCACGTCATCAGGCATACGTTCCAACGGCACAACAATGGCCCGATCCAATTCATCGGACAAATCGTGGTCTCGCGCCAGTCCGCGCAGCTGCGAGTAGTCGTCCAGAAGCACCACCAGATGGTCAGGTGAAGTGTTTTTCTGCAGCATAGGGGATTTCTCTCTGTTCATGATGAGGCATACTACTGGAGCATCTAGCTTTTGATTAGCCACCGCATCAGAATCACAATGTATCCTGTAGGGAACCAATTGTTCCGTTGTATTTTCTACTTCCCCACCCTTCAGCCATGACCGACCTCAATCTGATGGCAGTCTTCGCCCGCGTTGTCGACGCGGGGAGTTTAGCCGAAGCGGCACGCCGAATGGAAACGTCCCGATCCGCTGTCAGCAAGGCAGTTGCCAAACTGGAAAAGGAGTTGGGCGCGCGCCTGCTCAATCGGACCACCCGATACCTCAGCCTGACGGAGATTGGCGCTTCCGTATCCGAGCATTGCACCCGGATGCTGAGCGAGGCCGAACAGGCCAGAAAACTCGTCGACAGCCTCACCACCGCGCCACGAGGGCTGCTGCGCGTCAGTGCGTCGGTGGCCTTTGGCACCCTGCACATTGCCCCGGCGCTGGCTGTGTTTCTTTCACGCTACCCGGAAATCAGAATCGACCTGACGATCACCGACCGCTGGGTCGATCTGGCGGAGGAAGGATACGACGTCGCCATTCGTGTCACCGGCGATCCGCCCCCTAACTGGGTCGCACGCAAGCTGGCGCCGGTGCGCCGGAAACTCTGCGCAACGCCCGGATACTTCGACCAGCGCGGCGTTCCCCAGTCCCCTGCGGATCTGGTACACCACAATTGCCTTGATTACACACGATCAGGCGAGCAGGGTCATTGGCGGTTCACCGGTCCTGACGGAGACATATCGATACCGGTAACCGGGCCGCTTCATGTCGATGACGACGAGGCATTGTCCCAGGCCGTGCTCGGCGGATTGGGCATCGGCCTGTTGCCGACCTTCATCATCGGCAAGGATTTGCAGAGTGGAAAACTGCAGGCAGCGTTGTCGGAATACATTCCGGTCGAACGGCATGTCTATGCGATGTATCTTCCGACACGCCATCTTCCGAGCAAGGTTCGCGTCTTCATCGACTTTCTGCTCGCTCATATCGGGACCGATCCGTATTGGGATCGCTAACCGCCGGGAAGACACTTCTCCGTTATTCGGCCAAGCTCGAGTCTCGACGCGTTTCCCGGGAACCGAACGGGCACAATTACCGTCAGTGCTTGTGAATGAACGCGGGAGGTCAGCAATGGGAAGCACGATCAGAGGATGGCTAACCGTATTGCTGACGCTGCTTTGCCTACCGGTATCGGCAGCGGAGCCCTGGGATGCCCTGCATCAGGGCGGCGTACTGATCCTGATGCGCCACGCCATCACCGAACCGGGCACTGGCGATCCTCCCGGATTCCGCGCCGATGACTGCGCGACCCAGCGCAATCTATCGGCGCAAGGCCGTGTACAGGCACAGCGCTTTGGCGCGATGTTCGCTTCTCGGGGCGTGCAACCCATAGCGGTATTCAGCAGCGCGTGGTGCCGCTGTATCGACACTGGAAAGCTCGCCTTCCCCTCGGTGCCGGTCAGCCATTTGCCCGCGCTTGACTCGCTGTTCATGGACAAGACCCGCGAATCCGCCCAGACCGCCGCATTGCGCGAAGCCCTACAGCGCATTCCCCGCTCCGGCGTGACGGTATGGGTCACCCATCAAGTCAACGCAACGGCACTGACTGGCGAGTACCTGGGCATGGGTGACGCCCTGGTGCTGCGCCCGGAAGGCGAAGGACAATTCCGCGCAGTTGGCCGCCTGAGCCTACCGGAGCGCTGACATGGAACCGTGGCCAGTCATCATCGCGCTGGAGCACAGCCCCCTGGCGGTCTGGCTGCGGACCAGCCTGGCCTATCCAGTCCTCGAGACCTTGCACATCATCGGTCTGGCGACGATGTTCGGCAGTCTGCTGATCGTCGAACTCCGCCTGCTGGGCATGATCCGGCAGGTGGAGGTTGGCGCCCTCGCCAGCGGAGTATTGCCGTGGACTTTGCTCGGCTTTCTGCTGGTGGCCGGAACCGGTCTCAGCATGTTTTTCGCGCGCGCAGCGGAACTGATTGCCAACCCGGTCTTTCTCATCAAGATGTTGCTGGTCATGACTGCAGGCCTCAACGCGGCATGGCTGCAGAGTCGCGGCCCCCTGGATGGGTCGAGCATGCAGACACGCATCCAGGCCGCGCTTTCGCTGTTGATCTGGCTGACGGTCATTGTGTGTGGCCGCTGGATCGCATATTTCTGAGGAGCGAATCATGGAACGCAGGCAATTCATCATCGGTTTCCCGCTGGTACTGGCAAGCGGCCCGTTGTTGGCGCATCACGGCTGGAGCAGTTTCGACGAGACACGCCCGATCTATCTGGCAGGCAAGGTGGCGCGTGTTCGCTGGCAGAATCCGCATGCCGAACTGGTGCTCGAACTGGCCAATCCCCTGGTCCTGCCTGCCAGCCTAAAGACCCGGACGGCGCCGAAACAGTCGGCACGGGTGGATGCGGCCAGCGTGTTTGCCAAAGCCGTGCTGCCCACCCGCCGCGATGCCCAATGGGAAATCGAACTGTCGCCGCTGACCCGGTTGCAGGCGTGGAATACGCCGGAGATCAAGGTTGGTGAAATGCTGGAACTGGTGGGCTACACCTTTGCCAGCGAGAAGGGCGACCCCATCCTGCGGGTGGAATTCCTGATTCGGGGCGAAACGGTGACGCCGTTGCGTTCTTCGCCGGCTTGACGAAACAGCTTTACGTTGGCGCCGATCACGCAGTCGCAACGAGGCGTATAGTTGCGACCGATGAACTTGTTCAAATTCATTGAAGCCGTCGGTGTCTTTGCGTTTGCCCTGTCCGGTCTTGTCGAGGCAAGGCGGCGCGACATGGATCTGGTCGGCCTGTTTGTCGTGGCGCTGGTGGCGGCCTTCGGTGGCGGCACCTTGCGCGACCTGCTGCTGGATCGCACCCCATTGTTCTGGATCGAGCACGACAGCTACGCCATTGCGATCTTGGGCCTGTCGACGATTTTTGCCCTGCTCCCGGCAACCGGACGTTTTCCGCCAGTCGTGCTGCTGATTGCCGACGCGCTCGGCCTCGGCCTGTTCAGCGTGGCCGGCGCCGGCTATGCGCTTGAGGCCGGCACTTCCCTGTTCATCGCCGCACTCATGGGCACGATCACCGGAACCTTTGGCGGCGTCATCCGGGACGTGCTCTGCAACGAACTGCCGTCGCTGTTTCAGCAGACGCCGCTCTACGCCACATGTGCCTTTGCGGGATGCTATTTCTATTTTCTCATCACCCACCTCGCACTCCCCGGCGACTTGGCCGTGTGGATAACGACATTCGGCATCACCGCTTTTCGTCTGGCGGCAGTGCGGTGGAATTGGGTTCTTCCCGTTTCCCGGCACTGAGGAAAGATCAATGAAGGGCTCTGTGATTCTCAGCCGTGGGGTGAGTGGCTCTGTGCAGTATCAACTCACGATGACGCGTTAGCCGCTCCACAGCTGGGTGCGCAGTTGTTGAATCCACGCTTCGATCATTTCGAACTCGCCAAGGTACGGACACTCGACGCCATCGGCAGCGGAACAGCAGGACGGGTGGCGTTGGATCCGACAGGCGCTAATGGCAAGGATTGTTGCTTGACCATCCGTTTGCCGTCAGGCAGCATCCGGCCAGAAGCCGCCGTTCGATGCTTCCGGGAAGCGCCCATCGCAACGGCAGTTGCACTTCAAAACCTACCCGAAAACCAATTCACAGGCATTGGCCGATTCGGCCGTTGGAGACCCAACACGTCTCGGTTATCAAAGAGTCGGGGGCTTGCCGCTGGGCCGGGAATTGCGGTGAACGACAGCTTCCCCGATCTTTGAGTTTTCGCTTTGGACTCTTAAGCGACTGATGACAATTTCAAAGCGAATGGCCGGTTTGCGTCGAATAATCTAGTATTCCAGCATTCGGGGCAGCGCCTTGGCCTGCTCGATCCAATTCGCAACATCAGCCTCCATAGGTGGCCGCCGAGTCAGTTTCTTTTCTTCATTAGCCGCCAGCATTGCTTGAGTGAGGTTGGCCGAATTTCGTCGTGCCAACTCCGGCACGGTGTCGACGCCAGCGGCTTCGAGCAGTTCGGAATACTGAGCGCCCACGCCTTTGATCCGGTACAGATCAACCATGTTGGCGAATTTCAAAATCTTCGCTTCTGGAATACCGGTTTTTTCTGCCAACTCTTTACGCTGTTTGGCGGTTCGGCTGCTGGCTAACAGCAAGTCCGTATCCTTGATTCCGGCTGCACGGAATTTATCTCCAATGGCTGGCCCAATACCTTCGACGTCTTCAATTTTTGCATTCGACATTTGGATTACTCCTTGTTTGAAAAAAACCTCCTCCTGAAACCGTTACCGAAATAACTGTCCCTTGATCGTATCCATCACAGCCGAGTTCAATGGGCCGCTGTTTTCGAGCGAACCATCGGGCGTTAGCTTGTCAATAACCTGAGGAAGAAGCTGCGCCAGTTCGGATGCCGCTAAATTTGAATCAATACCGAGCTTTGAGGCAATGCCTGCAATCTGCTCGTTGCCAAGTACCGATTGAATTTGTTCAGCGCTCACGGGGATGTTGTCGCCACGACCAACCCAGGAATTGACGATATCTGTCAGTCCGCTGCTCTGAAACTGGCTAACCAAGCCGCCCAGCCCGCCTTCTTGTTGGCTGATCAAACTCATGATGGCTGCAAAAATGCCCGCTTGTGAGGGCGACCCCGTGTCACCTGATTGACCGAGCACACTGCCGGCAAGTTGATCCAGTAGTCCCATTTTATTACCTCGCCCCTTTCCGTTACGCCAACGCGGTTGCAACTGGGAAGAACCGGCGCATGGCAAATTTATGCAACAGACCCTCTGTTGCCAACGAGCGCCGGGGTCGAACGCGCTACTTCTTCAAGCTGTCGCGAATCTCGCGCAGAAGCACAATATCCTCCGGGTCGGCAGGAGGTGGAGCTGGTGGTTCTGCTTTGCGCAGCCGGTTCATCTGCTTAATCATGAAGAAGATGATGAAGGCCAGAATGATGAAGTTGACCAGAATCGTTACGAAATTCCCGTACGCAAACACCGGCACCTGCGCCTTCTTAAGCGCATCCAGCGTCATTGCTGTTCCTGGAGGAATATCGCCCAGCACAAAGAACATCCCTGAGAAATCAAGCTTTCCACCCATTATCCACGCCACGATCGGCATGATGAGGTCGCCGACTACGGAATCGACGATTTTTCCAAAAGCACCGCCAATGATGACGCCAACGGCGAGGTCCATGACGTTGCCTTTCATGGCAAACTCTTTGAACTCTTGCATCATGCTCATATTGACCTCCTGAACCGGTGGCGGGCGAGAACCCACAGGATTGTTTGCACAAACCCAGTCTAGTGGCGTGCTTGAGTCAACTTCAAGGTGAAATCTGTCAAGACAAGGTGAAACTGTGCCAACGATAGCTTCTTTGCGGCTATTGTTTCGGGTTCCGGCCTAAAGGCTGCAAGCGAACGCCGAACAATTGTCCGTGGACAATCGTACCTAGTGGCTGCTTAACTCTGACACCCGACCCTGAACCTATACGGCAACGAAGAACGGCAAAGGGTCGGAATGCGCCAAGCCCCATTCGTTTTTCGGCGGCACACCGATCGATTCTGGCTTCGGCGCAAGGGAGAGAGTCGTCGGGCTCGACTTCAAAACGCGTACGGCCGATGCATCCAGTCCTTAAGCACTTTCACGTCGCGTTCCGGCAAGTAGCAGAACCCGCCCTGCACATCCTCGATCACCGCATGCGCGACGGCCATGGGCACGGTCTTGGTGGTCAGGGTGTGGAAGAACCAGGCCAGCGGGTAGCCGGCCTGGCGATCGAAGCGCTGCAGGGCGTCGTTGAGGGCCAGGCCCTTGGCGCCGTAGGTGCTGGTGAATTTTGGTGGCTGGCCGTTGACCGCCGCTACCGGCGTGGCTTGCAGGATGGGCTGGCGGTAGCGGTCCAGGTATTCGCGCACGGCGAGGACCCAGTGGTTGCAGAAGTGTGTGGCGTTGCCGGCGCTGCTGGCCTGCCAGGCGTCGAAGAAGCGATGCACGGCCTGCGGTTCGGTTTTCTGGCCGGCCATGCGTTTGAGGAAGGCCGACACGTCGGTAACCCGGCGCAATGAATAGAACGGCAGCCCGACTGGCTGGCCCCAGGCCGGATCGGTAAGGGTGTCGCGCGGCTCGAAGACTTCCTCGAGACTGCCGGGTTCGTCGCCGGCAAACAGTTCGTGGCTGACGATTTCCTGCAGTTCTTCCACCTCCACCTGCACGAAGTCGGTGGCCAGCGGCCCCTTTGCCGCGACGAGGTAGTGCGTCCGGCCGACCAAGCGTGTCGCCCGGAGTCCGCTGCCGGCATGCTTTTCGCACAACGCGTGCAGGTCGTCGCCAACCGTCGATAATTCAGCCTCGCCCCAGCGGGCCAAATCATCGGCGATCCGCTGCCCGGCCCTGTCGACCACGCCACCGAGGCGGTACCAGCCGCCGCGCGTCAGCACGTCGCGAAAGTCCAGATCGGCGGAAATCCCAGACAGTTCGCGCGCCAGCCCGGAGGCGCCGATGGATACCGGAAGACGGACGCAGCGTTCCGCCACGGCCAATTCAAGTTCATAGTTCATGGATGGTGCAGCGATAGGCATGGTGCTCATCATTCATCCTGATCAACGAGCGCCACCACCAGGCCGCTGGCCGATTCGGGATCGGTGCACAGGCTCAGGCAATGGCCGCCGGAACTCACGTAATAGAGACGGCAGACGGTGTTCTGCGCGGCGGGCGACATCCTGGCGGGCATGTCGTCGTCGCTACAGACGGAGAAATGCACGCCGGGGAAATCTTCCCGCAGATTTCCGAGCAGCCGTTCTTCCGGAACTCCCACCTGTGCGGCGACACGATCGAGCACGCCAGCGAGCAAGGGTTCGGCGATCATCAGCAGTCCTCGATCCCGGCGAACCGTTCAAGCGATTTTGCCGGCACGCCCATGACTTTGGCCAGCCAGGGCGGCGGCTGGCGCAGCGAACCTTGCAGGCGGGCGACTACGGCGCGCGCCGATTCGGGCCGCGGCACCTTGATCGGATGCACGTTTGCGCGCACGACCTTGGCCGCCGCGGGGCCGCCGATCGATTGCAGAAAAACCACGTCGCAGTCTGCAATCAGTTCCGCCCTTGCCGCATTGCGGTCCTCGGCATGATCGGCTTCGAGCGTGGGACGGATGGCGATCAGGCGCGACTCGCCCGGCCGCACCTGATAGATGAGGAAGCGCTCGCACGACCCGAAATGCCCATCAAGCACCTCGCCGGTGTTGGAAGCGCAGGCGACGCGGACGGAGCCGGGCATGCTGCCCTCGGTGTACTTGTCGATCGGCGGAAGTTCGCTGTACTCCATGTCCTGGCCCCACAGCAGGCGAACCGCCTGCTTGAGCGCGTCCGGAGAAACGCCGAGCTTGCAGTCCTCCTCCGCGTGATCGCCGGCCAGTATCTCGCGAAGATCGGTCACGGTAATGGCGGCAAGTCGCGTTTCGGTCAATGGCAGACCGATCCTTTCGCCGACGGCCTGGGCGAACGCCGTGACGCTGACATCGCCGAGTTCCTTGGCAGCCATTCCCAGCCGCAATGCGGCTTCGCGGGTGATCGATGCGGTCATCGTTGTCTCCTGTGGTGGGCTGGTCGTCATTCCGGCGAAAGTCCGAATGACGGGGCGTTGGATGTCACAAATAAACGATGCAGGTATCCCCGCCCGGGCACGTATCGACGCACTTGGGCGAGTCGAACTCCTCGCACTCGGTGCAGGTGTCCTTGTTGATCTTGAAGATGCCACCCTTCTCCACGATCGACTTGGTCGGGCAAACCGGCACGCAGTCGCCGCAGGACGTACATTCCGCTTGCGTAATCTTCATTGCCATGATGTATCTCCTTTTTGATTCAACAGTTCATTCGACGCCGTCGATGCGTTTGGCGCGCACCGAATACGGCAGGCGCGCCGGGGCTGCCTGGGGTTCGATGAAGTAGATGCCGCCGTTGCCGAGCTTGATTTCGCCCCCCCACTTCTCCGGCGTATCGAATTCCATCGCCACGATGGAGTCCTCGATATCGCGCTTGGGCATGTAGAAGACGTAGCCCTTGTCTCCCTTGCGGATCATGATGTTGGCCATGTCAGTTTCCTGTCCGATTGAAATACTCCGTCATTCCGGCGAAAGCCGGAATCCAGTAACGGCCGCTGTTCTGGACCCCGGCCTTCGCCGGGGTGACGGAAGTATTGAAGGCCCATGCAAACCTCATGCTCGGATTACCGCACCAGGTCAAAGTTGTAATCCGTCTTGCCGAGCATCTTGGTCTGGTCGTCGAGGCGTTCCAGGACGGCGTTGGTCAGCGTGGTCAGGATGTACATGCCGCCTTCGTAGCCCAGCGTCGTCATGCGGTGCAGGTGGTGCCTGTCGAAGATGGGGAAGCCGAGACGGATCAGCGGCACCTCGAATTCCGGCCCCTTGTACAGCGTGTCGCGCTGGATGAACTTGCCGTAGCTGCTGCCGACGATGAAGTCCGGCTTGTCGGTGAAACACAGGCTGCGCAAGTGCCACAGGTCGCATCCCGGGTACAGCTTGGCGTGGATGCCGTAGGGCGAATCCTCGAGCATCTTCTTCATCGCCTTTTCCCAACGCTTGTTGCTGTTGTTGCAGACGATATGCGTCGGCTCGATGCCCAGTTCGAGCATGAACTTGACGAGGCCCATGACGAAATCCGGGTCGCCAAACACTGCCATCTTCTTGCCGTGGAGCCACTGGTGCGAGTCGGTCATCATGTCGATGAGGCGGCCGCGCTCCTTGGTGATCGAGGCGGGAATCGCCTTGCCGGTGGCTTCCGACACCTTGAGCAGGAACTCGTCAGTCCACTCGACGCCCATCGGAATGCTCAGCTTGGGAATCTCGTGGTTCCAGGTGCCTTCGATGTACTTCTTGGTCTTTTCCAGCGTCGTCGATTGCAGCATGAAGGTGGTGATGGCGTTCGGCGCGTCCTTCACTTCCTCAATGGTCGTGCCGCCGGCATACATCTCGTACTCACCGGTGGCCGGGGTGTCGAGCACTTCGTCCGGGTCGCAGAGATAGGTGTAATCGACGCCCATTTCCTTCATGTAGCGCTTGATCACGCGGTAGTTGCCAAGATAGGTCTCGAAGCCCGGCACGATGTTGATCTTGCCGTTCTGCCCCGGCGCCTTGCCCTCCATCTCGTTGAGCGTGAAGTAGCGCATGATGCCTTCGAACATGTTGTCCCAGCCGGTGATGTGCGAACCGACGAAGGACGGCGTGTTGGCGTAGGGAATCGGGAAGTCCTTGTCGACGTAGCCTTCCTTGCGCGCATTGCCGATGAAGGCGCCGAGGTCGTCTCCGATGACTTCGGCGATGCAGGTGGTGCACACCGCGATCATCTTCGCGTCATAGAGCTTGGTGGCGTTCTGCAAGCCCTCGTGCACGTTCTTCTGGCCGCCGAACACCGCGGCATCCTCGGTCATCGAGTCGGCGATGAAGGCGATCGGCTCCTTGAAGTGGCGGTTGAAATAGGTGCGGAAGTACGCCACGCAGCCTTGCGAACCGTGGATGTACACCATGGTCTTTTCGAAACCGAGGCCGCACAGGGCGCCGCCCAAGGGCTGGCAGGCCTTGGCCGCGTTGATGGTCAGCGCCTGGCGGGCGAAGTTGAGGTCCTGGTACTCCTTGGTCGTCGTCCACGCGAACGTCTCGGCGGCCTTTTCCGGAGAGACGCGCTCTTCATGCGTGCGCTTCTTCTCCAGGACGGCCTGGTACTCGTCTTCATTGAAGAGCGGGAAACAGGGCTTGATGTTATCTACGGTTTGCATCGTCATCTCCTTTGCCCGGCCAGCCATTTGTGGACGCGGGCATGAGTTTCAGGAATTCAATCGATCAGGCCGCCTTGGCCTCGGGCTCCTCGGCCGGTTTCTGCCACGGCGCCTTGAACATCGACCAACACGGGTTATTCACCGTCATGTCCATGTCGCGGGCGAACACGGCGAAGCCGTCGTAGCCGTGATACGGGCCGGAATAGTCCCAGGAGTGCATCTGGCGGAACGGCACGCCCATCTTGTGGAAGGCGTACTTCTCCTTGATCCCGGACCCGACCAGATCAGGCTTGACCTGGCGCACGAACTCTTCGAGCTCGTAGCCGGTGGCATCGTCGTAAATCAGGGTGGCGTCCTTCAATTCCTTGATCGTCCGGTCGTAGTCGTCGTTGTGCGCGAACTCGTAGCCGGCGCCGACCACTTCCATGCCCAGATCCTCGTAGGCGCCGACCGTGTGACGCGGGCGCAGGCCACCGACGTAGAGCATGACCTTCTTGCCCTGCAGGCGCGGCTTGTACTTGGCGATGATCGCGTCCATGGCCGGCTGGTATTTGGCGATGACCCGCTCGGCGCCTTCCTTGATCTTGTCGTCGAAGTGCGAGGCGATTTCGCGCAGACTTTCGGCAATCTTGGTCGGTCCGAAGAAGTTGTATTCCAGCCAGGGAATCCCGTACTTCTCTTCCATGTGCCGGGCGATGTAGTTCATCGAGCGGTAGCAGTGCAGCAGGTTGAGCTTGGCCTTGGGCGTGTTCTCGATTTCGGCGATGGTGCCGTCCCCGGACCACTGCGCCACGACGTTGAGCCCCATCTCTTCGAGCAGGATGCGCGACGCCCACGCGTCGCCGCCGATGTTGTAGTCCCCGAGAATGGCTACGTCATACGGCGTGCCGGCATCGAGCTTGCCGTCGCGGTTGGAGATCACCCAGTCGCGGATGGCATCGTTGGAGATGTGGTGGCCGAGCGACTGCGAGACGCCGCGGAAACCCTCGCAACGCACCGGTACGATGGTCTTGCCGATTTCGGCGGCCTTTTTCTTGGACACGGCTTCGATATCGTCGCCGATCAGGCCGATCGGGCATTCGGACTGGACCGAAATGGCCTTGGAGAGCGGAAACAGGGATTCGACCTCGTCGATCAGCTTGGCGAGCTTCTTGTCGCCGCCGAAGACGATGTCCTTCTCCTGGAAGTCGGAAGAGAACATCAGGTCGCAGAAGGAATCGACGCCGGCGATGCCCGAGTAGTAGTTGCGGCGCCCGCCGCGCGAGTACTGGCCGCAGCCGATCGGGCCGTGCGAGATGTCGATGATGTCCTTGAACGGCCCCCACACCCCGCCCTTGGCCCCGGCGTAGGCACAGCCGCGCTGGGTCATGACCCCGGGCACCGACTTGCGGTTAGAGGTGATGCACTTCTTGGCCGACTCCAGCTTCTTGTCGTTGACCATCAAGTGCTTGGCACGGTCCTTCTTGGCCTTCTCAGGATAAACCTCGAGCACCTCCTGAATGAGGGCTTCGGCTTCTTCGCGATTGAGCAAACCCATTTTGCTTCTCCTTGTCGGGTGTCGGTCTTTAGCCAGGCACGACACCGTCGGTCGTTAAATCAAATGCCCGTCAATGGTGTGACGCGTCATCAGGCAGCAACGGCTTCGGCCGCCAGTTCCGCCGCTGTCTTGCCGATAATGCTGGTGTCTTCCACTTCCATGATTCCGAATTCCATCAGCAACTCTTCCAGTTCTTCCATTTCCAGTGGCTTGGGAATCACGAACTTCTTGTTTTCGATGATCTTGCGCGCCAGCGCGCGGTACTCGTCGGCCTGCTTGGCCTTGGGGTCGTACTCGATCACCGTCATGCGGCGGATTTCCGCGTGCTGAACGACGTTGTCGCGTGGCACGAAGTGGATCATCTGGGTACCGAGCTTGGCCGCCAGTGCCTCGATCAACTCGTCCTCGCGGTCGGTCTTGCGGCTGTTGCAGATCAGGCCAGCCAGGCGCACGCTGCCGGAGTTGGCATACTTCACAATCCCCTTGGCGATGTTGTTGGCGGCGTACATGGCCATCATTTCGCCGGAGACGACGATGTAGATTTCCTGTGCCTTGTTCTCGCGGATCGGCATGGCGAAACCACCGCACACCACGTCCCCGAGCACGTCGTAGAAAACGAAGTTGAGGTCTTCGTCGTAGGCGCCTTCTTCCTCGAGGAAGTTGATGGCGGTAATGACCCCACGGCCGGCGCAGCCGACACCCGGCTCCGGTCCGCCGGACTCGACGCACTTGACGCCGCCGTATCCCACGGCCATCACGTCCTCGAGTTCCAGATCCTCGACCGAACCGGCTTCCGCCGCCAGATGCATGACCGTCGTCTGGGCCTTGCTGTGCAGGATCAGGCGGGTCGAGTCGGCTTTCGGGTCGCATCCGACGATCATGACCTTCTGGCCCGCCTCGGCCAGCGCGGCGACCAGATTTTGTGTTGTGGTAGACTTGCCGATACCACCTTTGCCATAAATGGCGGCTTGACGCAGTTTAGCCATGGTGCAATCTCCTATGTCTGTGTTTCTCTCGGGTGTTAGGAAAATCCCGTGTGCCCGTCCTGGGTTCCGCAAGGACCGTGCCACCAACGGAAACATCACCTAAGTATTTGAAATGCCACCAGATACGCAGACAAAACACGACGCTCCCGGGGCGACAAAACCCGACAATGAGAAGGGTCGATGTCGCACAGACGACAAGGATCATGCGACCCTGCCCCGTTATGCGCGCCTGCCGATCAACCGCTGCAACATCCCGTCTGTCATACTCGGCAGCCTCACCTTCCAGCACCATCCGACCCCGCTGTTTCTGGATAGCGTGGCCGAACTGCATGCCGACCTGTTCCGCCGGCTCGATGCCATCGGCAACAGGGCGGAGCGTGCTGAAGCCTTCCGTGACTACGTGGCGGTGCATTTCTGCCTGGAAGAACTGGAAAAAGCCGGCCTGAATCCCAACTCGAAGGCTCGCGCCAAGGCCAACTGGATGCGCATTCTGCGCGGCTGGAGCTTCGATTCGGACGGCCGTGAGGGCGCCGTGCTGAAAGGCTGGGTGGAATCGCGGTTCGGATTGCTGGCGCGCTTTCACGGCGAACCGTTGCGTGATTTCGCCAGCCCGGCCTACCTGCGTTACCAGGAAATGCGCTCCGCCGGGCTGTACGGGACCAACGCGCTGGAGGGGCAACTCGACCTGCTCTACGCCTACAGCCAGTACGAGTTCCGCCGCGGCGATGCATCGGCGAAACGCATCGAGCTTTTCCGCGGCATCAACCGCATCAACGAGCACGAGGTGCTGAACAAGAGCGGGCGCCGGCAGGTCGTGCTGTTCAACAACCTGGTTTCGTTCACCTCGTCGCGCGAACGCGCCAGCGAATTCGGCGACTACATCCTGAGCACCCGTGTCCCTTCCGAAAAGGTCTTCTTCAGCTACGAAGTCGTTCCCGGCATCCTCAAAGGCGAAGAGGAATACCTGGTCATCGGCGGCGTTTACGACGTCACGCTCAACACGTTCTGAGACCGTTTGTCGCAAACGCGACACATAGCGGCCGTCATTCCGACGAAAGCCGGACTCCAGGAACAACGGAGAAACATCTGGATCCCGGCCTGCGCCGGGATGACGGGGAATAACAAGGGTCGTCGAAATCTGTCACGGCGCATTTCTTGCGTTGTTCTTGGGGAACCATCAAGGACAGCCCGTGGACGCCACCCTACGCACTACCCTCCTCGCCGGCCTGCGCGACGGCAGCATCGTTCCCTGCCTCGGCCCTGGCGTATTGGCCGACGTGGTCAACATGACGACCGGCGCGCCGATGCCGGCCACCAGTGAACAGCTGATACTGGCCATGAATGGCGGCAAGCCGATGTCAGCGAAACTCATGTTTGAATTCTCGCGCGCCGCGATGAACGTGGAGCTCAAGCGCGGCCGCGCCGCCGTCACCCGCTTCCTCAACGCCACTTATGGCGAAACGTCCTGGACCCGCGCGATGCTGCACGACTGGTTGCAGGACATACGCCCGCCCTACGTCATCGACATCAACCGCGACACCCAACTTCTCGATAGCTATGCGAACGTTCGACACACGCTGATCCTCGGCTGCGCCCGGCTCGGCGGCGGCGATCATCGCTTCCGCCTCTACGCCTACGATGGCGCAACCTACGCGCCTGCCGTCCCGGAATCCGTCGCCCCGACCCTGCCGATTCTCTTCAAGCCGCTGGGCGGGCCCAAACCGCAGGCCAGCTATATCGCATCGGATGCCGACTACGTCGACTACATCACCGAACTGATGGGCGGTTTCGCCGTTCCCTCCTTCGTCAAGACGTTGCGCCGGGGCAAGCGGTACCTGTTGCTCGGCATGCGGCTGAACCGCGATACCGAACGCATGATCCTGTCCGACCTGATCTTCGCCGCCGCATCGCCGGCCGGCTGGGCGTTGATTGCCGATCCGACGGACAAGGAACGGCGTTTTCTGGCGAAGCTGAACATCGAGCTCATCGAGGCAGATTGGCCGGAGATGCTGGGCGCGCCGACAACCGTCTGCGCCACCGCCTGAGCGTTTCAGTCGGCCGTTCCGGGATCGAGCGTAGCCGCTGCCGCCCGCCGCACCGCGTCGGACAGCGCCTTGAGCACTGGCGAATCCAGCCGCCAGCAATGCCAGTAAAGCGGCACGTCCAGGTGCCTGCCGGGCACGATCTCGACCAGCGCCCCGCATCCCAAAGCCTCGCGCGCCAGGATTTCCGGAATCATTCCCCAGCCGACACCCCGCCGTGCCGCCTCCAGGAAGCCATGAACCGAGGGAATGAAATGCACCGGCGGTTCCAATAGGCGCGTTGAACACATCGCCAGATAGCGCGCCTGCAACGCGTCCTTGCCGTTGAAGACCAGCATGGGAGCTCCCTCCAGGGCACCCTCGAGCGGCCGGCCGCCGATTTGGCGCGCCACGTAGGCGGGAGACGCCAGCGCCCGGTAGCGCATCACACCGAGAAGTTCCACCCGGCATCCCTGCACCGGTGCGGGACTCGAACTCACCGCTGCCATGACGGTGCCTTCGCGCAGGAGAACCGCCGAATGGTCCTGGTCTTCGACGCGCACGTCCAGACGCAACAGGCCTTCGACCGGAAGGGTATCGAAGATTGACAGGAACCACGTCTCCAGCGAGTCGGCATTGACCACGACCGGCACGCGCGGCGCCGGCAATTCGCCTGCATCCGGCAGACCGACCTCGCGCAGCATCTCGTTTTCCAGCACGGCGACCTGCCCGGCAAATCGCGCCAGAACTTTTCCGGCCTCGGTCGCCAGACAAGGCGAGCTGCGCTGCAGAAGAATCTGGCCGAGACGCTCTTCGAGCAACCTGATTCGCTGGCTGACAGCCGAGGGCGTGACGTGCAACCGCCGCGCCGCCGCATCGAAACTGCCTTCCTCGAGAACGGCAGCGAATGCTGCCAATTGCGCGTTGTCGATCTTCATGGATTAATTTTTTTAACGCATCGTTAATAACCCGAATGTTTCATAAACCCGCAGCCTGATGCCAATGTGATGATATTTTGGCCATAACGGAAGTCAGCCTCCTCGGAGCGTGGCCGATGTTTTGCGTGGGACCGCCGGAATCGTTCGTTTCTCCACCTCGCGTTGTGA
>JARKPC010000163.1 GCA_029975435.1 Propionivibrio sp. | reverse complement strand
AGGCGGTAGCGCTGGTGGCGGTGCAGGTAGACGTCGTTGAGGCTCGCCCCGCTGTACAGCACGGCATCGTCGATGATGAAGCCCTTGAGATGCATGACGCCCATTAATTCGCGGCGCTGCACGGGTACCCCGTAGATATCGACGCCCGGTCCGAGGCGCTGCGCCATTTCCCGATACATGGCCGCGTTGCCCGCCGACTTGGCCTTGCCGATAAGGCCGCGCTGGGCGCGATGCCAGTCGACGAAAACGGCAATTTCCAGTTCCGGACGCGCCGCCCTGGCGGCATAGAGCGCCTCCAGCACGTCCCGCCCGCCGTCGTCGTCCTGCAGGTAGAGGGCCGCCAGGAGGATGCGATGGCGTGCCCCGGCAATCATCGCCAGCAGGGTTTCGCGATAGGCGCAAGGACCGTCCAGAGTTTCGAAGTTCTCGGCCATGACGGGGATGGCCGGGAGGCTGTCGAGCGACTTCCAGCTGCGGGTCTTCTCGCGCCAGTTGCGCCAGATCGCAGGCAGTCCCTTGGGTTTGTTTTGCTGTATTTGATCGTTTTCCACCCGCGGGATTATACCGATACCGGTCATCGCGCACGGAATTCCTGCCGATTTCGATTGCTTTACGGCTACCGGATTTCCGCAACGGCCTGTCTTGCCGCCAGTCCGAACAGCAGCCCCCAGAACGCGCTGCCGATCCCCAGCAGGGTCAGGCCGGATGCCGTGACCAGGAAAGCGATCAGCGCCGCGTCGCGTTCGGTGTCGTCGTGCAGGGCGCCGGCCAGGCTGTTGCCGATGGTGCCGAACAGCGCAATGCCGGCAATCGCCGCGACGAGTTCACGGGGCAGGGCCGAGAACAGGCTGGCCACGGTGGCGCCGAGCAGGCCGGTGATCACGTAGAAGACTCCGGCCCATACGGCGGCGAGATAACGGCGCTCGGGGTCCCGTTCGGCTTCGGGGCTCATGCAGATGGCCGCCGTGATTGCCGCCAGGTTGAACGAGAAGCCGCCGAACGGCGCCAGCAGCAGGCCGGTCAGCCCGGTCCAGCCGATCAGCGGCGAGACCGGCGTGCGATAGCCGTTGGCCCGCAGCACGGCGATGCCCGGCACGTTTTGCGACGACATGGTGACGATGAACAGCGGGACGGCAACACCGATGGCCGCCGACCAGGTGAAGGCCGGAGCGGTGAAGATCGGCCGTGCGAAGGCCAGGTCGATGGCCTCGAGGCGGATCAACCCATTGACCCCGGCCCACAGCAGGCCGCCGAGAAAGGTCAGGGGGATCGTGTAGCGGGAACGCAGTCTGCGACCGACGAGATAGATGCCGAGCATCAGGCCGACGAGGCCCAGTTGCTCGCTGAGCGAAGTGAACACGCTGATACCGAAGCGCAACAGCACCCCGGCCAGCATGCCGGCGGCCAGCGATTTCGGAACGTGCCTCATCAGCGCTTCGACCCAGCCGGTGATGCCGCACAGGGTGATCAGTGCCGACGCGACGAGAAATGCCCCGACGGCTTCGTTCATCGGCAGGCCGACCAGCGCGGTGGCCAACAGGGCGGCGCCGGGCGTCGACCAGGCGGTGAGCACCGGACTGCGGAAATACAACGACAGGCCGATGCACGTGCTGCCCATGCCCAGGCCCAGCGCCAGCAGCCAGGAGCTGATGTGCTCGGGGCCGGCCCCGGCGGCCGAGGCTGCCTGGAACACGATCGCCGCCGAACTCGTGTAGCCGACCAGTACGGCGATGAAGCCGGCGGAAATTGGCGAAAGTCCGAAAAATCTACCCATGTCGACTCCGGTGTGCTGTAATGGCGTCCGTGCGTTTTAACGCACAATTTCGGCAATCCTAGCATTGTGCGTTATAGCGCACAACTCGTTTCGGTCATCCCGCCATGCAGGAAAACAATCAGGAACCCGGCCAATACCTTCCCGGAGCCTTGCGCGCCCAGCGCGCTGCGCGAGGCTGGAGCCTGGACAAGGCCGCTGAGGAAACCGGGGTGAGCAAGGCCATGCTCGGGCAGATCGAGCGCGGGGAATCGAGCCCGACCATCGCGACGCTGTGGAAGATCGCCAGCGGCTTCCATACCTCGCTCTCCAGCTTTCTCGAACCGCTGCCCGCGCCCATCGGCGAAGAGGCCGTCTTCCGCAATGCCGATGCGCTGCGCTACCAGCCGGGTCCGGATGGCATGCTGGTGGCGCCGCTGTTCCCGCACGATCCGCGTTTCGGTTTCGAGTTTTTCGAGTTGACCCTGCTTCCCGGCTACGAGCGGCAGTCCGAGGCGCATGAAAACGGCGTTACCGAGACGGTCGTCGTGCTGCGCGGCGCCATGGAGGTGCTGGTCGACGGCCAATGGAAAGGAATCAACGTTGGCGATGCCGTGCGTTTCCCCGCCGACCGGCCGCACGGTTACCGCAACCTCAGCGCCGAGGCGGCCGTGTTCCACAACCTGATCCACTACCGTACACCGAGTTGATAAAATCGTTCCTTTGCCAACGCACCACAGGATGCCCGCCATGCCCGAAACCTCCTCAGCAACTCTTCAACCGGCGCTCCGCCGAATTGGCACTCCGCTCAGTCCGTCGGCCACGCGCGTGATGCTGCTCGGCGCCGGAGAGCTCGGCAAGGAAGTGCTGATTGCGCTGCAGCGACTGGGCGTCGAGACGATCGCCGTCGATCGTTATGCCGATGCGCCGGGCATGCAGGTGGCGCATCGCTCGCACGTGGTGTCGATGACGGATGGCGCGGCGTTGCGCGCCCTGATCGAAAAGGAGCGGCCGCATCTGGTGGTGCCGGAAATCGAGGCGATCGCCACCGACATGTTGAGAGAGATCGAGCGCGAAGGGCTTGCCGAGGTCATCCCGACTGCGCGTGCCACCCAACTGACGATGAACCGCGAAGGCATTCGCCGCCTGGTCGCCGAGGAACTTGGCTTGCCCACCTCGCCCTACGCTTTCGCCGATTCGCTGGCCGAGTTGCAGGCAGCGATCGAGGCAGGCATTGGCTACCCATGTCTCGTCAAGCCGACCATGTCCTCGTCCGGCAAGGGGCAGTCGCTGCTGCGTGGCCCGGAGGATGTGACCAAGGCCTGGGATTACGCCATGCAGGGCGGGCGCGTCAGCCAGGGGCGGGTGATCGTCGAGGGCTTCATCGACTTCGAGTATGAAATCACCTTGCTCACGGTGCGTGCCATCGGCGCTGACGGCCGGGTGGAAACACATTTCTGCGAGCCGGTCGGGCACATCCAGGTCAGCGGCGACAACGTCGAGTCGTGGCAACCGCAGGCCATGAGCCCGGTCGCCCGCGAAACGGCGCGGGCCATCGCCAAAGCGGTGACGGAGAACCTGGGCGGGCGCGGGCTGTTCGGTGTGGAACTCTTCGTCAAGGGCGATCAGGTGTGGTTCTCCGAGGTCAGCCCGCGACCGCACGACACCGGTCTGGTGACGCTGGCGTCGCAACGCTTCTCCGAGTTCGAACTGCACGCCCGCGCCATCCTGGGACTGCCGGTGGATGTCTCACTGCGCGCGCCGGGTGCCTCCGCCGTCATCTACGGCGGCGTCGACGCCAAGGGCATCGCCTTCGAGGGCGTTGCCGATGCGCTGAACGTGCCAGGAACGGACCTGCGCCTGTTCGGCAAGCCGGAGAGCTTCAAGAAGCGCCGGATGGGCGTGGTCGTGGCTACCGGCGCCGACACCGACGAAGCGCGCCAGCGCGCCAAGCTGGCCGCCGGCAAGGTCAAGCCGGTGGCGGGGTGAAGCAAAACGATTGAAGCACGGCGCCCAAAAGCATAGAATGGGCGCCTTCGCGGGCGTCGTATAATGGTAATACCTCAGCTTCCCAAGCGTGCGACGTGAGTCGTAGGTTAGCTGTAACCTTGCACCACGCGATCCCATTGCGGGATCACCACCATTGCGGTGGATAGTGCAATTCACAGCCGTATCAAATCCGTGCCATTGCGGCATGGAACGGCGTAAGCCGTATAAGTAATTGTTCTGCCTTTCGAGAGAAAGTGACAGAACCCGGGGTTCAGCCCTCGGTAGTCTAGGAGCAGTGCGTCACTGGTAACGGTGGGGTGCTAAGCGCTCTGTAAATGTAGCCACCTTACGGGGTATGTCATATCCCGTGAGGGGTCTGGCATGATTTCGGGAGTTGCACCCGAATGAGGCGCTAGGCTGGATTGGATGGTTAACGTAAGTGAACCGCTATTAAACGTCGTTAAGCTGGACGAGCCAAAGGCAACTCGGGCTCTGCCAAAATGGCATGTGATCGGTTGTTTGCTTGCTTGGTGCAAACACGCTGACACTGGTATCACCGGCGAAAAGGCGGAACCTTCCCAATCCTGTTACTTATGCGGAACACGGTAAGCCCAACGCGGCGTCTGGCCTGGTTGGCAGACAAGGATGATCGTAAGGTCATTTGATGCTGTAGTGGGTAGAGGATGATGGAAAAAGCGAATGCCTCTCTGTAATGGAGGGGATAGGGGAGAAATACCCTGACGCGAAAGCGTGCTGACTTCCATCTGGTGATCTGTCGCAAGACAGGTTTGTAAATCGCATCCGGCGGGGATGATGTACAATCCCCGCGAGGGGCGAGTGCGTCTGCCCTTCCGGGACAGAGCGGGTGTAGCTCAATGGTAGAGCTGAAGCTTCCCAAGCTTAAGACGAGGGTTCGATTCCCTTCACCCGCTCCATACAACCGGAGGTTGATATGGACGCAAGTCAGCATGATTGTGATGTCGCCTCCACAGCTTGGCATTCTTGGCACGATGTTTCATGGGTCAAGGTTCATCAAGTTGTCGCGAGGCTACAGACAAGAATTGCGAAGGCAGCAAAAGCAGGGGAATGGCGGAAAGTTCGCGCCCTGCAGAGACTCCTGACCAAATCCACCGGCGCGAAAGCGTTGGCTGTGAGGCGGGTAACGGAGAATCGAGGCCGGAAAACTCCAGGAGTGGATAAGCAAACCTGGGATACGCCGGAGGCGAAGTGGAACGCGGTAGTTGATCTCGGCAACAAGAGATACAAGCCGTTACCGCTACGTCGCATCTACATCCCGAAAGCAAATGGTGACAAACGCCCTCTGGGCATACCCACCATGCGCGATCGAGCGATGCAAGCGCTGCATCTTTTGGCGCTGGACCCTGTCGCCGAAACGACTGGCGATCTCCATTCCTACGGTTTTAGACGTGAGCGCTCAACAGCGGATGCTATCGAACAAGTGCGCAATGTGCTTGGGAGAAAAACTTCCCCGCAATGGGTGCTGGAGGGGGATATCAAAGGTTGCTTCGACAACATCAGTCACGACTGGCTGGTTGCCAATGTCTGTATGGACAAAGGCATCCTTCAGAAATGGTTGAAAGCGGGGTTCATCGAAACGGGAAAGCTTTTCCCGACGCAAGCAGGTACGCCACAGGGAGGCATTATTTCCCCGGTATTGGCAAATCTTGCACTGGATGGCTTGCAGCACGAACTGACCACACTGTTTCGAACAGTGAGGGAAGGACGGGCGGCCAAGGTCAATCTGGTGCGCTACGCGGATGACTTTGTCATTACAGGTAGCTCGAAAGAGTATCTGGAAGAGAAGGTCAAACCTCTGGTGGAGAAGTTCCTAGCCACCCGAGGCCTCATTCTCTCGAAGAAGAAAACCAAAATCACGCATGTGACAGAGGGGTTCGACTTCTTGGGGTGGAATGTTCGACATTACAATCGCATGCTGGTTACTCAGCCATCGAAGAAGAATGTCAAATCGTTTCTGGGGAAAGTCCGCGACCTGCTACGTGAAAGGAAGGCCGCCTCACAGACGGAAGTGATCGAGAAGCTAAGCCCGGTTGTTCGGGGTTGGGCCAACTATCATAGAAGTCAGATGGCATCCCAGACGTTTGCAAGATGCGATCATCAAATTTGGCAAGCTTTATGGCGTTGGGCGTGCCGCCGTCACCGAAACAAAGGGAAACGGTGGGTCAAACAGCGTTATTTCAAACGTATCCAGGGGCGCGACTGGCGATTTGCGGACAAGGATAAGCTGCTACCCAACTTGGTAGAGTACTTGAAACAGAGACATACCAAGATCAGGGGAGAAGCGAATCCCTATGACCCAATGCATGACGAGTATTTTTCCGAACGGCTGGCACAGCGAATGGACAAAACGCTCGAGGGGCGCCGTAAGCTTCGTTTCTTGTGGTGGTGGCAAGAAGGTTCATGCCCCATCTGCAATCAAAAGATCACGAAAGACACTGGGTGGAATCTTCACCACATAATCAAGCGATCTGAGCGAGGTTCGGACAAGCTGACCAATCTGGTCTTGCTGCATCCGGATTGCCATAGGCAGCACCACGTTCTTGAGAAGTACGGCCCTGCCGGCATCTCTATGTTCAAGTAGGGATGTTTAAGGGTTGCTTGAGCCGTATGCGGGGAAACTCGCACGTACGGTTCTTAGGGGAGGGGGTGGCCGCGAGGTCGCCTCCTTACCCGCCTGATGCCGAGGGTTCGATTCCCTTCGCCCGCTCCAATTTAGCTTCCATGGAAATCCACTGAGTTCCATAAGCCGTTGTCAGCAAAGAGTTTTTCGCTAGGCAACGTTCCAGTGAGATCCGCCGAAATCCACCCACTGCTGGACTAAATTAGTCCATCCGGCAGTCCATCAAAGCGGTTGGGTTCGAGTCCGGATTGTTCCTGGGACCGAGCGGGTGCCGGGATGAGCATCTGACTCCTGAATCTGTTCAGGAGCAAACATGGCACTCACCGACATGTTCGTCCGGCAGGCCAAGGCCACCGGAAAGGACTACACGATCCCAGATTTCGATGGCCTCTCGTTGGCCGTATCGGACAAGGGCGCCAAGTCCTGGCACTTTCGCTACACTTGGCTGGGCCGACAAAAGCGGATGTCTCTGGGGACGTACCCGGAGATCAGCCTGCGCGAAGCGCGCGAGCGCCGCGACAACGCGCGGGCATTGGTGGCCAAGGGCATCAACCCCCAGCGGCAGCGAAAGAAGGATCGGCGCATCGCCACCCAGGCCGAGCAGAATACGTTTGAGGCGGTGTACGACAAGTGGCTCGTCTTCCGGGCGCAGGGGCGCCTCAAGAAAGGCCGGCAGACCACGCTGTCGATGATTCCGCGCATCTTCACTAACGACATCCTGCCGAGCCTACGCAAGCGTTCGATCTATGAGATCACCCGCGCCGACCTACTTGAAATCGTCGGCCGCATCGAGAAGCGCGGCGCGCCGTCAATCGCCGAGAAGGTGCGCACCTGGTTCAACCAGCTCTTCCGGTATGCCCTCGTGATCGTGCCGGGCCTGGAGCAGAACCCGGCCTCCGACCTGGATGTGGTCGCCATGCCCCAGCCGCCGGTACGCCACAACCCCTTTCTGCGCATGCCCGAATTGCCTGCGTTCTTGAAGTTTCTCCGCAAGTACCCTGGCAAGTTGAAAACGCAACTTGGCCTCCGCCTGCTGTTGTTAACCGGCGTGCGGACCGGGGAACTGCGCCTGGCAACGCCAGACCAGTTCCACCTTGACGATGGTCTGTGGATCATCCCGCCGGAGGTGGTGAAACAATTGGAATTGAAGATGCAGAAGGAGAACATTCGGCCGGAGGACATTCCTCCCTATATCGTGCCGCTATCTGTGCAAGCGATCGAGATCGTTCGACACATGCTCGACCAGTTCAAGCCAGCCCAGATGTACCTGTTCCCGGGGGAAAAGAGCCTGAAGCAGCGCATCAGCGAGAACACTCTCAACATGGCGTTGCATCGCTTGGGATACGAGGGGCGGCTGACAGGCCACGGCATCCGCGGCACCATTTCGACCGCCCTTCACGAGCTAGGCTATCCCGACAAGTGGGTTGATGCGCAGCTCTCACACGTCGATCCCAACCAGGTTCGCGCGACCTACAACCACGCTGAGTATATTGAACAACGCCGACGCATGATGCAGGACTGGGCTGACCGACTGGACTTGTTCGAGCAGGGGCAGGTTGAAGCTGCCAGCACGCTTCTGACCCTACATCTGGATAGTAGCTCTGTGGCCACTAGCGAGCGGACCGGGCAGTCCTCGGCAACGGCCACGGCCGCGCCAACGCTGGTTATGTCCCAACCCCAAAACGCGATGGCGTTGTCTTCGGTGCAACGCATGTCTGCTGTACGAGCGCCAATTACCCGACAGCCAGCCATCTCAAACTTCCAGCGCGAGCGGATGATCCTTCTCGACATCCTAGAGGCTCCCCACAACCTGTCTGTTGCCGACTATGCCAAGTTGGCTGGCAAGTCGCGCCGCTGGATCACCTACGAAATCCAAGCCGGCAACCTGCTTTCGATCAGCTTGGGTAATCGGGGCCAGCGCGTGCCTGATTGGCAACTTGACCCTCTCAAGCGACATCTGGTCCAGGCCATTCTTAAAGAGACGACCCGTAGCGTGAATTCATGGGATATCTATCATGCGCTCGTGCGGCCATACGAGCTATTTGGTGGGCAGTCCCCTATCGAGGCGCTGACATCAGAGAATCTGTACGTTGCCATTCATTTGGTATGCGGTGCGCTGCACGCGAAAGAGGAGTATTTCGATAATCAGATTCCGCGACTGCATGCGCTCGTCTAGCGAAGCGCTCGATGGCAGGTGCGGTGTTTCCAGCAGCTCGAAACAAGCCCGTTCCTAACACGATGGGGCCTTCCGCAAAAGGACGCATCACAATGCCTGAACCTCGGGCTTGGAGGATACGTGCTTGAGGAGCGATCCCTATGCCGTAGCCTGCCGCAACCATGCCGGTCATCAGCTCGAAGGACATGATTCTGCTGAATGCGCGATCTTGATTGTCGACGACGGTGTCCGCTAATCGACTCAGTACCTCTAAGGTCGGGGGAAATCCGTAGATCAGAGGGGCCGGCCGGAGCGCTTCCAAAGGAATTGTGCGGTGGGCAAGCAGCGGCGATCGTAACGGCAGGGCCACGGCCAGTTCAACACGCCACAGCTGCTGAATGCTCACGGTGAACGCCGTTGAAGTCTCACTGGTGATTCCGACGTCGTAGTCACCCTTGTCCAAGCCTCTAAATAGATCGATTGAGGAGCCCTCTGATATCACAACCCGCGTCTCGGGTTCTTCCGCACGTTGTAGCGCAAGCAGGGCTGCTAGTTGCGGGGACATGGCTGCAGACGAAACGGCAAGCTTGAGAATCAAGGGGCTACACGCGTTGTTCATGGGCGCCCTATCGGAGATAAGCTGTTCGTTGAAAGTAGGCTAAATATCATACCAAGAGTTAAATTTAACGTGGTTTAAATACCGGTGATGCTCGACGCTTTTGCTGATGCAAAAGCGCACTGTCCAACGAGGCCGCCCCGCAGGTACGACTACCTATGAAGCTGAGCCCGCAATGGCCTTCGGTCTTGCGGTACGTGCAGAGCGCATGGAGCAAGGTATAGCCCAAGAGGAATTGGCATCTCTCGCGGGTATCGAGCGCTCACATCTGGGGAAGATTGAGCGTGGCGAGCATATGCCTACGCTGGCGCTGATTCTCAGGATCGCCGTGGCCTTGAACAAGAGCGCTGCGGACCTGATGGCCGCGACAGAAAACAATCTGCGCTTAGGTCTGAAGAAGATGTGAGTCACATTACTGCCAAGTACGCGATCAGTTTTTCTTCTGGGAGTGCAGGCGCGCTGTAAGTCGCTCCAACGGTATGGATGACCTATCATTGTCCAACCTAAGCAAGTAGGTTGTGACTTCTGCTGACTCGATTGCCAGGGGCCGGATCACAATGTCGGGATATTGGCAGATCGCTACTCTCGTCGCAGTTGTAAAGCCAACGCCATAGCCAGCTGCTACCAGCGTATGCATCATATCCAACGAGGCCACGTGCTCGACGATCTTTGGCTCTTGCCCTAGTGTTCGCAGCAGCCGATTAAGCTCACGGAAGTAGCCGTCGCAGATTTGTGGGTCGCCCATTACCAATGGATAGCGGGTCAGTTCGCCGAGAGGTACTTTCTTGTGAGCCAGCAGCGGATGGCGCGCTGGGATCGCCAACATGAGCGGGTCGCGCCAGATAGGTTCAGCGATGACACCGTCGCCGACATCAGCAGTGTGCGCAAAGCCGATATTGAAGTCGCCAGAATGCAATCCCCGCAATTGTTCGTAGAGTGGCACTTCAGCGAGGCGTATCTCGATCTCTGGATCTTCTTCGCGACAACGTGCCAGAAATGCTGACAATCTTGGGTCAACGGCACCATCAGACACCGCGATGCGTAGAATGCCCCGATAGCCAGCGGAGAAAGCTTGGACGTTCTGGCGCGCCTGATCCAGCGTCGTGAACAATCGACGCACATCGTGCAGAAAAACTGTTCCCGCTTGCGTAAGTCGTGTCCCTCGGCGGCCGCGATCAAAAAGTGCCGCGCCTAACTCCTCTTCCAACTCTTTGATTGTACGAGAGAGCGGTGATTGTTCAATATGCAGGCGCCCGGCAGCTCGAGTGAAATGCAGTTCCTCGGCTAGAACTGCGAAACAGCGAAGGTGACGCAACTCCATGGACAGTTCTCTCCTTATTCTGTCGATGCCATTCCACCGTAAGCCCCTGCGAAGTTATCTGCAGCAGGGAGTATTAGATCGCGAAAATAGACTATTGGCATCTCGAAACAGCATTGCCTCCTGTTAATTACTGTTCGAGATCTAGTGACGCGGCCGCTAACGATTGGCACAAGATCGTACCCGAATCCTGAACTACACAGACATCTGGCGTAGGTTGGAAATAAACGAGCCCACCGTTCTGTAAAATTTGCCAAACGGAGGACAGAAATGGAACGCATCCCGCACGGGGTATACGCCATGTCGAAGCGCGTGACCACGCCTCTGGCTATGCAAGCCCGAAAACTCGTTATCGCCACATGTCCGTTTCCTCAGGTAACTATCCTCTATCGCGTTACAGTACGTAACAAATGCGCGTCACGTAGCCGTTCGACTGGAGTTATATTTCAGACAGGATTTCGAATGGCTTGTTGCCTCCCGTGGAGGGACTGACTTGCACAACATGATGGCAATGATGCAAGAAGCATTTTCGGTTTCCCTAAAGAAACTGTCCGTGCTTATGAATGACCACTTCTCGCGTGTTTTGCCCTCTAGCCTTGTTGTCCGCATGGCGCTGATTTTGGCCGCAGGGTTGCTGGCGGCACAATTGGCCAGTACCTGGCTGCAGTGGAGCGAACGCGTGACAGTGGCCTCTCAAATGCGAGGTCAACGCTTTGCCGATCACATTGCCCAAGCCGTTCATGTTCTTGAAGGCACCGATTCTTCACAACGCAGCACCGTTGTTTCGGGGTTCCAATCAGACCACCTGCGCGTTGAGTTGATCCCAGAGAACCCAGCGTTCCAGAATCCCCCACACGGGCAGATCAAGTCGGCGATCACTGCACTGCTCGGTAGCGAACGCGAGATTCGTGTGGCCGGCGTGGGCGGGAAAGCAACGCTGTATGGCGGACCAGGCGGCCTGAGGAGAGGTACTCCGGCCCGCGCTTTCGATGTGCGTTTGAACGATGGGCAATGGGTACGAATATCCATGGTACCCGAACCAGACCTGCCAGCCTTGTCACAAACGCTGATCGCGCAGTTATTGATCGCGTTCATCGCTGTGATTTCCGTTGTGATGATGGCCGCCCGTTTGGCTACCAAACCGCTCGATCAATTGGCCCGAGCAGCCGACACCCTGGGCCACAATCTCGACGCGCCACCATTGTCCGAGGAAGGCTTGGTGGAAACGCGACTCGCCGCGCAGGCCTTCAACCGCATGCAGGCGCGGATCAAATACCTCGTCAATGAAAGGACACAGGCGCTCGTGGCTATTTCGCACGATTTGCGAACACCGCTTACCCGCCTGCGGTTGCGAATCGAATTCGTTGACGACGATCAATTGCGGGATCAACTGGCGGCTGATCTCGATGCCATGAGCGCTTTGATCGACCAAGCCCTCGAGTATCTCCGCGAACTGCGGGACAGTGAAGAAATGTGTCCGGTCGACATGAATGGTCTATTGCAGAGCCTGGCCGAAAACGCTGCATTGCTCGGCCGACCGATTAACATCGTGGGAATGGCGTTTACGCCCTATACCGGGCGTCTCTCGGCGTTACGCCGCGCCTTGTTGAATCTGATCGACAATGCTGTCAGGTACGGTCACGGCGCGCACGTCCGCGTGGAGGATGGACCGGCGATGCTTCGTCTGATTGTTGAGAACAACGGGCCTGGCATGCCATCTGTGGAACCAAGTAGCATTTTTACTCGATGCAGTCGACCGGGTGTCTTACGTAGCGTGGACGCCGGGGGCGCCGGTCTGGCTTGTTCAATCGCTAAGGATATCGCGCTCATGCATGACGGGGATCTTCTGATCATCAACCATCTAGAATACGGATTCTCGGCGGTACTTGAGCTTCCACGAACACCGAATGTCGCCTCCAAAAGCCTTGATCAGTTCTCGCCATGAAGAATGTGCGTATATTCTCAAGGCGGATGGATCTCGCACCGTGCGGGTTTCCCTAATTTGCAGAAAACAGACTTTGCCATATAGAATCCGCTTCCGATGAAACGCTTTTTTCTGATCCTCTTCATGCTGGTTCTGCCTTTCCAGAGTTCCTGGGCGGCAGTCGTGTCCTATTCCCAGCACGAAGCGCTCGCAAATCACACTCACACAGAGGGTTGT
The DNA here is from genome assembly GCA_029975435.1 of Propionivibrio sp. Lineage (GTDB taxonomy): Bacteria > Pseudomonadota > Gammaproteobacteria > Burkholderiales > Rhodocyclaceae > Propionivibrio. The sequence goes on along the minus strand of JARKPC010000163.1, from coordinate 7,516 downwards.
GCCCACAGGGTCGGCGTAGTGTCGAACCTGAGCGAATCACGAAGCGACGGTGATAGTGGCCCATCGACGCTGCATGGCGACTGTACGCTCTGTCACCTCGGGCATTGCGGTGTCGCGAATGGCGAAGTAAGGCCGTTGGCTCTGCCTACCGCATCGTTGCGAACTCCTGCGTCTGCTGGCCCCAATCTCTCCGCGTTTTCCATCCCTCCCGATCGGCCCAAGTGGCGGCTGTACGCCTAATCCGGCGCGCAGTTCATCCCTGACTGGCAGTCCTACGCTGCTGGCTTAGCGAAATTCCGGCGATTATCCGTCCCCGGTGTGTCGTATATGAGTTGTCCGCCGTGCTGGTTAGCGTCTGCGCCAGCCGCAATTTCCCGTTGCCGATCTGATTCTTTTCTTGACCGGTAGCCGTTGAGAAACTGTTACGGCCATATACCCCTTTGCCTATGAATTCATTTACCAATGTTTTTATTCCCATTGCGTTATTGATCACCATGACCCAGGTGGCGGAAGCGCAGGAGCCAACAGGCGTCCCGGTCCCGATCGCTAGATCCAGTCGCGAGCAGCTGCTGCAGCGGGTGACCTCCGGCACCAAGACGGTAATTTCATCAACTTCGGACGGTATTGTCTCTCTGATCGATACGGGACTCGGTTATCTGGGAATCCGTTATCGGAAAGGTGGGAACGGTCCTGAATCGGGCGGTTTCGATTGCAGCGGGCTCGTCAAAAAAGTGTTCGGTACCGCAATGGGAGTGTCGTTGCCCAGAACCTCCGCCGAGATGGCCAAGGCCGGAGACAAGGTCAGCAAGCAAGAATTGATGCCGGGTGATCTCGTTTTCTTCAATACGTTGAACCGAGCGTTTTCACATGTCGGCATCTATCTCGGAAACAGCCGATTCCTGCACTCCCCCTCGACTGGCGGGGTGGTCCGCATCGAGAGCATGGATATCAGCTATTGGCGCAAGCGTTTCAACGGCGGGAGAAGAATAGTGCAATCCACGGAAGAAGGTTGATAGGAAAGAACACGGCCCCCCTCAGCTTAAGTCACGCAACCCGGCAATCGCAGATAAGGATTGTCGTCGCGCATCATTGAAGGAGAAGCAAATGAAAAACATGTTCATCGCCGCTTTTATGACCATAATCGCTCTCGGGTTCGGTATCGGCGACGCCGAAGCCGCGCGCTTGGGCGGCAGCAAGTCGGTCGGTATGCAGCGCCAGTCGCTCGCGCCGAGACCGGTCAGTCCAGCCCAGGCGGCTCCGGCTGCCCCATCGGCTCCTGTCGGCGCACCCGCCGCCACGCCTAAACGTAACTGGCTTGGGCCACTGGCCGGACTTGCGGCCGGGTTAGGCATTGCCGCGCTGCTCTCCAAATTCGGCATGGGTGCCGGCATGGCTAACATGCTGATGATCGCCTTGTTGGCGATGGCAGCGGTTTTTGTCTTCAAGTGGCTGTTGCGCCGCAACGCGTCCGCAGCGCAACCTGCCGGATCGTTGCAGTACGCGGGAGGTAGTTGCTCGGCAATGACGCCACCACCGCAGGCCACACCATCGTTCGGCTCGTCCGCCACCGCTGCCACCATCCCTGCACAACGTATTCCCGCCGATTTTGACACGACGGCTTTCCTGCGTATCGCCAAGCTCAACTTCGTTCGCTTGCAGGCCTCCAACGATGCCAAAAACCTCGACGACATTCGGGAATTCGTCAGTCCGGAGTTGTTTGCCGAGATCAAGATGCAAATGGACGAGCGCGGTAACGCGCCCCAACAAACCGATGTCGTGACCCTGAATGCCGATCTCCTTGAAGTGACTACCGAGTCAAACCGCCACATTGCCAGCGTCCATTTTAGCGGCACGATCCGTGAGATCGTGAGCGCCGCCGCCGCGCCATTCGATGAGATATGGAATCTCAGCAAGCCCCTCGATGGGAATCAAGGTTGGGTTGTCGCCGGAATCCAGCAGTTAAGTTGAATTGAGGGTGTCGAGTCAGTTCGTCATCCCCCGCTCGACGCCGGCAGGCGTGCACCGGCTCTCCCGGTCACGCCAAACGTCGGTTCGACTCTTGGTTTCGCGGAAGGAGTTTCATGCATAAAGCAGGATTTCTCGCTTATGTGGCCCACTTCGCACCAGGGCTCTTTCGGGTGCGCCGCTCGACCTGGATAACCGTCGGCGCCGGCCTGCTGGTGTTGTTCGGCGTCTTGATCTGGGCCGTAATGGCGCTCATCGGTTGGTTGTGGGGTCAAACCCAGAATCTGGCCGGGGGCGCGCCGGATGCCGTGCGCGGTACGGTGCGCGGCGTAGTAAGTCAGGTGGAAGAATTCGTGCCCGGCGCTCGTGCCGTGCTGGACCGGGTCGTGGCCAGCGTGCCTGACGCACGAGAAACGCTTGGCCGGGTAACGGAACAACTGCCCGGTGCGAGTGAGTTACTGGGCGGAATCCTGCCGGCCATCAAACCGGAAGCGGTGCAGCAACGCGATGTGTCCGGGCAGGATCTGGGGCCGTTGGCACGCTTCCCGGGTCTTGCTCGTACGCAATGGCAGCGGACAACTGAAGGAGCCGCCGTCGGCTATGAGGGCAAGGCCGATTACGTCAAAGTGCTCGACTACTATGCCCAGGGCTTCGTCTCCGCAGGTTTCGAGCAGGCCGTGCAGTCGTCCACGCGGCAAGCAGAAACCCATGAATACACAAGAAACCGCGAGCGGTTCACCCTGAAGATTACCCAAAAGTCCAATGGCGTGGTTGGCGTACGTATTGAGACGGCTTGGCCATAAACGCATTCAAATTTACGAGGAACACCCATTCATGAAACGTATCCCGCTTTTTGTGACGTCGGCGTCACTAGTCCTGGCGTTATCAGTCGCTCTACCGGTACTTGGTGTGACGACCAATTTCAATGCCAGCCGCTTTGACCTTGCTTCCCCACTGCTATTTGCTGGCGTGGCCGTCTTGGGCAGCTCGCTCGCATTGCTCATCCGCTTCAGACAGACAACTCAACAGGTGGCGGCGACGCGTTCACGACACCGCAGGAGTCTCTGATGCGGCGAGTGTCGGACCGACACAACTACATGTCTTTCGCATAACCGAACTGCAAAACAGAAACCGGAAACCTCAACAATGAAACGTATTGCGCTTTTCCTGCTGACCAACCTGGCCGTCATGCTCGTCTTGTCGACTACGGCGAGTCTTCTTGGCCTCAACAAGTGGATGACGTCCCAAGGCATCAACTTTGGCGGCCTGCTGGTTTTCTGCGCGCTCTTCGGCTTTGGCGGCGCGTTCATCTCGCTGCTGATGTCGAAGCCGATGGCCAAGTGGAGTACCGGCGCTCGCGTCATTGATGGCAGTGAAGGCTCCACCGAATACTGGCTGGTGAGCACGGTGGCTAATCTGGCATCGCGTGCGGGGATCGGGATGCCGGAGGTCGCGGTCTACGAAGGCGAACCCAATGCCTTTGCCACTGGAGCCTCCAAAAACTCGGCGCTGGTTGCCGTATCCACCGGATTGCTGTCGGCCATGGAGCGCAGTCAAGTTGAAGCGGTACTTGCCCATGAAGTGGGGCACGTGGCCGAGAACGATATGGTGACTTTGACACTCATCCAGGGTGTGGTGAATACCTTTGTGATGTTCATCGCCCGTGTCGTCGGCTACGTGATCGACCGGGTGATCCTGAAGAACGACGAAGACGCGCCCGGCATCGGCTACACAGTGTCGGTCATTGTTCTCGATATTCTGTTTGGGGTGCTTGCAGCAATCATCGTGGCGACCTTCTCTCGCCACCGCGAGTTCCGCGCCGACGCCAAAGCCGCGGCATTGATGGGCAATCGGCAACCGATGATCAGTGCGTTGCAGACCTTGGCAATGATGCAAGACGGAGGTCACTCGGCGCTACCGAGAAATATGCAGGCGTTCGGCATCGCTGGGAGCGGCAGCCTGATGGCGCTCTTTGCGACGCACCCGCCACTCGAGAAGCGGATCGCAGCGCTACGCAGCGCTGGCGGCTAGGCTCGCGCCAGCAACCGTTTACCCCTCCCACGAAAAGCAATCAACAAGCGCGATGCCACATACCATCAAGAGCAAAAAACCTTTGATCACCCGCGTACGGAGGATCAAGGGGCAGGTCGAAGCGTTGGAAAAGGCACTTAAGCAGGAGACGGATTGCTCCGCAGTGCTGCAACAGATCGCCGCGATCCGCGGCGCCGTGAATGGCCTCATGGCCGAGGTTCTGGAAGGGCATCTCCGCGAACATGTTGGTGCCACTGACATTCCAGCGCACCAGCGCAGCGCTGATCTGGAGCAGGTGGTGGCTGTTCTGCGGTCTTACCTCAAATGACACCGGATCTGCGGAGTTCTTTTCGGGATAACAGGGAATGAGCGAACAACGGGACTTGTTTCAGATGGCGTGGCCTGCCGGATGACACGAACAGCCTTCGCCTTCCGCTGCTTGGGCCAGGTTGCGCAAGATGCCGCATTCGCTGGCTCGCTGCGTCGCGCGACAAGTATCGCGCAAGGCATGCAGTTGCCGTTCAAGCAATCGAAGCGTTTCGACTTGCTGGTGAATACGTCCGATCTGTTGGTCGATCAACTGATTGATTTCTTCGCAGGCCAATTCCGGCCGGGCTTGAAAGCTGCGCAAGATACGCACTTCGGGCAACCCGATGCCCAGCGAACGGCAATGACGGATGAAGTTGAGCTGCACCAGATGGGCTTCGGTGTAGCTGCGGTAGCCATTGGCCTCCCGCGCGGGGGCAGCGAGCAATCCTTCCCGTTCGTAGAAGCGGATCGTCTCAACGTCGCAATCGCTCAATCTGGCCAGTTCTCCGATTCTCATGCGCTTCCTTCCACAAAAGCCTTGACCCTGTATCAACTACAGACTGTTAAATGGTGCCATTGTTCCCCGGGCAACGCCAGCGAGCATTGTTGGCGCGCTCACTTTTCGCAATTTTATTCCTTCAAGGAACTGTAAATGATCGTGATTAACCCCCGAATTGTTTTGGCGAGTGTGATTTCGCTACTGGTTCTCAGTGCCTGTAATTCCGACCAACAGACAAAATCCTCGACACCGGCCGCAAAAGAAGCGGTTGAGGCAACCGTAAACGGTATCGCCATCAGCAAAAGCCGTGTCGACCTGATCGCAAAACAGAGTGCCGATGCCGGACAACCCGACAGCCCGGACGTCAGAAAATCCATTATCGACCAGTTGATCATACAAACCTTGGTCGTCGACGAAGCCATCAAGAAGGGATTGGACAAGTCGCAGGAGGTCCGGGAGCAAATCGATCTGATGCGGCAGTCCGCTCTTGCCGATGCCTATGTGCAAGATTTCATCAAGGCTAATTCGGTTAGTGACGAGATGCTCAAAACGGAATACGAGCGAATCAAGGGCACTATCGGCAACGAGTACAGGGCCCGTCATATCCTCGTGAAGACTGATGCCGAGGCTCGGGACATCATCGCCAAGCTCCAGAAGGACCCGGCATCATTTGCCAAACTCGCCCAGGAAAAATCCAGTGATACCGCTTCCAAAGCGAAGGGCGGCGATCTGGGGTGGTTTGATCCGCGACGCATGGCGCCCGAATTTGGTGCTGCGGTCAAAGCGCTGGAAAAAGGCAAGATTTCCGAAGAACCCGTTGTGACCTCCTTTGGCTACCACGTCATCTTGCTGGAGGACTCCAGACCCATCGAGCCGCCGCCGCTTGAAGGAATCAAAACGGGGCTCACCCAGCAAATTCAGCAGCAGAACCTGATGAAGCATCTGGACGACCTCAAGTCCAAAGCCAAGATCGAGATGTCCAAGGGGCCAGAGGCTGAAACCAAAAAGCCGGAAACGGACCAAGCTCCGGTGGTTCCGGCCAAGTAGCCACGTTCTTGATGTCTTTGTTGCAATCCTGCAGCTCCGATCGAGGATCGAGATGATGAGGCCAGCGCACTACGGAATGCCGTTTCTCACCTCAACCGGTGAGGTTCTCCGTTTGAGTGTCCTGATTTTGGCGACGGGCATGACACTCTCCGGTGTCATCCCGTCTCAGGCCATGGCACAGTCTTTCCCGACCGAAGCGTCGTCCATTACTGCGCCCGCTATTTTGAACCCTCAGTCGGTGGATACGGTGCCCACGGAAATGGAGGCTAAGTCAGTCGAAACAATTCCCGCAGGCAACACCGTGTTTTTCGCACTCGGGTCCCTCGTTGTAGGCGACGACGAGAAAGAAAAGCTCCGCCAGCATGGTGCTTATCTGAAAGGCAATCCGAAGCAAACCGTGACGCTTGTCGGTAGAGCGGAATCCTTCGGAAGTCGCACCTATGCCCTGGCGGATGCTGAAGCGCGCCTTGCGGCGGTCAGCAAATGGCTTCGCGTCTATGGCGCTTCTCTTCGGCAGATTCGGCGCAATCTCGTCGATAGCGTCAAACGCTCAACGACGTGCCGATCGTCAGACTGTCGACCACCACCGCGCCGTGTCGAATTGGAGTACGCGCCATGATTCCTCGCACGGCCGGAATACCGAAATTCCGATTCCATGGCGCGTTTCCGGAACCGCGCCGGTTTTTTCGACGTTTGTTCGATTTCCTTCAAAAAGCACTTGACCCTGTAGCGACTACAGACAGTTAAATGAGTGCATCGCTTGACGAAGGAGCCTCCATGAACACGCCAATCCAGACCACACCGCTATCTGATCATCACGGACAGGAAAAGTCTTGCGGCGGGTCATGCCACGACCCGCAAGTCAAGCAGCATCCTGCGCAAACCCACGATGCGTGCTGTTCGCCAGTCGCGAAGGGTGATACGGGTAGTATTCACGAGAAGAACACTCTGTTTCCAGCCGGTACTGGCCGGGTTCGCTACCTTATCGACAACATGGATTGTCCAACAGAGGAGCGACTGATTCGTGCCTGTCTCGAACCGATGTCGGAGGTCGTTCGCCTCGAATTCGACCTGACTGCCCGCGTGTTGACGGTATATCACCGCCTTGATGATCCCAGCCCGATTGCATCGGCCTTGGACGATCTGGGCTTCAAGCTTCACCTGCTACAACGGGATGAGCCCTGCCAGGCGGCGTCTCCGGCGCCTGGTCCCGTGACGGAAACCAAACCTGAACCTTCTCTCCCAGTGCAGGAAACGGGGAAGTGCTGCGGATCGGGCCATGGACAAGCGTCCGACGCGTGCTGCTCATCGGCTACCGAGGGCCTTGTGCCGCTTGAGCACATTGCTCCTCCGGAAGGTGCCAGCCAGATTCGTTACCGGATCGACAAAATGGATTGCCCGACCGAGGAACGGCTGATTCGCAACCGTCTCGAAACCATGCCAGGGATTGTCCGCCTCGATTTCAACCTGCTGGCTCGAGAGTTGACGGTGTACCACCGGCTCGGCGACCCGCAACCGATTGCTGCGGCATTGAACGGCCTGGATATGGCACCCACGCTCTTGGAGACGGGAACCCCGGCCGCGGCATTGCCGCCTGCCTTGAGCGCCAGGACGAAGATACTGCTGGCCGTCAGCGGGGTTGCTGCGGTCGGCGCCGAGGTGGTG
>JARKPC010000156.1 GCA_029975435.1 Propionivibrio sp. | reverse complement strand
CCGCTCGGATCGTAAATCCGGCGCTGGCGGGAAAACGAAGCTGGGTCGGGGTAGAATTCTCCATGGTCGGTCTCGTTTAGGCTTCTTACAAAGTGTTATTGGCGTAACCCCAATTGTATCAATGGGTTAAACGAGATTCGCATGCTTTTGTGAAAAAATCGGGTTAGTTTTGAATAGCCTTCACCGTATCTGTTTTCCGCCTTACACCCCCCAAACCCAACTACTCAAAACGAACGATCAGAAGCCAACGCGCAACAGCACGACCGCGGACACCACCGTGCCAATCAAGGCAATCCCGTAGGTCAGCAATTTCGCGCCGAAACCAGCGTGAATGCCGATTTCATGCAGCGAGTGGAAAATGCGGTGCGCGGCATGCCACAGGAACAGCGAAATGATCACGAAGATGAAGCCCTTGCCGATGAAGTTCTGGGCAAACGCCAGCATCTTCGGATAGCTCATCGTACCGGCCGGTAGCAGCAGGCCGAGCGGAATGGCAACCCCCGTGATGAAGACCAGCATCGGTCCGAACAGGGCTGCCAGCATGCCGCCGGCGCCGAACAATCCCCAGAAAATCGGGGCATTTGAACGCTTACGAGTTTTCATGCGGCAATCCTCCAGACGATGCCAAGCAGTGCGAGAGCGGCGAGAACCGCAGCCGTCCAGCCGCTACCAACGACCACTTCGGGCTCCAGTTTCTTGCCATTGACGATGATCGGCGGCATGGTGAGCGGGAACAGCTTGAACCACGTGAAGGCGTGGTAGGCGATCGCCACCAGGAACGCCAGGTGGGCAACGATCGACAGCGGGCTCTTCATGGCCTCGAGCCAGCCATTCCAAGCCGCTTCCCCCTGCCCCAGACGCACCAGGCCAACCAGCAGCGTGATGGCGTAGGCGGCGACGAAGAGCGCGGTGCTTTCGTGGACCATGTACTCGACGTAGAAGGGATTTTTCTTCCACCATCCGCCCATCGGACGGACATAAGGACGACGCTTGCTCACTGGGCACCCCCTTTCGGCGACAGGAAGCGCAGGAAGTAATCCTTCGCTGCGTTGATTTTATTGACGTTCACGGCGTTGCCCGGATCGACGTGCTTCGGACAGACTTCGGAGCAGTAGCCGACGGCGCTGCAGTTATAGACACCTTCTTCCGACGCCACGAGTTCCATCCTTTGCGCCTGTCCGCCATCGCGGGAATCCATGTTGTAGCGATGCAGCAAGGCCATCGCGGCAGGGCCGATGAAGTCGGGGTTGAGGCCGACCTGCGGACAGGCCGCGTAACACAGGGTGCAGTTGATGCAGGAGGTAAACTGGATGTACTGGCTGAACTGTTCCGGTGTCTGGATGTACTCCCCCTGCTCCAGCGTACGCGGTTCCTTCGGGATGATGTAAGGCTGGATGGCCTCGAGTTTCTCGATGAAACCAGAAAGATCGACGACCAGATCCTTTTCGATCGGGAAGTTCGCCAGCGCCTCGATGGTTATCCGGTTCGGATAGTAGTCGCGCAGGAAGCTTTCGCACGACAGCTTCGGAATGCCGTTGATCATCATGCCGCAACTGCCGCAGATGGCCATCCGGCAGGACCAGCGGAAGGTCAGCGAACCGTCGAAGTTGTCCTTGATGTATTGCACCCCCTGCAAAACCGACATGTCGTCGGTGAAGGGTACCTTGTAAACCTCCGAGTGCGGCGCTTGGTCCGACTCCGGTTTGTAGCGCAACACCTCGATTTCAATGATTTTTTGTTCAGACATGGGATGCTTTCCTTTCCTGGTCTGCCTTTTCACCGGCGGCGCCATAGACACGTACCTCCGGCGGGGACTTGGTGATCTTGACGTCGCCATACGTGATGCGAGGCGCGCTGCCCGGCACGTAGAAGGCGTCCGAATGCTTCAGGAAATTGACGTCGTCACGCACCTTGTACGCACCGTCGGGGCCGTCCAGACGCTGGTGGGCTCCGCGCGATTCCGTACGATTGATCGCCGAGTGCGCCATCGCTTGCGCCACGTCGAGCTGGTAATCAAGCTCGATGGCGGACAGCCAGTCCGTGTTCCAGACGCTGGTCTTGTCATCGAGGTTGATGTTCTTGAAGCGCTCGCGCAGCTCGGCCAGCTTGTCGCAGTTTGCCTGCATGGTTTCCGCGACGCGGAAGATGCCGCAGCCGTCTTCCATGGACTTGACCATTTCCTTGCGGATGGTAGCCACCCGCTCGGTGCCACCGGTCTTGGTCTTGAGCGCGAGGACGCGCTGCTCGGCCGCCTGCGCCTGTTTGAGCAGGGTGGCCGAATTGCCGGGAGGCAGTGACTGGGCCTTCTTGACCGCTTCATCGCCGGCTACCTTGCCGAAGACGAGCAGTTCCGTCAGCGAGTTCGAACCGAGCCTGTTGGCGCCGTGAATACCGACGCTGGCGCATTCGCCGATAGCGAACAGTCCGGGCAACGAGGATTCACAGTTGCCGGCGACACGGACGCCGCCCATTGTGTAATGCACACCGGCACGGACCGGGATCGGCTCCTTGGCCGGATCGATACCCATGAAAGTCTCGGCCATTTCGTAGATCAGTGGCAGACGCTCGCGCAGGTACGCTTCGCCGAGGTGACGCAGGTCGAGGTGGACAACGGAGCCCATGACCGGGTGCTCGATGGTACGGCCCTTCTGCTGCTCGTACCAGAACGCCTGACTCAAGCGGTCGCGCGGACCGAGTTCCATATACTTGTTCTTCGGCTTGTCCTGCAACGGTCCGAGGCCGTAGTCCTGCAGATAGCGGTAACCATCCTTGTTGACCAGGTAGCCGCCTTCACCACGGCAGGCTTCCGTAAACAGCAGGCCGGTGATCGGCATGCAGGTCGGGTGGTATTGCACGAATTCCATGTCGCGCAGGGCTACGCCGTGGCGGAACGCCAAGGCCATGCCGTCGCCGGTAACGATACCGCCCAGGGTGCTTTCGCGGAACACACGCCCGGCACCACCAGTGGCGAGAATGACCGACTTGCCTTCGATCATGGTGAATTCGCCCGTCGCCATCTCGATGGCGACAACGCCCTGGCAACGCCCTTCGTCTTCGAGCAGGTCAACCACGAAGTACTCGTCGAAGCGTTTGATCGAGGGGTATTTGATCGAGGTCTGGAACAGGGTATGCAGGATGTGGAAACCGGACTTGTCGGCAGCGAACCAGGTGCGCTGGATCTTCATGCCGCCGAAGGGACGCACGTTGACGTGGCCGTCGGCCGTGCGACTCCAGGGACAGCCCCAGTGTTCGAGCTGGGTCAACTCCACGGGCGCCTGCTTGACGAAGTATTCGACGACGTCCTGCTCGCAGAGCCAGTCGCCCCCGCCCACGGTGTCGTGGAAGTGATAGTCGAAGCTGTCGTCCGGACGTTTGACACCCGCCGCCCCCCCCTCGGCGGCCACGGTGTGGCTGCGCATCGGGTAGACCTTGGAGACCAGAGCGATCTTCAGTGACGGATCAGATTCGGCGACTGCGATAGCTGCACGCAGACCGGCTCCGCCCCCTCCCACGATTACTACATCTGCCTTATAGATTTCCACGCCAAATCCTTTCTCGCTTAACGCGAACTTTTTCTACGACCAGCGCAAATAAACCCCGCCGGGAGGCCCCGGACGGTGCTTGATGCTTGAAACAGGCCGGGATTATGGCTCCTTTTTGAGCATGCGGCAACTTTCCAGGGATCGCAAAACACCGCGGATGACAAGCTGTGGTTTTACGCAGAACCGCTGGATCGTTCTAACGCCAGCAGGGAGAGCGCATTTTCCGTCGTGATTTTTTCCACATCGTGAAAAGGCAGGTCGCGCAACTCCGCCAGCACGCCGGCAATGCGAGTCAACTCTTGCGGCGTATTGCGGCGTCCGTCGAGCCACGCCGGCGGGATGTCGGGCGCGTCGGTTTCGAGCACGATGGATTCCAGCGGCAAGGACATCGCGAGTTCGCGGATGCGCGTGGCGCGTGGAAAGGTCATGGTTCCGCCAAAGCCGAGCTTGAAACCAAGGCGCAGGAATTCATCCGCTTGCTGGCGGCTGCCATTGAAGGCGTGGGCAATGCCACCACGCACGCCGATCCGGCGCAGGCACTTGAGCACCCGATCGACGGAGCGGCGAACATGCAGCAGGACAGGCAGGTCCAAATCCCGGGCGATCTTCAATTGCTCGACAAAAAAGGACTCCTGCTTTCCGGCGTCAATTCCGGGAACGAAGAAATCCAGTCCGATCTCCCCAACCGCGACCGGACGATGAAGTCCCGCGAGTTCCTTCCGCAGCCAGTCACGCAGTTGCCGGCAACCGGTTTCATCGATCGACTCGAGGTAAAGCGGGTGGATGCCGTATGCCGGGTAGCTCCCGGCGTAGCGCTCGCAACACTGCCGCACGGCCGGAAAGTTGTCCGGAGATACGGCCGGAACGACAATCGCCGCCACGCCGGCCTTGGCCGCGGCATCCACCACGCTGTCGCGATCCGCGGCGAATTCCGCCGCATCGAGATGGCAGTGGGTATCGATCAGCACCGTTGCTCAGAACCTGCGAAGCGCGACTTCCGGAGTTCTGCCGCTGACGATGTCGGCAAGCACTCGGCCCGAGCCGCAAGCCATGGTCCAGCCGAGCGTGCCATGGCCGGTGTTCAAAAACAGGTTCGGCAGCTTCGCGGCGCCGACAAAGGGGACATTAGACGGGGTCGATGGGCGCAAACCGCACCAGAATTCAGGCTCGCCCGCCGGAGACAATTCCGGAAACAACTGGTGCGTACGCGTGATGAGTGCCTTACAGCGCACATCATTGAGCTCCGTGTTATAACCGTTGAACTCGGCCGTGCCGGCAACACGCAGGCGCTGGCCGAGGCGGGAAAAGACGATCTTGTGCCCGTCGTCGGTCATCGCCACGGTCGGCGCAATGCTCTTGCCGGAGAGCGGAATCGTTGCCGAATAGCCCTTGGCCGGATATACCGGCACTCGGACACCGAGTGGACGCAACGCCAGGGGGCTGTAGCTGCCGAGCGCGACGACATAGGCGTCCGCGTGCAGCGTTTCGCGACCAGAGTCCGAAACGACGATTACGCCGCTGACCCGCCCTCCGGCTTGGGTCAGCCGCTCGACTGTCGTACCGAAGCGAAAGGCCACTCCGCGTGCGCGGCACAGTTCCGCGAGCTTCTGCGTAAACACGAGGGCATCGCCCGACTCGTCCGCCGCGGTGTAATCGCCACCGACCAGAATCGGCCGCGACGCCCTCAAGGCCGGCTCGATTTCCACGCACTTGTCGGCGTCGACCGGATAGCGTTCGCAGCCGAATTCACGCATGATCCGCGCCGCCTCGATGGCTCCTTCGAACTCCTTCTGATTGGTGTAGACATGAAGGATGCCACGCTGGAGGTGTTCGTACCGGATGCCGGTTTCCTCGCGCAGGCGCCCGAGTTCATCGCGGCTATAAAGCGCCAGGCGCACGATATCGCGGATATTTTCGCGCGTCCGGCCCGGCGGGCATTCACGGAGGAATCGCCAGCTCCAGTCGAACAGCGCCGGATCACAGCGCAAGCGGAACAGCAAGGGCGCATCCTCGCGCCCCATCCAGGACAAGGCACGCATGGGCGCGTGCGGATTCGACCATGGTTCCGCATGCGAAACCGAGATTTGGCCGCCATTGGCGAAACTGGTTTCCAGCCCGGAATCGTGCTGGCGATCGACGACGGTCACTTCATGACCGGCCTTGCTCAGATACCACGCACTGCTGACGCCAACCACCCCGGCGCCGAGAATCAGGATTTTCAAGACGACTCCTGTTCACGCACGATGCGCACGACGTCCGGGATACGCCGCAAACCGCGCATCAACAACGCCAGGTGCGTGCGTCCCGAGACTTGAACCAGAAAATGGATATCGGTAAACAACCCCGGTTTTTTCCGATCCATATTCACGTAATCGATATTTACGCCCGACTGGGCAATGCTGGTGGACACACGCCCGAGCACCCCGCTGACATTCTTGGCCGTCACCTTGATGCGGACGTCGAAGAACTGACCGGGATCGGGCTCCCATTCCACATGGATCCAGTTCTGCGGCTCGGAGCTCCGTGACTTCCTGACGGCATCGCACGCATGGGTGTGCACACGCAGGCCCTGATCCTTGCGCAGCAGGCCGATGATCGGGTCCCCCGGAATCGGCTGGCAGCAGGACGCCAGCTGAATGGCCATGCCCCGGGTACCGCGGATGAGCAGCGGCGCCGACGCGCTGACATCGCTTTGCGGGACCTCATCGTGCTCGGCCAGGCGGCGGGCAATGACTGCGGCCAGGCTCCGTCCCAGCCCGACATCGGAGAACAGTTCGCGGCGTGTGCGCTTGCCGGATTCCTGAATAACCCGGTCCCAGACCTTCGCGGGAATCTCCGACGGAACGATGCCCAGCGCCTGCAACTCCTGGGTCAGCATCTTCTCGCCCAGCGAGCTCGCGCCATCCTGCTGGATGCCTCTCAGGAACTGGCGAATCCGGCTGCGCGCGCGGCTGGTCTTGACGTAGCCGAGCCACGCCGGGTTTGGATTGGCATAGGGCGCCGTGATGATTTCCACCTGATTGCCGTTGGCCAGTTCGGCGGAAAGCGGGATCAGCTCATGGTCGATCCGCGCGGCCACGCAGCGGTGGCCGATGTCGGTATGCACCGCGTAGGCGAAGTCGATGACCGTCGCGCCGCGCGGCAGCGCCAGGATCTTGCCTTTGGGGGTGAAGACGTACACCTCGTCCGGGAACAGGTCGACCTTGACGTGCTCGAGGAATTCCGAGGAATCGCCGGTCGCACTCTGCAACTCGAGCAGCGACTGCAGCCAAGTGTGCATCTTGCTCTGCAGGTCGGCGCCGCTCTCTTCGCTGTCCTTGTACAGCCAGTGCGAGGCGATACCTTCCTCGGCCAGGTGGTGCATGCTCTGGGTGCGGATCTGGATCTCGATCGGAGTCCCATAGGGTCCGATCAGGGTGGTATGCAGCGACTGGTAGCCGTTGACCTTTGGAATGGCGATGTAGTCCTTGAACTTTCCGGGCACCGGTTTGAAGCGCGAATGCAGCGCTCCCAGCGTGAGGTAGCAGGTCGGAATGTCCTTGACGATGATGCGGAAGCCGTAGATGTCCAGGACCTGCGAGAAACTCAGGTGCTTGTCGACCATCTTGCGGTAGATCGAATAGAGACTCTTCTCGCGGCCGAACACCCCGGCCTCGATATGCGCCTCGGCCAGCTTGCTGTGAATGCCTTCGAGAATCTTGGTCAGCAACTCGCGCCGGTTGCCGCGCACCGCCTTGACGGCCTTGGTCAGCACTCGGAAGCGCAGCGGATGGATATGCTTGAAGGAGAGATCCTGGAGCTGGCGGGAGATGTTGTTGAGACCCAGGCGCGTGGCGATGGGCGCGTAGATTTCCAGCGTTTCGTGGGCGATGCGCTTGCGCTTTTCCGGCCGGATCGGCGCCATCGTCTGCAGGTTGTGACGTCGGTCGGCCAGCTTGATCAGCACGATGCGCAGATCGCGGGCCATGGCCATCAACATCTTGCGGAAGTTCTCCGCCTGCGCGTCCTGATAGGACTGGAATTCGATCTTGTCCAGCTTGGAGAGGCCGTCGACCAGGTCGGCGACCTGTTTGCCGAAGCGCTCGGCAATCTGCGCCTTGGTGACCGCCGTGTCCTCCATGACATCGTGCAACAGCGCCGCGACGATGGCCTGCACATCCATGCGCCACTCGGCGAGCGCGCCGGCGACGGCCAGCGGATGCGTGATGTAGGGTTCGCCGGAAAGACGTGTCTGCCCCTGATGCGCCTCGTCGCTGAAGCGGTAGGCAGCACAGACGAGGGCAATTTCCTCGGGCGGGAGGTAGCCTAGGGTATCGATGAAGACCCGGTAGGCCGGGTCGTCGAAATCGTACTTGACGACAGGCTCTTCCGACCGGAGCGGCGCGGAAGAGTCATCAGCTGAAAGAGGAGAATTGGCCGGGGCGCTGTAACTCACAATCGATCACCACGCAGCCTTCTCGGATCGTCAGGCGTGGCCGCGGTTGAGAACTTCCAGGCCATACATGCCTTGCGCCAGTTCGCGCAGCGCGATCACCGTCGGCTTGTCGCGTTCGGCTTCGACCATCGGCGAAGCACCGGCGGTAATCTGGCGGGCGCGGTAGGTTGCCGCCAGCGTCATCTGAAAACGGTTGGGGATGCAGTGCAGACAATCGTCCACGGTTACTCGTGCCATGTTTTTTCCTGATCAGAACAGTGATGCGAACAGCGAGGCGTGCCGCTGGCGCTGGTTTGTATAGTGCAGCCGGGAAGCGGTAACGATCGATCGAAGATCCCCCGAAGCCTGCTGCAAATCATCGTTGATAATAACATAGTCGAACTCATCCACATGCCGCATCTCGTCGTGCGCCGCGGCGATCCGGCGCGCGATGACTTCCGCCGAGTCGGTTCCGCGCCCCGACAGACGGGCCTTGAGAACCTCCATCGAGGGCGGCAGGACAAATATTCCAATGGCCTGCGAAAAAGACTTCCGTACCTGCTGCGCGCCCTGCCAGTCGATCTCCAGCAGCACATCGCGCCCGGACGACATTTCCGCTTCGATCCAGCGCTTCGAGGTGCCGTAGTAATTCCCGTGCACTTCGGCCCATTCGAGAAACTCGCCGCGCTGCACCCGGTCCAGAAACGCCGGAACATCGATGAAGTGGTATTCGCGGCCGTCCTCTTCGCCCGGGCGCGGCGCCCTCGTCGTATGCGATATGGACACCCGGATCTGCGGATCGTTCTCCAGGAGAAGGCGCACCAGGGTCGTTTTTCCCGCCCCGGAAGGAGCCGCCACGATAAACAGGTTCCCGATCATTGACGCCGCCCATCCCTGGAAAATCGACAATACCGGATTGTACCTGCGAAATCCGCCGCCGGTCCCATGCGGGAAGTACTCAGTTTTCCGGCCTTACTGCCTGACCAAAAACATTGACGCGACCGATGTTCGGCCATAAAGTGTGCGGCAGTGCTCGCGAATTTGAAACGACGTTCCATTGCCATAGTCTCGCGCAGTACAACAGTACGACGCATCCCCAAAAACTATCACAAGGATCAGGAGGAGAACACCATGAAACTCAAATCGATGCTTGTTGGCGTTGCCGCACTCGTGGCGGGAGCCTTTTCCGTTTCGGCCATGGCTGCTTACCCGGACAAGCCGGTCACCGTCATCTGCCCGTGGACGGCTGGCGGCGGCACGGACGTGCTGTTGCGCGCGCTGTCCAAGGCGGCGGAAAAGCACCTCGGCCAGACCATCAACGTGGTCAACCAGACGGGCGGCGCCGGAGCGATCGGCCACAATGCCATCCGCGCCGCACGCCCCGACGGCTACACCGTGGGCATGATCACCTTCGAACTCAACTCGCTGCCGCCGCAGGGACTGGTCCCGTTCACCTGGAAGGACTTCGATCCGCTGATGCGCATCAACTCCGACCCGGCTGCGCTGACCGTGCGCAAGGATGCGCCGTACAGTACTGTCCGCGGTTTCATGGATTACGCCAAGGAACACCCTGGCGAAATCACCATCGGCAACTCCGCACCCGGTTCCGTTTGGCACATCGCCGCCGGGCTGGCGGCCGAAAAGACCGGTGTGCAGGTCAAGCACGTGCCGTTCGACGGCGCCCAACCGGCCGTCACCTCGCTAGTCGGCGGCCACATCAAGGCGGTCGCGGTATCCGTGGCCGAAGTGCGTGGCCAGGTGCAGGCCGGCAACCTGAAGATCCTTGGCGTGATGTCGGCCGACCGCGACAAGATCTTCCCGGATGTACCGACCTTCAAGGAACAGGGCGTCGACGTGCAGTTCTACACCTGGCGCGGCCTGGCCGTTCCCAAGGGCGTTCCGGCCAACATCAAGGCCAAGATCTCCGACGCCTACAAGAAGGCGTTCGACTCGCCGGAATTCCAGGAATTTGCCGCCAAGGCCTCGCTCAACCTGGCTTACCAGAACGCCGCCGATTTCACCAAGTTCCTCGACCAGAACTACAAGGACGTCGAAGCCGTCATGAAGAGCCTCGGGCTGGCGAAGAAGTAATCAGCCTATTCAAAAAAGGGCGGCCCGGATCGGCCGCCCTTTTTGCATCGATTATCGGTATGTATTCGGATTTCCCGCTGGGGGACCTCAAGTCATGAAAGTCGCAGACATTTTTGGCGGTGCGCTGGGCATCCTGATCGGAGCCTTCGCCATCTGGGAAGGCACGAAGATGCCGGTCGACGTGGTGATGAAGATCGGACCGAGCTTTTTCCCGAACATTCTCGGCGGCCTGCTGATCGTGTTCAGTGCCATTCTCATCATCAACGCCCTGCGCGGCAGGAGCAAGGGCAAGGTCGAGCCATACCGGCTCTCCGACAAGGGTACGCAGCGCGGGCTGATCACCCTGGCAGCCGGCATCGTTTTCTGCGTTGTCCTGGATCCGCTCGGCTTCATCCCGACCTCGATCGTTTTCCTGACCTTCATGATGTGGGTCATGGGCAAACGCAACCCCCTGCTGATCGCCGTCACCCCCGCGCTGATCACCCTGGCGGTGTGGCTGGTGTTCGAGAAAGTGCTGTCGCTGTCGATGCCGGCCGGCGTGCTGGCGGATTATCTGTAACCGGAGCGCATCCATGGAATTCAACTGGAGCTTGATGCTCGCCAGCTACGGAACGGTGTTTACTCCCGGCGTGCTGTTCATCATCTGCGTCGGCGTGACCGCCGGCATCGTCATCGGTTCGTTGCCGGGCCTGACCGCGACCATGGGCGTCGCGTTGCTGGTACCGCTCACCTTCGGCCGTCCGCCGCTGGAAAGCCTGTCCATGCTGCTCGGCATCTACTGCGGCGCGATGTACGGCGGCTCGATCTCGGCCATCCTGATCCGTACACCGGGCACTCCGGCCGCCGCGGCAACGATTCTCGAAGGTTATCCCATGGCGCGTCGCGGAGAAGCCGGGCGAGCGATGGCGATGGCGCTGTTCGCCTCATTCTTCGGGGGAATCGTCGGCGCGCTGATAATGACTTTCGCCTCGCCTGTCGTGTCCAGCTTCGCCCTCGAGTTCGGCCCGGTCGAGTATTTCGCGCTGGCCATCTTCGGCCTGTCGGTCATCGTCTCGATCTCCGGTCGCTCGCTGATCAAGGGCATGATGGCCGCCTTCTTCGGGCTGCTCATCTCCTCGATCGGTTTCGATCCGATTTCCGGCTTTCCGCGCTTCACCTTCGGCCTGATGGAGATGATGGAAGGCCCGCCGTTCATCCCGACCCTGATCGGCCTGTTCGCCGTATCCGAGGTCTTCAACGAGGTGCAGAAGACCGGGCAGATCAAGCAGCTCAAGGCGAATCTCAACCAGTATCTGCCGAGCTGGGCGGATATCAAGTATTGCTTCAAGCATCTTTGCCGGTCGAGCTTCATTGGCACCTTCATCGGCGCCATCCCCGGGGCTGGCGGCGATATCGCGGCCTTCATCTCTTACGGCCAGGCCAAGCGCACTTCCAAGCATCCCGAGCGATTCGGCCACGGCGAAATCGAAGGGCTGGCCTCCAGCGAGAGCGCCAACAACGCGTGTTCAGGGGGTGCAATGATCCCGCTGCTGTCCCTCGGCGTGCCGGGAGACGCGGTCACCGCCGTGCTGCTCGGCGCCTTCATCATCCAGGGGCTGCAGCCCGGGCCGATGCTGTACAAGGAGCACATCGACATCGTCTACCAGATTTTCGCCTCGATGATGCTCGCGCAGTTCGTCATGCTGTTCATCGGCATGGCCGGCATCCGCCTGTTCGCCAAGGTCATCCTGGTCGATCGTGCGATTCTTACGCCGGCCATCTTCGTGCTCTCGATGGTCGGCGCCTTCGCCATGCGCAGCAACGTCTTCGACGTCTATACCACGCTGGCCTTCGGCATCCTGGGCTACGTGATGATGCGCTACGACTACCCGCTCTCGCCGATCCTGCTGGCGCTGATCCTGGGACCGATGGCCGAAGCCAACCTGCGCCGGGCGATGGTCATCTCCGCTGGCGACCCTTCCATCCTGTTCAGCCGGCCGATCGCCGTGGTTCTCATGGGATTGGCCGTGGTGTCGCTGGCACTTTCGATCAAGAGTCAGAAAAAAGTGGAAGCTCGCCTGGCGGAAATGGAAAGGACGTTGGAGAAAGAAACCGCGAGCTAAGTCCCGGCCGGCCCGCCCTTGATTAGTGCGCCGGCCAAACAAATTACCCCAAGGGTGTGCGCCCCTCCCGTCCTGTACCGGAGGGGCTTTGCCTTCCGACAGCCACCGCGTGAGCCTTGCCGTTCAAGCGTTTCTTCTCCCGAGCTAAGCAACGGGAACTGCTTGGCACGGAGAATGCTAGATCGACTCCAGGCCCCGCCCGGGCCGGTTGAGTCTCATCGATCCCGGGCGACGATTGCGGCCACCGAATCTTTCCCATTCATGGCAAGCCCCATACCGCTCCGGAGGAATACTGACATGCACTCCCCCCGCATCTCCCACATGACGTTCGCTGTCGCTGCCGCCCTGACCCTGATCGGCTGCAGCCAGAAGGAAGAACCCAAGGCCGCCGCCCCGGCACCAACACCGGCTGCCGCGCCTGCCGCCCCGGCCGCGAAACCTGAAGTCGTGGTGAAGATCGGCCACGTCGCCCCGCTCACCGGTCCGCAGGCGCACCTCGGCAAGGACAACGAAAACGCCGCGCGCATGGCCATCGACGAATTGAACGCCAAGGGCCTTGAGATCGGCGGCGCCAAGATCAAGCTCGAACTCGTTCCCGAAGACGATCAGGCCGACCCGAAACAGGGCACCATCGTCGCCCAGAAGCTGGTCGACGCCAAGGTCAACGGCGTGGTCGGCCACCTGAATTCGGGCACCACGATTCCTGCCTCGAAACTGTACTTCGACGCCGGCATCCCGCAGATTTCCGGTTCGGCGACCAACCCGAAATACACCCAGCAGGGCTTCGCCACCGCGTTCCGCGTGATGGCCAACGACGTCCAGCAGGGCAAGGTACTCGGCGAGTACGCCGCCAAGCAGATGGCCGGCAAGACCGTGGCCATCATCGACGACCGCACCGCCTACGGCCAGGGGCTCGCCGACGAGTTCGAGAAAGGCGCCATCGCTGCCGGCGCAAAGATTGCCACGCGCGAATTCACCAACGACAAGGCCACCGATTTCGCCGCCATTCTGACCAAGATCAAGTCGAAGAAGGCGGACGTCATTTTCTACGGTGGCATGGACGCCCAGGGCGGCCCGATGACCAAGCAGATGAAATCGCTGGGCATCAAGGCCAAGTTCCTGACGGGCGACGGCGGCTGCACCCCCGAGTACATCAAGCTGGCGGGCGCCGCCAGCGAAGGGCAGTATTGCTCGCTGCCAGGCGTGCCGCTCGATCAAATGCCGGGCGGCAAAGCGTTCAACGATGCCTTCTCGGCCAAGTACGGGCAGATTCAGCTCTACGCTCCGTACGTCTATGACGCGGTGATGGTCATGGTCGATTCCATGAAGCGCGCCAACTCGGTCGAAGCGGCCAAGTACCTGCCCGAGATCGGCAAGACCGACTTCCAGGGGGTCACCGCCAAGATCCAGTTCGACGAGAAGGGCGATCTCAAGGGCGGCGCCATTTCGCTGTACCAGGTCAAGGATGGCAAGTGGGAGTACCGCGAGACGGTGGGCGGCGCAGCGGCGGCTCCGGCGGCGGAGGCCCCGAAACCCGAAGGCGAAAAGAAGTAAGGGTCGCGCCCTGACGCCAGGACGGTTCCGCAAAGGGGCCGTCCTGCAGATTCCCGCAACTACTGTTTTGGATATTCCAAAGCGATGGATATTTTCATCCAGCAAATCATCAACGGCCTGGTCCTCGGCAGCATCTACGCGCTCGTCGCGCTCGGCTACACGATGGTCTACGGCATCATGGGCCTGATCAACTTCGCGCACGGCGAAGTGGTCATGATCGGCGCGATGGTCGCCCTTTTCGTGATCAAGGCGCTCGCCGGCCTGCCCGTCTTCGTCACCTTGCCGCTGGCCCTGGCAGCGGCGGCCGGCGTATGCATGGCCGTCGGCTTCACCATCGAACGCGTCGCCTACCGGCCGCTGCGCCGGGCACCCAAGCTGGCACCGCTGATCACCGCCATCGGCGTATCGATCATTCTGCAGAACCTGGCCATGCTCATCTGGGGACGCAACTATCACGCCTTCCCGCCGATCCTGCCGACCTCCGATCACGAGATATTCGGCGCGACGATCACCAGCCTGCAGATCGTGATCATCGTCATCGCCGCGCTGATGATGGCCGGACTGACCTTGCTCGTCCAGCGCACCCGACTCGGCCGCGCCATGCGCGCCACGTCCGAAAACCCGCCGATCGCGCAACTGATGGGCGTCAACATCAACCAGATCATCTCGGCCACCTTCGTCATCGGCTCGGCGCTCGCCGCCGTGGCCGGATTGATGGTCAGTGCCAATTACTCGATCGCACATTACTACATGGGCTTCATGCTCGGCCTCAAGGCCTTCACCGCCGCCGTCCTGGGCGGCATCGGCAACCTCGCCGGCGCCATGCTCGGCGGCATCCTGCTCGGCATCATCGAATCGCTCGGCGCCGGCTACATCGGTGACCTGACCGGCGGCTTCCTTGGCAGCCACTACCAGGACATCTTCGCCTTCTTCGTGCTGATCGGCGTATTGATCTTCCGCCCCTCCGGCCTGATCGGCGAACGTATTGCGGAGCGTGCCTGATGATGGCCATAACCCTCGACTCCCTGCGTACCGACAAGCGCTCTGCCCTGATCGCCACCGCAGCCATCGGCATCCTGCTCGCGGTCGCCCCCTTCGTCGTCGGTAGCGCGCTCGGCAATTCGTGGTTGCGTATCCTCGATTTCGCGCTGCTGTACATCATGCTGGCGCTCGGCCTGAACATCGTGGTCGGCTTCGCCGGCCTGCTGGACATGGGCTACATCGCCTTCTACGCGGTCGGCGCCTACCTCTACGCCCTCCTCGCCAGCCCGCACTTCGGACTGCACGTGCCGGTGTGGATCATCATTCCGGCCGGCGCCGTGCTCGCCGGCGTCGCGGGAGCCCTGCTTGGCGCGCCTACCTTGCGCCTGCGCGGCGATTACCTGGCCATCGTCACCCTCGGCTTCGGCGAAATCGTGCGCATCTTCATGAACAACCTGAACGCGCCGGTCAACATCACCAACGGCCCGCAGGGCATCTCCAGCATCGACCCGATCAACATGGGCGGCATCACGCTGGCCAAGCCACTGACCGTCATGGGCGTCACGATCCCTTCGCTGCACGCCTACTACTACCTCTTCCTGGCGCTGACCCTGTTGATCGTTTTCGTTTCCATTCGCCTCGAGGATTCACGCATCGGCCGTGCCTGGGTAGCCATCCGCGAGGACGAGATCGCCGCCAAGGCGTGCGGCATCAATACGCGCAACATCAAGCTGCTGGCCTTCACCATGGGCGCGAGCTTCGGCGGCGTAGCCGGCGGGCTGTTCGCCGGCTTCCAGGGCTTCGTCAGCCCCGAGTCGTTCAACCTGATGGAATCGGTGATGGTGCTGTGCATGGTCGTGCTCGGCGGCATGGGCCACATCCCCGGCGTGATCCTCGGCGGCGTCATGCTTACCGTCCTGCCGGAGTTTTTCCGCCACAGCGCAGGACCGATCCAGCAAGCGCTGTTCGGCAAGATCCTGCTCGACCCCGAGGCACTGCGCATGCTGCTTTTCGGCCTGGCGCTGGTCGTCGTCATGCTCTACCGCCCGGCTGGACTGTGGCCGTCGACGATCCGGCGGCGCGAGTTCCGGAACGGCTCGGCGTCCGACGTGCTCAAGGAGGGCGAATGAAGCCCGTCCTCCTCCTGGCCAACGCCATCGCCAAGCATTTCGGCGGCGTCAAGGCACTGAACGGCGTCTCGCTCACCATCCGCGAAGGCGAGATCTACGGCCTGATCGGACCGAACGGCGCCGGCAAGACCACCTTCTTCAACGTGCTCACCGGGCTTTATCACCCGGACGGCGGCGAGTTGCTGTTCGAGGGCCACAAGCTCAGGGCCAGCACGCCGCACGTCGCGACGCAACGCGGCATTGCCCGGACTTTCCAGAACATTCGCCTGTTCGGCAACATGACGGCGCTGGAAAACGTGATGGTCGGCCGGCATGCGCGCACCAGGGCCGGGGTCTTCGGCGGCGTCCTGCGCACCCGGCGGACGCGCGCCGAGGAAGCGGCGATTCACCGTCGCGCCGAGGAACTGCTGCACTACGTCGGCGTTGCCCACCGCGCCGACGACCTCGCCAAGCATCTCTCCTACGGCGACCAGCGGCGGCTCGAAATTGCCCGTGCGCTCGCCACCGAGCCGAAGCTGCTGGCACTCGACGAGCCCGCCGCGGGCATGAACGGCACCGAAACAGAGAGCCTGCGCACACTGATTGAAGGCATCCGCGGCGACGGCATCACCGTGCTGCTGATCGAGCACGACGTCAAGCTGGTGATGGGCCTGTGCGACCGCGTCGCGGTTCTCGACTACGGCGTGAAGATCTGCGAGGACGTTCCTGCCATCGTGCAGAAAGATCCCAAAGTCATTGAAGCCTATCTGGGAGGCAGCGTTGCTTGAAGTAACCGGACTTCGCGTCGCCTACGGCGGCATCCAGGCCGTGCGCGGCATCACCTTCCACGTCGAGCAGGGCGAGATGGTCGCGCTGATCGGGGCCAACGGAGCGGGCAAGACCAGCACGCTCAAGGCGCTCTCGCGTCTGCTCAACGCATCGGGCGGCAGCGTGCGCTATTGCGGCAAGGAGATTTCGGCGCTGGCGCCGCATCAGCTCGTCGCCGAAGGCATCGCCCTCGTGCCCGAGGGGCGGGGCGTGTTTCCGCGCATGAGCATCGTCGAAAACCTGCTGATGGGCGCCTACAGCCGCCGGGACAAGGAAGGGATCGCGGCCGACACCAAGCACGTGTTTTCGCTGTTTCCGCGTCTCAAGGAACGCGCGCAGCAACTGGCCGGCACGCTGTCCGGCGGCGAGCAGCAGATGCTGGCCATCGGCCGGGCGTTGATGAGCCGCCCGAAGCTGCTGCTGCTCGACGAACCGTCGATGGGCCTGGCCCCGCTGATGGTGCAGAAGATCTTCGAAGTCGTGTGCACCGTGGCGAAGGAAGGCATGACCGTCCTCCTCGTCGAGCAGAATGCCAAACTGGCGCTCGAAGTCAGCCAGCGCGGTTACGTCATGGAAAGCGGCGAGATCACGCTTACCGACGACGCCAAAAGCCTTCTGGCCAATCCCAAGGTGCGCGAGGCTTATCTGGGCGAATGACCGGCGTCTTGGCCGCGCCAGCGCGAACGCTCCCTTCTGGGCGAGAATTCGCTTTTGAAACGCGCACCTGCACCACCATGACTGCTCGCCTGCGGGAAATCCCGTACAACTACACCTCCTTCTCCGACCGCGAAATCGTCATCCGCCTGCTCGGCGCGGACAACTGGGCGATCCTCGACGAACTGCGCAGCCAGCGCGTCACCGGCCGCTCGGCGCGGATGCTCTACGAGGTGCTCGGCGACATCTGGGTCGTGCAGCGCAACCCCTACCTGGAAGACGACCTGCTGGCCAACCGCCAGCGCCGTGAAGCGCTGATCGAGGCCTTGCGCCACCGCCTGCGCGAGATCGACAAGCGGCGCCTGGGCAACGAGACGGTCTTCAACCTGTGCTCCGCCGCGCACGCCGCGGTGGACGCTTTCGCCCGCCACTTCGATGACACCTCCAGCCTGCGCCAGCGGGTGCTGAAGACACTCTCGCGCCACACGCGCAAGGACAACATCGCCTTCGACGGCCTGGCCCGCGTCTCGCACGTCACCGACGCCACCGACTGGCGCGTCGAATATCCCTTCGTCGTGCTCTATCCCGACACCGAGGACGAAATCGCCCCGCTGGTGCGCAACTGCATCGAACTGGGGCTGACCATCATCCCGCGTGGCGGCGGCACCGGTTACACCGGCAGCGCCGTGCCGCTGACGCCGAAATCGGTGGTCATCAACACCGAGAAGCTGATCGACCTGAGCGCTGTCGAGGAGCTGACGCTGCCCGGCTGCGACCGCCCCTACGCCACCATCCGCACCGGCGCCGGCGTGGTGACCGACCGCGTGGCCGATGCCGCGGGCGCTGCGGGTCTGGTCTTCGCCGTCGATCCGACTTCGGCGAGCGCCTCCTGTGTCGGCGGCAACATCGCCATGAACGCCGGCGGCAAGAAAGCCGTGCTGTGGGGCACCGCGCTCGACAACCTGGCCTGGTGGAAGATGGTCGACGTCGACGGACTGCCGATGGAGGTCACCCGCCTCGGCCACAACTTCGGCAAGATCCACGAGCAGGCCGTCGCGCGTTTCGAGATCCGCCGCTTCGAGAGGGACGGTGTCACCCTGAGCGGCGCGCCCGAAGTGCTGGAGATTCCGGGACACACCTTCCGCAAGGCCGGCCTCGGCAAGGACGTCACCGACAAGTTCCTCTCCGGCCTGCCCGGCGTGCAGAAGGAAGGCACCGACGGCCTGATCGTCGCCGCGCGCTGGGTGCTGCACAAGATGCCGCCGCACGTGCGCACGGTCTGCCTTGAATTTTTTGGCCAGGTGCGCGAAGCCGTACCCGCGATCGTCGAGATCACCGACCACTTCAAGCCGGGAGGCGCCGGCTACGCGGCCGGCGTGCAGCTCGCCGGCCTCGAACACCTTGACGAGCGCTACGTCACGGCCATCGGCTATGCCACCAAGGCCAAGCGCCACGGGCGCCCGAAGATGGTGCTGATCGGCGACATCGTCGGCCACGACGAGAAGGCGGTGATGAGCGCCGCCGCCGAAGTGGTGCGTCTCTGCAACCTGCGCTCGGCCGAGGGTTTCATCGCCGTCGATGCCGACACGCGCAAGAAATTCTGGCTCGACCGCTCGCGCACCGCCGCCATCTCCAAGCACACCAACGCCTTCAAGCTCAACGAAGACGTGGTCATCCCGCTGCCGCGCATGGGCGACTACTGCGACGGCGTCGAGCGCATCAACATCGAACTGTCGATTCGCAACAAGCTGGCGCTGTGCGACAACCTCACAGAGTTTCTGCAGGGCGACCTGCCGCTGCGCAGCACCGACTCCGGCATCGATAACGTCATCCTGATCGGCGACTGCCGCCCGGCGGCGCTGGAAACGGTCGCCGCGGTGCGCGCGCGCTGGCAATGGCTGCTCGATCACCTCGACCTGCCGCTGGCCGCCGCCGAAGCGCAATTCGCTGAATACGGCATCCAGGACGGCACGCTGACCAACAAGGCGCCCGCGCCGACGCTGTTCCACCGCCTGCAGGACTACTCCGTGCGCGTGTCGTGGAAAAACGAGCTGCGCCCGCAACTGGAAGCGATCTTCGATGGCAGCGTCTTCCGCCCCGTGCTGGAGCGCATCGACGCGATCCACAAGCAAACCCTGCGCAGTCGTGTCTTCGTCGCCCTGCACATGCACGCCGGCGACGGCAACGTGCACACCAACATCCCGGTGAACTCGGACGACTACGCCATGCTGCAGGTCGGCAACCGCGCCGTCGAACGCGTCATGCACCTGGCGCGCACGCTCGACGGGGTGATCTCCGGCGAGCACGGCATCGGCATAACCAAGCTGGAGTTTCTCAGCGAGGAGGAAATCCGCCCGTTCCGCGAGTACAAGGCGCGCATCGACCCTGACGGGCACTTCAACCAGGGCAAGCTGATGGCCGGCAGCGACCTGCGCGGCGCCTACACGCCGTCGTTCTCGCTGCTCGGCGCCGAGTCGCTGATCCTGGAACAGTCGGAGATCGGCCGCATCTCGACGATGGTCAAGGACTGCCTGCGCTGCGGCAAGTGCAAGCCGGTCTGCTCGACGCACGTGCCGCGCGCCAACCTGCTTTACTCGCCGCGCAACAAGATCCTCTCCACCTCGCTGCTGATCGAGGCCTTCCTCTACGAGGAGCAGACGCGGCGCGGCATTTCACTCATGCATTTCGACGAGTTCAACGACGTCGCCGATCACTGCACGGTGTGCCACAAGTGCTTCAATCCCTGCCCGGTGGACATTGACTTCGGCGACGTATCGATCGCCATGCGCAATTTCCTGCGTGAGCAGGGCAAGAAGAAATTCGTGCCGGGCAAGGCCTTCGCCATGGCCTTCCTGACCATGAAGGACGCCGGCACGATCCGCCTGATCCGCAAGCTGATGACCACGCTGGCCTATCCGGGACAACGCATGGCGCACAAGGTCGCCAAGACGTTCGGCCTGATCCAGCGCCAGACCAAGCAGCCGCCGGCCACGCTCGGCCAGCCGACGCTGCGCGCGCAGGTCATCCACTTCGTCAATAAGCCGATGCCCGGCGGCCTGCCCAAGCGCACCTCGCGCGCGCTGCTCGACATCGAGGACGATAAGACCGTTCCTGTCATCCGCGACCCGCAGAAGGTCGCCGCGCCCGACTACGACGGCGACGCCGTGTTCTACTTCCCTGGCTGCGGCTCCGAGCGCCTGTTCTCGCAAGTCGGCCTGGCGACACAGGCGATGCTCTACGAAATCGGCGCGCAGACCGTGCTGCCGCCCGGCTACCTGTGCTGCGGCTACCCGCAGATCGCGGCAGGCGAGTCCGACCTCGGGCAGAAGATCACCACCGACAACCGCGTGCTCTTCCACCGGGTCGCCAATACGCTGAACTACCTCGACATCAACACGGTGATAGTCTCCTGCGGCACGTGCATGGACCAGCTGCAGAAGTACCAGTTCGAGAAGATCTTCCCCGGCTGCCGCCTGCTCGACATCCACGAGTACCTGCTGGAGAAGGGCGTCAAGCTCGACGGCGTGCAGGGCACGCGCTACATGTACCACGACCCGTGTCATACCCCGATGAAGACGATGCCCGGCATCAAGGTCGCCAACGCCCTGATGGGCCAGCGCGTCGATCTCTCCGACCGCTGCTGCGGCGAGGCCGGCACCCTGGCCATGGCGCGCCCGGACGTGTCGACGCAGGTGCGCTTCCGCAAGCAGGAGGAAATCGAGAACGGCGCCGCCCGCCTGCGCACCGACGGCGAGATGGGCACCAACGGCAACAAGGTGCCGTTCTCCGGCGAGATCAAGCTGCTCACCTCCTGCCCCTCGTGCCTGCAGGGCCTGTCGCGTTACAACGACGACGCCGGCACCCAGGCCGACTACATCGTCGTCGAAATGGCCCGGCATCTGCTCGGGGAAAACTGGCTGGCGGAGTATGTGAATAAAGCCAACTCCGGTGGGATCGAGCGCGTGCTGCTGTAGCCCCGGGATTAGTCTTTCGATCGCCTTCTCCATGGCGCACTTTCCGCCGGAAATCCGCCGGATTCGTGACATTTTTCCTTGAAAACAGTGGGCTCGGACCGTAGTCTGGACCCTGAAAGAATGTCGTTCGTGCACCGGCACGAAAGACCCGTCAAGGAAAGGACACGATATTGACCCGCGGCTTCCGGATTCCGGCTCCCTCACCCGTCAAAGCACAGCCATGAGCACACCCGCCCCGATCATTTTCAGCATCCCGGATTTCCCCACCGGCAGCGAGATCATCGCGCGCATCCCTCTGGCCAACCCGCAGCTGGCGATCGGCGATCTCGTTCGCTTTCTCGACAGCCTGCTCGCCTCGCCTCCCGAAACGCCCACCTATTTCCAGCTCCTGGAACACGCGCGCCTGCCCGTGACCTTCGTCGCGGAAGAACTGGCCAAGCGCTATTTGAACAAGCCGATCCCGCTCGGCGACATCGAGGAACGCTTCTTTCGCCAGGTCGTCCTGCTCTGGCTGAAAGCCGCCCAGGCCTACGCCCATTGCGCCGAACGGAGTTCCGCCCAGGCGGAAGCCGTGCCGCCCGAGCGCCTGGCTTCCCTGCTGCATCGCTGCATCCATTTCACCGGCATGGCCATTCTCGAGCACCAGCGCGCGCGCCGGGAGGTGCCATGGGGGCTGTGGCTCGATCTTCACGGCTACTACGGAACGTCCGAGGAGATGCACGTCTCGACGCACGCCATCCCGGACATTCTCGAATCGCACACCTGCAACACGCATTGTGCCGCCGCCTACATTGCTTTCGTGCTGTCCGACATGGCCGGCAGCTACAGCCTGTCACTGCGGGACCAGACGCTGGTCCGGCGCTGGGCAGTGGCCTGGTCGGCTTTGGTCGGCATTCATCCCGCCGTTCCCGGTGAAGCGCTTCCTCCGTTCGTCATCGACCTCATGCAGGACGTCGCGCTGCGGCCGACATCGGAATGCCTGCAGACGGACCAGATCAGACGTCTCGACACCTCGCGGCTGGCGATTCAGATCAGCCACATCCGGCAGCAGTTGAAACAGCGCATCCCGCCATCCCAGCTCGCCCTCGGCGACGATTGCACGCCGCACCAGTGCGCCCGTCTGCTGGAACATCTGTCGCGCCAGTGGTCGCAAGCGCGCGCCGCGCGCAAGTACCGTCGCCACGCCACGTCCGGGATCACGCGCATCTGCACCGGATTCGAAGAGATGCACTACTTCATCTCGGGCAAGGAATTCCAGCAGCCGGAGAATGTCCGCATCTACTCGCGCCACGACTTCGAGAACCTGTTTTCCTTCCGTTTTCAGGAAAATCCTCAGCAGGTCCTGCAGTTCCAGCAGGAAAGGCTTGCGGCCACCTACAGCGTGGACACTTGGGAAGTGGTCAACCAGTCGGCCAACGGTTTCCGCCTGGTACGCAGCGTCAGCGGCCGGAAGATGGTGCATGGGCAGCTGCTGGCCCTCTGCCCGCACGACGGAGAGCGCTTCCTGCTGGCGCAGGCCACCTGGCTGATGCAGGAGAGCAAGGGCGGGCTGATCGCCGGCATCAAGGCGTTGCCCGGCCTGCCGGTAGCCATCTGCGCACGACAGGTCGATCTGGCGGGAGAATCCCGCGAGTTGTATCAGCGCGCCTTCCTCCTGCCCGCCCTGGAATCGGTCGAAGCCGAACAATCCCTGGTAGTGCCCTCGGGCTGGTTCAAGCCGGGACGGACCCTTGAAATCTTTACCGATGGCGCCTGGCGTGTGCGCATGAAGTACCTGCTGGATGTCGGACCGGACTTCGAACGGATTGGTTTCGATATCTGTTAGAACGAGATTACGAAAGCAGGCGGTGTCGGGCAAAGCGCGCCACGAAGCGACTCCCCTTGCCGAGTTCGCTCTCGATCTCCAGGGTCGCCTGATGACGGGTCAGCACGTGTTTCACAATGGCCAATCCCAGCCCGGTTCCCCCGGTTTCCCGCGAGCGGCTGCGGTCTACCCGGTAAAACCTTTCAGTCAGCCGCGGCAGGTGCTGCGCGGCGATACCGATGCCGGTATCGGCGACCGCAAACTCCCCGCTCCCGTGACGCACACTCCAAGTCAGATCAATCTTTCCGCCCGGAGGCGTGTAGCGCACCGCAGTGCCAACCAGATTGCCAAACGCGCTACGCAACTCGTTGGCGCAACCGGCCAGCACGGAAGGCACCTCGATTGACAGGGCGATTTCATGTTTTCCGCCGGAAAGTGCCTGGGCTTCGGCGAGAAGGCTGCGCAACATCGGCTCGATCTCGACACGTTCCTCATTGGCCAATGCGGCCCCGGATTCAAGGGATGACAGAGTCAGGAGATCCTCGATCAGGCGCTGCATGCGCCCGTTCTGCTCGCAGATCAGCGTCAGGTAGTGCTTGATCTCGGCGTCGCCATAGTCCTCGTAGTTCTCGGCCAGCATCTCGGAAAACCCGGCCACCACGGTCAGCGGCGTCTTGAGCTCGTGCGACACGTTGGCAATGAAATCCCGGCGCATGTTTTCCATGCGCTCGATCTGGCTGATATCGCGCGAGACCAGCAGGCGGTGGTCCTCGCCATAGGGAATCACCTGCAGCATCAGAACCAGTCCCTCGACCCGCCCACCCCGGTAGATCAGCGGTTCATCGAACTTTCCGTTTTCGAGATAGGCCACGAAATCGGGCTGGCGGATCAGGTTGGTCAGCGCCTGTCCGCGATCGCTCGCGGCCGAAAGGGCAAAATGGGTTTCGGCCCGTTCGTTGATCCACTCGATATGCTGGTGGCGGTCGAACGCGATCACTCCGTCAGGCAGTGCCTGGAAGGCGCGCATGAAGCGGTCCAGCGTTTCCGACAGAGACTGCTGCTGACCCAGGCGAACCCGAACACGGCGATGCAAACCGGCGAAGGCGATTTCCCAGACGCCGCGACCGCGCGGCAGCGGGCTGTCGAGCGGACCCTCTTGCCAGTCCAGTAACTGCCCGAGATGAACCAGATGCCAGCCGAGCATGAGCAGAAGGCAAGCGATGAGCGCGGCAACACTCCAGAAGGTTCCGAAAGCAAGCTTCACCGGCAAGACGATCAGACCGAGAACGAACAGCAATAGCCAGAAAGTTCGGACCCAGAGTGTCTTCATACGGCTCGCCGGACGGTTCGGCTCAACCAGGCAACGCCGAGAAGCGATAGCCACTCCCGCGCACCGTCTGGATCAGACCGTCGTGGCCCGTTGACTCCAGGACGGCCCGCAAGCGCCGGATATGCACATCGACCGTCCGTTCTTCGACAAAGACATGGTCGCCCCAGACCTGGTCGAGCAGCATGGTGCGATTGAACACGCGCTCCTGGTGCGTCATGAAGAAATGCAGTAGACGGAACTCGGTCGGCCCGAGTTCCAGTTGGCGACCATTGCCCGTAACCCGGTGCGTCACGGGGTCGACGCGCAGGCCTTCGACCTCGACGCAGTCTTCCGTCATCTGCGGAGCGCGTCGGCGCAACACGGCCTTGATCCGCGCCACCAGTTCGCGCGGCGAAAACGGCTTGGTCAGGTAGTCATCGGCACCGGCATCGAGACCGGCCACCTTGTCCTGCTCCTCGCCGCGCGCCGTCAGCATGATGATCGGCAACTCGCGCGTTCGGTCCTCGCCGCGCAGCCTTCGCGCAAACTGGATGCCGCTCATGCCCGGAAGCATCCAGTCGAGCAGTACCACGTCCGGCAAGGTCCCGTTGACCAGCGGAACCGCATCTTCGGCCGAATAGGCGCGCAACACGCGGTGCCCGGCATGCTGAAGGGCAGCGGAAATCAGTTCCTGGATGGAGGGTTCGTCTTCTACAACTAGGATCGTCGCAGGCATTGCAAGCGGGCTCTCGGAAATTTTTACGCTCCCAGTTTATTAAGGCGGGGTTACAGTTTGATGACAAAGCTCGCTGCAGACAAGGTCTATGGCAAGGCACATGGAAAAACGTGACCCGCTCGACTTGCGCTATGATAGCGCCTCCATTTTCCACGAAGGCAATCATGGGTGGCCTGCGTTCCGACACTCCCACACCGACCGAAATCAAGCTGCATCAGAAATCGAAAATGTTCGAGATCAGCTTCGACAATGGCGATCGTTTCGAACTCAGCTTCGAGTTTTTGCGGGTCTTTTCGCCGTCGGCGGAGGTTCGCGGCCACGGCATCGGACAGGAGAAGCTGCAGATCGGCAAGCGCGACATCGATATCGTGCGCATAGAACCGGTCGGAAACTACGCGATCCGTCCGGTTTTTTCCGACGGTCACGAAAGCGGCCTGTATTCCTGGGACATCCTGCATGGCCTTGGCAGCCATCGCGAAGAGCTCTGGCAGGCGTATCTCGACAAGCTCAAGGAGGCCGGAGCCAGCCGCGATCCCGCGGAATGTCCGGCCGCTCCCGAAGCTCCCGCTCCCACCTGCGGCATCAAGCGTTGATTTTTCGCCGCACGCCCCCATCTAGCGAGCATAATGAATACGCAAAACCAGACCCATTTCGGTTATGAACAAGTGGCAGAGGCTGAAAAGGCACGGCGTGTGGCCGGAGTCTTTGATTCGGTCGCGCAACGCTATGACCTGATGAACGACCTGATGTCCGGTGGCCTGCACCGGCTGTGGAAGGCTTTCACCATTGACCGTAGCGGCGTCCGCGAGGGATCGCGCGTTCTCGACGTCGCGGGCGGCACAGGGGATCTGTCTCTCGCCTTTTCCCGGCGGGCCGGAAAAAGCGGGCAGGTCTGGCTCACCGACATCAACAATTCGATGCTGACCAATGGCCGCGATCGCCTCGCCGACAAGGGACTCCTCCTCCCGGTCGCGCAGTGTGACGCCGAAAAGCTGCCCTTCCCGGACGACTACTTCGACTGCGTCTCCGTGGCCTTCGGGTTGCGCAACATGACGCACAAGGATCGCGCACTGGCCGAGATGTTCCGCGTCCTGCGCCCGGGGGGCCGGTTGCTGGTGCTGGAGTTTTCCCATGTCTGGAAACCGCTGGCACCGCTTTACGATTTCTATTCGTTCAAGGTCATCCCGCGTATCGGCGAGCTCGTCACCAAGGACGAGGCCAGCTATCGCTACCTCGCCGAGTCGATCCGCGTTCATCCCGACCAGGAAACCCTGAAGACCCTGTTAGAACAGGCGGGTTTTGAAAAAGTCGAATATTTCAACCTGACGTTGGGCGTGGTCGCCCTGCACCGCGGTTTCAAATTCTGATGGAGAGTTCGATGAAACACTTTCTGAACGTATTTTTCGCTGTGGTGGTTGCTTTCGTCGCCTGCGGTCTGAGCGTCGGCCAAGCGGAAGCCAAGCGGCTCGGCGGTGGCAGTTCATTCGGCATGCAGCGGTCTGTTGCTCCTCGGCCCGCTCCCGCGCCGACCAGGCAGGCCACGCCGGCCCCCACCGCACCCGCTTCGCCAACCGCAGCCCCGGCGCCCAAGCGCAGCTGGCTGGGCCCGATCGCCGGACTGGCCGCCGGACTCGGTATCGGAGCCCTCCTTTCGCACTTTGGACTGGGTCAGGAGTTCGCCAGCTTCTTCATGATCGCCCTGCTGGCAATGGCCGTTGTATTCGTCCTCAAGCTCCTGATGCGACGCGCGCCCCCGTCACCTGCTCCAATGCAGTATGCGGGCATGGAAGGCACTGCCGTTCCCCCCGCACCGGCGGGCGCTTTCGGAGATTCCGCCGCCGAAGCGCTCCCGCCAGGGTTTGACAGCGAGGCCTTCCTGCGCGTCGCCAAACTCAACTTCGTTCGGCTGCAGGCGGCCAATGACGCCAGGAACCTCGACGACATGCGCGAGTTCGTCAGCCCCGAGGTTTTTGCCGAGATCAAGATGCAGATGGACGAACGCGGCAACGTCAAGCAGCAGACGGATGTCGTCACGCTCAATGCCGAACTCCTGGAAGTCGTCACCGAGGCCGAGCGGCACATCGCCAGCGTCCGTTTTAGCGGCATGATCCGGGAAAGCGAGAACGGCGCGGCCGCCCCGTTCGACGAGGTATGGAACCTGAGCAAGCCGGTCGATGGAAGCAGAGGCTGGGTCGTCGCAGGGATCCAGCAGGTCAACTGAAAGCGGCCGCACTCATGCTGCAACAGGCATTCCTTGCCGGTTTGAATCACCTTCTCGCCGACGAGGATTGGGCACGCGACCGGCTCAAACCGTTTGCCGGTCAGACTGTCCGGCTGGAACTCGCGCCTCTGCATTGTCATTTCGAAATCACCCCGGAGGGTTATTTCCGCAAGAGAGAGGGGGACACTCCAGCCACAGTCACCCTCTCCTTATCCGGTGCAACGCCCCTGCATTTGCTCGGAGCCCTCGGCGACCCGGCGGTGCTGCTGGCTTCCGCCCGGATCACCGGCGCAGCCGGCTTGGCCGACTGCATTGGTTTTGTATTGCGCAACCTGCGCTGGGATGTTGAGAGTGATCTGGCCAGCGTGGTCGGAGACATCGCTGCCCATCGTCTGGTGCACGCAGGAAGGCAGTTGATCGATTGGCAGCGGAAAGCAGCGTGGAACCTGGCGCGCAATGTGGCCGAATACTTCACCGAGGAGAACCCCGCGATCGCCAGACATCGCGATGTCGAAGGGTTTTGCCGGGAGGTGGGCGCCCTGACCGGACCGTTGGCCCGGCTTGAGGAACGCATCGCCGCGCTGGAAAGCGCCGGCCTGATTCAATCGAAGCCGTAGTCATTTCCGGACTCGCGCAAAACAAAAAGCTGGCCAACCGCGCCAGCTTTTTCGTTCTCGCAGCAACCGGGATCAGTGCGGTTTCCGCATCTTCTTGATTGTCTGCAATTGCGCCAATGCCTGCGCCAACTCGGCTTCGGCACTCGCATAACTGACATCCGCCGAACGGTTTCTCAGCGCCTCCTCGGCGTGCTTCCTCGCCTTGATCGCCTCGGCCTCATCCAGATCCTTCGCGCGGATGGCCGTATCGGCAAGCAAGGTAATCAGCGTCGGCTGGACTTCCAGGATGCCACCGGACACATAGACCATTTCAAACTCGTCGCGGTCCGGTATTTTCAACCGCACCGCCCCCGGACGAATCCGGGTCAGCAATGGCGCATGGCGCGGGTAAATACCCAATTCTCCGGCCTCACCGGGGAATACGGCGAACTCCGCTTCGCCGGAGAAAATCTGTTCTTCGGCGCTGACAACGTCGACATGAACTCTGAGTGGCATGGTTTCCTTTCCTGCACAGGCGCGTCTCGCGACGCGCGGCGAATTCTGCTGCTAGAGAGTCTTGGCCTTCTCGAGCGCTTCCTCAATGCTGCCAACCATGTAGAAGGCCTGTTCCGGAATGCTGTCGCATTCGCCGTCGACGATCATCTTGAAGCCCTTGATCGTGTCCTTCAGCGGCACATACTTGCCCGGCGAATTAGTGAAGACTTCGGCGACGTGGAACGGCTGCGACAGGAAGCGCTGGATCTTGCGCGCGCGATAAACGATCAGCTTGTCCTCGGGCGACAGTTCGTCCATCCCGAGAATCGCGATGATGTCACGCAGCTCCTTGTACCGTTGCAAGGTCATTTGCACGGCGCGCGCTACCTTGTAGTGTTCCTCGCCGACGATCTGCGGATCGAGCTGACGCGACGTCGAATCGAGCGGATCGACGGCCGGGTAGATGCCCAGCGCCGCGATGTCGCGAGACAGCACAACCGTCGAATCAAGGTGCAGGAAGGTGGTCGCCGGCGACGGATCGGTCAAGTCGTCGGCCGGAACATACACGGCCTGGATCGACGTGATCGAGCCCACCTTGGTCGACGTGATGCGCTCCTGGAGACGTCCCATTTCCTCAGCCAGCGTCGGCTGGTAGCCCACGGCGGAAGGCATTCGGCCAAGGAGGGCGGAGACTTCGGTGCCGGCCAGGGTGTAGCGGTAAATGTTGTCGATGAAGAAGAGAATATCGCGCCCGTCATCACGGAAGCGCTCGGCCATGGTCAACCCGGTCAGCGCTACGCGCAGGCGGTTGCCCGGCGGTTCGTTCATCTGACCGAAAACCATCGCCACCTTGTCGAGAACGTTCGACTCCCGCATTTCATGATAGAAGTCATTGCCTTCGCGGGTACGCTCCCCGACGCCGGCGAAGACCGAAAGGCCGGAGTGCTGCTTGGCAATGTTGTTGATCAGTTCCATCATGTTGACGGTCTTGCCAACGCCGGCACCACCGAACAGGCCAACCTTGCCGCCCTTGGCAAAGGGGCAAACCAGGTCGATCACCTTGATGCCCGTTTCAAGCAGGTCGACCGACGGGGAGAGGGCCTCGAAACTCGGCGCCGGCTGGTGAATCGAGCGGCGCTCTTCCGTTGCAATCGGTCCCGCCTCATCGATTGGACGACCCAGCACGTTCATGATGCGCCCGATCGTGGCGTCGCCGACCGGCACGGAGATCGGCGCACCGGTGTTATTGACCTTCATGCCGCGACGCAGGCCGTCGGAGGATCCCATGGCGATCGTCCGGACGACGCCGTCCCCGAGTTGCTGTTGCACCTCGAACGTCAGATCGGCTTCGCAACCGCCATGCTCCTCTGATTTATCGAGCGATAGCGCGTCGTAGACCTTGGGGATGGCATCACGCGGGAACTCGATATCCACCACAGCGCCGATACACTGAACAATGTTTCCTTGACTCATCGTCGTATCCTCAATCAATTAACTTGGTTCGCGTGGTCAGACAGCCGCAGCGCCGCTGACGATCTCCGAAAGTTCCTTGGTAATAGCCGCCTGCCGGGCTTTGTTGTAGGCCAGACGCAGTTCGCCGATCACGTTCTTGGCATTGTCCGAAGCGGATTTCATGGCCACCATTCTCGCGCTCTGCTCCGAAGCCATGTTTTCCGCGACCGACTGGTACATCACGGCTTCGAGATAGCGCAGCAAGAGATCGTCGATGACCGATTTGGTTGTCGGCTCGTAAATGTAATCCCAGCGCATGCGCCCTCTCCCGCCGACCAGATCGCCGGTCAGCGGCAGGAGTTGCTCGACCACCGGCTCCTGTTTCATCGTATTGATGAAACGGGTGTAGGCAACGTACAGGACATCGATCTCGCCATTCATGTACGCATCGATCTGCACCTTGACCGGGCCGACCAGTTTCTCAAGGTGGGGGGTATCCCCCAAGGCGACCACGCTTGAAGCGACATCGGCCCCGGCACGCATCATGAACCCCAACCCCTTGTTGCCGATGGCAGTCACCTTCAGCTTCTTGCCCTGCGCTTCCCATTCCTTCATCCGGGCCAGGACCATCCGCAGAACGTTGGTGTTCAACCCGCCACACAAGCCCTTGTCGGATGTCACCACAATCAGGCCGACAGCCTTGATTTCCTCGCGCTTTTCAAGAAACGGATGGCTGTAATCGGTCAATGCATGCGACAGGTTACCGGCGACCCGGCGGATCTTCTCGCCATAAGGCCGTGCCGCCCGCATCCGATCCTGCGCCTTACGCATCTTCGAGGCGGCGACCATTTCCATTGCCTTGGTGATCTTGCGCGTGCTTTCAACGCTCTTGATCTTGTTGCGAAT